>JBCDKL010000150.1:0-7791 GCA_038746695.1 Pseudomonadota bacterium | reverse complement strand
TTCGACATCGATCTTACCGAACAGATAGGTCGGGAAGAGCAGATACCCGAAATCGACGAAGAGATCGCTCTGGCCCTCACATCTGCCGTTCGACCATCATCTTCTTGATCTCGGCAATTGCCTTGGCGGGATTCAGACCCTTTGGGCAGGTCTTCGCGCAGTTCATGATCGTGTGGCAACGATAGAGCCGGAACGGATCCTCGAGGAAATCCAGCCGCTCACCCGTTGCCTCATCCCGGCTGTCGATCAGCCAGCGATAGGCGTGGAGCAGTGCTGCCGGCCCGAGATAGCGGTCGCCATTCCACCAATAGCTGGGGCAGGAGGTCGAACAGCAGGCGCACATCACGCACTCATAGAGACCGTCGAGCTTCTCGCGATCCTCGGCGGTCTGACGCCATTCCTTCTCGGGCTCGGGCGTCTTGGTTTCGAGATAGGGTTGGATCGAGGCATGCTGGGCATAGAAATGGGTGAGATCCGGCACCAAATCCTTCACCACCGGCATATGCGGCAGCGGATAGATCTTCACATCACCCTTGATCTCGTCGATCGGCTTCAAACAGGCCAGCGTGTTGGTCCCGTCGATATTCATCGAACATGAGCCGCAGATCCCCTCGCGGCACGAACGCCTGAAGGTGAAGGTCGGGTCGATCTCGTTTTTGATCTTGATGATCAGGTCCAGCACCATCGGACCGCAGGTATCGAGATCGACGAAATAGGTATCAAGCCGCGGGTTCTCGCCGCTATCCGGGTCCCAGCGATAGGCTTTCACGGTCTTCAAATTGGTCGCGCCCTCGGGCTTTGGCCAGGTTTTCCCGACCGTGATCCGCGAGTTTTTGGGTAGCGTGAATTCGACCATGACCTGCTCCTTACCTAGCTCAGTTGCGCGGTCTCTCTGCGAAACTAACGAAGAGATCGCGATTGTCGAGCACAAGCCGGCGAACCTTAGCCAGTACGCCCGGGTTCAGGCCGGAGCGATTTGCCGCAAGCAGGAAATTCAGGGCCCCAGGGCCAAGAGATCGGTTCGAGGGGCCGTGGGGACGTTGGAGATCCTGCATGATATCGCCAAGATCGAGCCGCCGGAGCAATCCATCGCCCAGACCGAAGGGTGTGGAGAGATCGTACTCCATGGAGATCACATGCAAGGGAATCGGCGCGATCCGGCGGGCCAGGGCCGCAGTTATCTCCTCCCAATCGGCCGGGAAAGGGATCGCGGTGCGGAACGTGTCGAGATCCCTTGTCTCTCCGCGGATCTTGACGGATTGATTATGGACGCTGGCGGTCCAGGCAGCCCAAGCGCGCGTGTAGCAGATGACCTCGGTATCCGGGCCGAGCGCGGCGGCAATCTCGGGCAGCAGGGCAGCGGCCCAACTTGTCAGATCGCCTGTGTTGGAAAAGATATTGCGTCCGATGAAGTTCTCGTCGGAGATCAGCGCAATCGGCGCCTTCGGATCGAGCCTTTCGGCCAGCACCTCCGCCGCGTTTCGGACTGGCGCCATACTGTCCCCGCCCTCGATCCAGTCGAGGCAGGCGCGCATCAGATCCTGCGTCGGCTCTCCCTTCACCGCCAGGGCAACGCGGCCTTCCAACCGGGCAGCGTTGAGCAGAAGCAGACGCTGCAGCCAGGTAGTCCCGGTCTTCTGCAGTCCGATATGGAGGTAGCTGGTCACTTGGTACCGACGAACACACGCTCACCCCGGTGGAGCGCATGGCGCGAGACATCGGGTTCTTCGGCAACGAACATCGAGAGATCAAAACCCTGAGCGGTGATCCGCTCGCGAACATCCCGTCCATAGAAGCGCAGATGATCTGGATCGCCGTAGTGCAGGCGCCGCTCGCCCTCAGTGGTCAACGCGGTGTTTTCGTAGGTTTCGTCCCAACCCTCGATCATCGGAACGGTTAGGACCGCTTGCCCGCCGGGGCGCAGGATCCGGTGAATCTCGGCCAGCGCCCTGGCATCGTCGACATGCTCGAGCACGTGATTGGCGATCACCATGTCCCGGCTGGCATCGGGCAGAGCGATCTCGGTTATGTCGAGCTGCAACTCGTACCGGTCGTTCAGATCGGCGGTGACGTAATGCGCGCCTTTCGCTTCGAACCAGTCGCGCATCCAAGGCTCGGCGGCGAAATGCAGAACCTCAGCACCTTCAAGCAGGCGCATCTCGCGATCCATCCAAAGTTTCAACAACCGGTGCCGGGGGCGGCTGTCACATTGAGGGCACCAGATCTCGGGCTTGTGCCGGACCGGTGAAAACATGCCCTGATAGGCGCAGATCGGGCAATGCCGCTCGGTCTCTCCCATCGCAAGCCGTGTGACATGGGAGATGGCCCGCGCGGCCCGATGGCTGCGGATCCGCTCGATCTCTTCATCGCTGCGTGTGCCCGGGGGGGACCAGTCAGGCATCTTCTCTTTCTCTCATTGCCTGCGCTGTTTCTATGCCAATCCTGCCGGTACTGAAATCCTGATAAGTCATCCGGAAGTCCCTGTTGGCAGTGGTCCCATATTTGTGGCCGAAGTCTATGGCCCGCTGTAGATCGGTCTCAAGATCAGGCCGTAGGTCAGCGGCATAGTGGTGCCCTGCCCGAAACTAATCTGCCGCCGATCTCGTCTGAAAACCTTTCTGTGAGGTTCAGATGTCAGAGAGCGCAGCGGAGTTAATGATGTACGCGCCGGAATACCGCGGGCCGAGGTGCGCGAGCCGACCGGAGGGCCCTCGACACTTATTCCACTGCGTTCGCAACAGTTTCTCGAGGAAAGCGCCTGAACCTTGCCGATTGCTTCCACTGCTCACTGGTCCGGCTGTTCGATTATTTGCTCGCAAAACACCTAGTGGGACATGGGAGCACTCTGATGCGCCCAGACTGCCTGGTGATGGTGGCCTGCCGCTGATTGTGGCACCAGCCTTCGGCCAGATCTCAATAGACCCGTGCCTTTGGGGCGATCTTAGCCCTCGGAATACCGCCTTCATTCTCTGGCGTCAGCGGGTCGGTGATGACCGGACGGTAGCCCATGCGGGTCTCTCCATTGACCCAGCAGAGCGAGTGAACGCGCCAGTTTTTATCGTCGCGGTCAGGATAGTCCTCATGGGCGTGGGCCCCGCGGCTTTCCTGGCGAGCTTCGGCCGAGTAGACGGTCGCCAGCGCGTTAGGCAGGAGATTGCCCAATTCCAGCGTCTCCATCAGGTCGGAGTTCCAGATCAGTGAACGGTCGGTCACGCTCACATCATCGAACATCGCGTCGATGCGAGAGATCTTGTCGCAGCCCTGTTTCAACGAGTCGGAGGTGCGGAACACTGCAGCATCCTCCTGCATAGCCTTTTGGAGGCTGCCCCGAAGGCTCGCCGTCGGGGTCGAGCCTTTGGCGTGGCGCAGGTGGTCGAACCGGTCCATCGCTTCGTCGACGCTGACCGGGTTGAACGATTGGTTCGGTGCATCCGCATCGACCACTTCGCCAGCTTTGATCGCCGCCGCGCGCCCGAAGACCACCAGATCGGTCAGCGAGTTCGAGCCGAGCCTGTTCGCACCATGCACCGAGCAAGACGCCGCCTCGCCACAGGTCATGAGCCCCGGCACGATGGCATGCGGGTCATCCTCGGTTGGATTGACCACCTCGCCCCAATAGTTCGACGGGATACCGCCCATGTTGTAATGCACGGTCGGCAGCACCGGGATCGGCTCACGGGTCAGATCGACACCAGCAAAGATCTTCGCGGTCTCCGAGATCCCCGGCAGGCGCAGCGCCAATTGCTCGGGCGGCAGGTGGTTGAGATTGAGGTGGATGTGATCGCCATCGGCGCCCACCCCTCTGCCCTCGCGGATCTCCATGGTCATGCAGCGCGAGACGACATCGCGGCTGGCAAGATCCTTGGCGGAGGGTGCATAGCGCTCCATGAAGCGTTCACCCTCGGAATTAGTCAGATAGCCGCCCTCGCCGCGCGCGCCCTCAGTGATCAGACAGCCCGCGCCATAAATGCCGGTCGGGTGGAACTGAACGAACTCCATATCCTGCAGAGGGATCCCAGCCCGGGCCACCATCCCATTGCCATCGCCGGTGCAGGTATGCGCCGAGGTGGCCGAGAAATAGGCGCGGCCATATCCGCCGGTCGCCAGCACCACCATTTTCGACGAGAACCGATGCATTGTCCCATCGTCCAACTTCCAGGCGATGATCCCCTGGCACTGCCCGTCATCCGACATGATCAAATCGGTGGCGAAATACTCGATGAAGAATTCCGCGTTCTTCTTCAGGCTCTGGCCATAGAGCGTATGAAGGATCGCGTGGCCGGTCCGGTCTGCGGCGGCACATGTGCGCTGCACCGGGGGGCCGTCGCCAAACTCGGTCATATGCCCGCCGAACGGGCGCTGGTAGATCTTGCCTTCCTCATTGCGGCTGAACGGCACGCCGTAATGCTCTAGCTCCAGCACCGTCTCGGGCGCGTTGCGGGCGAGATACTCCATCGCATCCATATCGCCCAGCCAGTCCGAGCCCTTGATCGTGTCATACATATGCCACTGCCAATGGTCCGGGCCCATATTCGCAAGGCTAGAGGCGATGCCGCCCTGGGCCGCCACGGTATGCGAGCGGGTCGGGAAGACTTTCGTCACGCAAGCGGTCTTCAGACCCTGTTCGGCCATGCCCAGCGTGGCGCGCAACCCCGCGCCGCCCGCACCAACGACGACGACGTCATATGTATGATCGGTGAACTCGTAAGCTGCCATGGGAAATCCTCAGGCGGTAAATGCGATTTTCATGACGGCGAAGACCCCGGCGAAGCCGAGCAGCCCGCAGACCATCGAATTGGCCAGCATCGCCCCCGTGCGCCACGCAGGAGCATGTATGTAGTCCTCGATCACCGTCTGCAAACCTTGCATCATGTGATGGAAGCTTACGGCGATGAACAAAGCGGCGACGATCGCATGGAGCGGATTGCCATAGAGCGCCAGAACCTCCTCGTGGCTGCCGCCGAGAGCGCCAGCGAAGGGCACCGCGAACAGGATCGATAGCGGGATCAATGCGACCGATGAGATCCTCATCGACCACCAGTGATGCGTGCCGGATTTGCCGGAGCCGAGCCCGGTCGCGTATTGCAATGGCGTGCGATAGCCCATCTTCGCCCCCTCCCTCAGCCCAACACGATCAGGGCGAGTGTCAGAGCCACCGAGGCTCCTAGTGCGGCGTAGCCTGATTTCGTGACCTGATCGAGCTCGAATCCCAGCCCCATATCCCAGATCAGATGCCGGATACCGTTCGCAAAGTGATAACAAAGCGCCCAGGCCGAGCCCAACATCACCAGCGTGCCGATCCAGGATGTCAGCACCGCATCGGCCAGGGCGAAATGCTCCGCCGAAGTCGCCGCAGCCAATAGCCACCAGACCACGCCAGCCGCACCGACCAGCAGGCCAACCCCCGTCGCCCGATGCAGGATGGAGAGCATCGAGGTGATCTGCGGGCGATAGACCTGGAGGTGGGGGGAAAGCGGTCGGTTGCCGCGGTTCACGTCGGCCATCTCGGTCTCCATTCCGATTTCGAACAGGATGCCTGGCAAAAGCCTATAGCATGGTTTCGCGCCGCGCGACCCGTCGATCGCAGAATTTAGCCTGCGCGACTCTGCTACGATGTCGCAACCTAGACCCGGTGAGATGCGATATTATTCACTAAATCAGAGAGATGTGGTGAGCGGGGTGGGGATCGAACCCACGACCAGCTGATTAAAAGTCAGCTGCTCTACCGCTGAGCTACCCGCCCTCACCGTCACCGGAAACCGCTCCGACAACTATCTCGCCGCAGTCAACCCTGCCTAGGCGACCCGCGGAGACGTAGGCCCAGATCGCCGAACGGTCAAGCGGAGATTGCCGGGGCGAGACGTCAAACCGAGACGCGTTTCCCAAGCGCATCTGTCAGCCGCTGATTGGCTCCGTCTATCTTTATCATAGGTCACTTTTCGCGGATACCGTTCCTCCGGAATGTGGCCATAGGCACTCATTCCTGCCACCTGCATCCTTGCCCAAGGTGCGAGGAATGGGATCACTGCGTCGCCTCCCGATCTGGCCTGCGTTGCGGTCTCCGTAGGCTCGGGCCTATTTCGGCCATTCCCACCCCTCTGGCGTTCTTCCCTCCTGGGCGCTATATGCGCCGAATGACCAGGATCGGCCCCTTGGAGTCGGCCCCTCTGGCGTTTCGCAAGATGCACGGGCTCGGCAACGACTTCGTCGTGATCGATCAGCGCACCCATCCGGTGCCGCTGACGCCGCCATTGGTGCGCGCAATCGGGGACAGGCATCGCGGCGTAGGCTTCGACCAGCTTGCCGAGATCTGGCCCTGCGAGACCGCCGCCGCCGAAATCCGTTTCTGGAATTCCGACGGCTCGACCGCTGGGGCTTGTGGCAATGCCACGCGCTGTATCGCCGATCTTCTGATGGGCGAACTGAGTTCTGATGCGCTCGATCTGATCACCGCAAATGGTCGGCTCGCCGCGACCCGCCAAGGAGAGGGTCTGATCTCGGTCGATATGGGCCCGGTACATCTGGACTGGCAGGAAATCCCTCTGGCTCGTGCGGCCGACACAGCCGCACTACCGCTGCCCGGAAGCCCCGGTGCCGTGAGTGTCGGCAACCCGCATTGCGTTCTTTTCATCGATGACCTCGATGCAGTGGATCTCGCTATTGACGGCCCGCAATGGGAGCATCACCAGATGTTCCCCGAACGCACCAATGTCGAGTTCTGCAAAATTCTTGCACCCGACCGGATCCGCGTTCGGGTTTGGGAGCGGGGCGGCATGATCACCCAGGCCTGTGGCTCGGGCGCCTGCGCGGTGGTGGTTGCCGCAGTGCGCCGGGGCCTGACCGGCCGGAAAGTCGAGGTGTTGCTCGATGGCGGCACGCTCCAGATCGAATGGCGCGAAAGCGACGGACATGTGGTGATGACCGGCCCCGTGGCTGCGGTCTTCGAGGGGACTCTCCCGCCTGAGTTCATCCTGGCCGCCACCCAATGACCGCGCCGGTCTTCGAGACCTTCGGCTGCCGGCTCAACGCCTATGAAACCGAGGCGATGAACGGGCTCGCCCGCGCGGCCGGGCTGGAGAATGCGGTAGTCGTGAACACCTGCGCCGTGACGGCAGAGGCCGTTCGCCAGGCCCGCCAGCGGATCCGCAGGCTGCGTGCAGATCATCCCGATGCCGAGATTATCGTCACTGGCTGCGCTGCCCAAACCGAACCCGAGACCTTCGCCGAAATGCCCGAAGTCTCCCGCGTGATCGGCAATCTCGAAAAGATGCGGGCCGAGACTTGGACCGCTCTTACCCCTGATTTCATCGGCGAGACCGAACGGGTGCAGGTCGATGACATCCTCTCGGCTCGCGAAACGGCTGGGCATCTGATCGACGGTTTCGGGACAAGGGCGCGGGCCTATGTGCAGATCCAGAACGGCTGCGACCATCGCTGCACGTTTTGCATCATCCCCTATGGCCGGGGTAATTCGCGCAGCGTTCCGGCGGGCGTGGTGATCGAGCAGATCGCCCGGCTTGTTGGCAATGGCTATCGCGAGGTGGTTCTGACCGGGGTGGATCTGACCTCTTGGGGCGCTGATCTGCCTGGAGCGCCTGGGCTGGGTGACCTGGTGCAGCGGATCCTGCGGATGGTGCCCGATTTGCCGCGGCTGCGCCTCAGTTCGATCGACCAGGTCGAGGCGGATCCCGCGCTGGTCGAGGCGATCGCGGGCGAGACCAGGTTGATGCCGCATCTCCATCTCAGCCTGCAGGCGGGCGACGATATGATCTTGAAACGGATGAAACGCCG
>JBCDKL010000149.1:0-7837 GCA_038746695.1 Pseudomonadota bacterium | reverse complement strand
GTCACTTTGACCACACCACCAGCGCAGGACGCGATCGTTACCGCCGGATTCGAGTTCGATGTTCCAGCCCGGTTCGACAGCGACATTATCGAGGTTAATCTCTCGGCATTCGAGGCGGGCGAGATCCCCTCGGTGCCGATCCTGGAGATCCGTGTCTGATGCGTAAACTTCCAAATGGACTGGCTCAGGATCTGGCGAGCGGGGTCACGACCCTGGCGCGATGTTGGAGGCTAACCAGGAGTGATGGGGTCGTGATGGGTTTCACCGATCATGACAGGGATCTGACTTTCGAGAGTGTGATCTTCACCGCAGGCTCGGGGTTGGAGGCCGGGGTAGTGGAACGCTCCACTGGTCTTAGCACCGACAGCCACGCCGTTACCGGCGCCCTCAAATCAACAGCGATAATCGAGGCTGATATTGTCCGTGGCCTCTACGATAGCGCCGAGGTCGTTCTTTGGCTCGTCGATTGGAGCGACGTGACGAAGCGGCTTCGCATTTCGACAGGTCAAATCGGCGAGATCCGGCGCAGCGCGACAGCCTTTGAAGCGGAAGTCGTGGGGCTTTCGGAAGCCCTTAACCAACGCTCGGGTCGGGTCTATCACCCGCGCTGCGATCTGCGCGTTGGCGAAGGTGGCTGTGGGATCGATACCTCAGACCCTGCGTTTCGAGGAGCGGGAGTGGTGCTGGCGGCCTCTGGTTCGCATCGTTTCACCGCCAGCGGGCTCGATAGCTATCAGACAGGGTGGTTTGCCGAAGGCGTGTTGATTTGGACGTCTGGAGGCAATCAGCATGTAAAGGGGCAAGTAAAGCTCCATCGTTCCGATCCCGAAAGCGCCTTCTTTGAGCTTTGGCGCGCACCTGGGATCGAAATCGCCCCTGGCGATACCTTCGATGTTGTCGCTGGGTGCGACAAGCGCCTGTCCACATGCCGCGACAAGTTCGCAAATATTGTGAACTTTCGCGGCTTTCCACATATGCCTGGCGACGATTTCGCTGCCGGATACCCCTCGGGCAGCGGCCATGACGGCGGCTCGCTTCTGCAGGGATGATCTGCGGATCTCATGCATGGGAGGAGAGCTACATGTCTAACCCGTCAAGCAGCCCCGCCGAAGACGAGACTGTGGCCAAGATCCTGCGGCTCGCTCGGGGTTGGATCGGCACGCCCTATTGCCATCAGGCAAGCTGCCGCGGAGCCGGCGCTGATTGTCTCGGTTTGATCCGCGGTGTCTGGCGCGAGCATTTCGGCGGCGAACCCGAGACTCCACCCGCCTATACCCCCGATTGGGGCGAGGCCCGAGGCGAGGACTTGCTGCTCGGTGCCGCTCTCCGCCATATGACCTATGTTACAGATCCACACCCTGGTGATGTGCTGCTATTCCGCATGCTTGAACGCGGTCCCGCCAAGCATCTCGCAGTCTTTTCCGGCATATGTCCGATCGCGGGGCGTCGGATGATCCATGCCTATTCCGGCCATGCAGTCTGCGAGACTTCGCTGGGCGCGGCCTGGATGCGCCGTCTCGCAGGTGCATTCCGCTTCCCCCGGATCCCGAGCTGATCCGATCTAAGGATACAACTCATGGCGACCTTACTATTGTCGGCTGCAGGCTCTGCGGTCGGCGGTTCGATCGGCGGTTCTTTCCTGGGCGTCAGCGCCGCGGCCCTGGGCCAAGCGGCGGGTGCCACGCTGGGGGGCGTTATCGACCAACAGATCCTTGGCACTGGCTCGCAGCCGGTGGAGGTTGGCCGCGCCCGTAGCCTCCGTTTGCAAGCTTCGACCGAAGGCGCGCCTATCGCGCAGCTCTATGGTCGAATGAGGCTTTCTGGCCAGGTGATCTGGGCGACCCGCTATCTCGAGAATGTGCGCACCACCACCCAAGGGGGTAAAGCCACTGGCGGCCAGCGGGTGCGCGAGTTCTCCTATTCCATCAGTTTTGCAGTTGGGCTCTGCGAGGGGCCGATCGATCGGATCGGACGGATCTGGGCCGATGGGCAATTGCTCGATACCCAGGATCTGACGATGCGGGTGTATACCGGCTCGGAAGATCAGGAACCCGATCCCAAGATCATGGCGGTCGAGGGTGCGGATCAAGTTCCCGCCTATCGCGGTCTGGCCTATGTGGTCTTCGAGGATCTGCCGGTCGAAGCTTTCGGCAATCGGATCCCGCAACTCAATTTTGAAGTCTATCGCGCACCGCCGCTCCACTCCGATGACGCCGGGCCCGAGCGGGGCGCGCGGCTGTCGAGCCTTATCCGTGGCGTCGCACTCTCGCCTGGCTCTGGCGAATTCGTCCTTGATCCAGAGCCCGCGCAATATGTCTTCCCGCAAGGCGGCAACCAGTTTGCTAATGTGAACAACGCCTCGGGCCGGGCAGACCTTTTGCAGTCTCTAGACGATCTTGAGGCGGAGCTACCGTCCTGCGAGAGCGTCTCAATAATCGTCACCTGGTATGGCAACGATTTGCGCTGTGGCGACTGCCTAGTCGAGCCCAGGGTCGAGGAGCGGGGTCGCAAGTCCAAGCCCGAGGCCTGGAGCGTCTCGGGCCTGACTTCGCAAACCGCGAAGACAGTTGGATTAGATGAAGCCGAGCGTCCCATATTCGGTGGCACGCCCTCGGACGGCTCGGTGATCCGTGCGATCCAAGAGGTGCAAAGCCGCGGCCAGAAGGTACTCCTCTATCCCTTCCTGCTGATGGACATCCAGGACAACAACACCTTGAGCGATCCCTATACGGGTGGCGAGGGCCAGCCGGCCATCCCGTGGCGTGGGCGGATCACATCCTCGTTTGCTCCCGGCGTGGCGGGCAGCCCGGACCAGACCCCGGCCGCTTCTACCGAAGTGGCGGCGTTTTTCGGCACCGCCTCGGCCAGCGATTTCACCATCGGCGCGGGCGGAGTGACCTATAGCGGACCCGAGGAGTTCGGTTGGCGCCGCTTTATCCTTCATATAGCGGCCCTAGGTGCCGCCGCCGGGGGCGTCGACTCGATCTGCATCGGATCGGAGATGCGTGGGCTGACCCAGATCCGCTCGTCCCGCACAGAGTATCCCGCGGTCTCCGAGCTGATCGCGTTGGCTGCCGAAGTCCGCATACTGCTGCCCGAGGCGAAGATCGGTTATGCTGCCGATTGGTCGGAGTATTTCGGGCACCAGCCCCAGGACGGTACGGGCGATGCGATCTTCCATCTCGATCCGCTATGGTCCGACTCCAATATCGATTTCATCGGGATCGACGATTACACGCCGCTCAGCGATTGGCGCCACACGGCCGATCATCTGGATCGTCAAGGCGGCGTGGCTTCAGTCTATTCGCTTCCCTATCTCTCCGGAAATGTCGAAGGCGGCGAATATTACGATTTCTTTTATGCATCGCAATCCGACCGGGCCCAGCAGATCCGCCAGCCGATTTCAGATGGTGCCCATGACGAGCCCTGGATTTATCGCCCCAAGGACCTGCGCAATTGGTGGGCCAATCCGCATCACAACCGCATCGGCGGAGTGCGCGAGTCGGTGCCGACCACTTGGCAGCCTCAGAGCAAGCCGATTTGGCTGACCGAGACCGGCTGTCCGGCGATCGATCTCGGGGCCAATACGCCCAACCTGTTCTACGATCCGAAAAGCTCGGAAAGTGCGTTGCCTTTCGGATCCCTTGGCGCCCGCGATGACGAGATGCAGCGCCGTTTCCTGCAGGCCAAACTGGCCTATTGGCAGGACAACGAGAAGAACCCAGTCTCATCGGTCTACCAAGCGAAGATGATCCCGGATGCGAGGGTCTTTGTATGGACCTGGGATGCCCGTCCTTTTCCCGATTTCCCGGTTCGCGAGAGTGTTTGGTCCGATGGACCCCAGCATCGGCTTGGACACTGGCTAACTGGGCGGGTGAGTGCCGGTGCACTCTCCGAGGTTGTCGCTGATATCTGCCGCCGCCGCGACTTTGCGCGTTTCGATGTCAGTGGGCTTTTTGGAACGGTCGATGGCTACGCGATCGAAGAAAGCTCGAGCGTGCGTGAGGCGCTGCAACCCTTGATGCTCGCACATGGTTTCGATGCCTTCGAGGGCGAGGACGGAGTGATCTTCCGAATGCGGGATCTGAGCCCGGCCTCCGAGATCAAGAATAATGATCTGGTCGAAAGCAACGATCCTGCCGAAGGCCCAGCATTGCGCGAGCGTGGCTCGGCAGGGGCGGAGGCGGATCTGGTCCGGCTCTCTTACATCCAATCCGAGGGCGATTACCGTCTGGCAACGGCGGAAGCGCAGCGTGCGGATGTCAGTCTGAGCCGGGTAACCGAAAGCTCGCTTCCTCTGGCACTTTCCAGTGCCCGCGCGCAGGCTCTGACCAATCGATGGCTGGCCGAGAGCTTGACTGGAGAGGAGCGGATCAGCTTCACTCTCCCGCTTTCTCGGCTCGAGCTTGAGCCGGGTGATACCGTCGCATTCGGACCGGACGAGTCGTATCGGATTGACAGTATTGCCGATGGCACGGTGCGCGCGATCGAGGCGGTTCGGGTCGATCAGTCGCTCTATCTGCCGTTGCCCTCCGAGGGGGACAGCCGCGAGCCCGAGCTTGCCACTCCGCCTGGCCCGGTCGAAGCTGTGTTCCTCGATCTGCCAATCCCCGATTTCGGTGCGCGCTTCGCAATCACCGCTGATCCCTGGCCGGGAGAGGCTGCGATCTGGTCGTCGCCGCAGCCGCAAGGGTTCACACTGGCTGGGCAAGCCCGCAGACCAGCGCAGATCGGCGTGCTGAGCGAGGAACTCGCGCCTGCCGCACCGCACCTGATCCAGCGCGTTTCGATCGAGATTGCCTTGCCTGCCGGGGGGTTGGTCTCGGTCGACCGACTTTCCCTTATGAACGGCGCCAATCTGATGGCTTTGCAGCGACCTGATGGTGCCTGGGAACTGGTGCAGTTCGAGACCGCAGAACTCACGGGGCCGGGCACCTACCGGATCGGCGGTTTCCTTCGCGGCCTACGCGGCACTGAGGCCTTGACGCCTCTGATGCTGCCGGTCGGGACTCGATTCGTGATGCTCGATGGCGCTTCTGCCGAGGCCGGAATCACCTTGGCCGAACGCGGACTTCCACGGATCTTTCGAATTGGCCCGGCCAAATTCGGTTTCTCGCATCCGAGTTTCATCGAGATCGAAGAGACCTATCATGCGCTATCGCTGCGCCCCTTCGCACCGGTGCATCTTACCGCCTCTGGTCCGCTCGGTGCCGATGTTGACATTGCTTGGATCCGACAGACCCGGATCGATGGCGATGTCTGGGAGGGTTTGGAGGTACCGCTTGGTGAAGAGATCGAGGCTTATCGCCTCGAGATCCGCCGTGACGACCAAGTCTTGCGCAGCACCGATCTAACTTCACCCCGCTTCACCTACACCGCCGCGATGCAGACCCAGGACGGAGTGCACGCGGGTGATCTGATCGCCGTCGCCCAAGTCTCGCAAAGCTTTGGCCTGGGCCTGGAGAGGAGACTAGAGCTCGATGACTGATACCCCAAACCTCAATCTCGCCCTGATCGATCCGGCACAGGCGCAGAAACATATCACTGTCAACGAGGTGATTGCCCGGCTCGATTGTCTCGTGGCTGGTTCGGTCAACACATCCGGTCAGACGACGCCGCCCGCTATTGTCGATGGCGAGGCCCATATAATCGGCGCGGGTGCCAGCGGCGCCTGGACCGGGCATGACCAGGAGATCGCTTTCGCGATTAATGGTGGCTGGAGCTTTTATGTCGCTCAGACCGGCTGGCAGGTCTGGTCGCTCGAGTCGCATCAATGGCTGTTCTTCGGCGGAGCTGTCTGGGTGCCTCAGGTTGTCGCTTGCTCGCCTGGCTCTGCGGTGACTGCCCAACGGGTGTTGGAATTCGATCATGTGCTGAGCGCTGCTGCCAGCTCCACCAGCGATGAAATGATCCCTGACAAGGCCATCGTCTTCGGCATCTCGGCCCGAGTGATCGCACCGATCGATGGGGCGGCCTCTTGGTCGCTGGGCGTGCCGGGAAATCCTGACCGATATGGCTCGGGTTTTGGCACGTCTCTCAATAGTTCTGGCGAAGGTGTGACGGGCCAACCGCTGGCCTATTACGGCGGCACCCCGGTGGTGATCACAGCACAGGGTGGCAGTTTCACCTCCGGAACGCTGCGCATCGCCGTTCACTATCAGAGCATATCCGCTCCGCGGCCGGTTTGACGACCGCTCTCCTGGCCTTTTGACCCTCAGCCATCTGGACAATTACTTTTTCCCTGCCCATCTCTCCCTCAGTCGACTAGACTAACCTCGTTCTGAGGGAGAAAGCCGGATGACCCTGCACAGCACCACACACCCTATATCGGCCGCGTTGGACCCCGTCTGGGCACAGATCCGCCGAGAGGCCGAAGCCCTCGCCGCAGCTGAGCCGCTGATGGCGAGCTTCGCCCATTCGGTGGTGCTGCACCATCCCACCTTCGAGCATGCGTTGAGCTATCGCATCGCGCAGAAGCTCTCCTCCCCTGAATTCTCCCCACTCCTGATGCGAGAAATCGCCGATGAGGCCTTCGCGCAAGATCCGGCCCTGGGCCGTGCCGCGCGTGCTGATGTGGTAGCCACCTATGACCGCGATCCGGCCTGCGATCGGATGGTCACGCCTTTGCTCTACTTCAAAGGCTTCCTAGCGGTGCAGTCGCAACGCCTCGCCCATCGGCTGTGGAAGACCGACCGTAAGGATGTCGCGCTTTATGTGCAAATGCGCTCCTCCGAGCTTTTCGGCTGTGATATTCATCCAGGTGCGGTCATGGGCCAGGGCATCATGATCGACCATGCTCATTCCATTGTCATCGGAGAGACCGCGGTGGTCGGCGACGATGTGTCGATGCTGCACTCGGTGACCCTTGGCGGCACCGGCAAGGCAGGTGGAGACCGTCATCCGAAGATCGGCAACGGCGTGCTGATCGGGGCAGGCGCAAAGGTGCTGGGAAATATCAAAGTCGGTGAATGCTCGCGGATCGCCGCGGGGTCGGTGGTACTGAAGGAAGTTCCGCCCTGTAAGACCGTCGCTGGGATCCCCGCCAAGATCGTCGGCGAGGCTGGTTGCGACCGGCCCTCGCTCAGCATGAACCACCTTATCTCGGCACCGATCCCGGAACGGCCCGAGGATATCGTCCCGGATTGTTGAGACTGCTAGATCGGCTGCGACAAGCGAATTTTGTCCACTAGAGTTCGCCTGATCAGGCCCGGCGGCGGCGTCTGCCTTCTCGCGAACCTCGGCCACCTTCTCCTGCGAGTGCGGCGGGCTTGTTAAAGGCGATCCAATTGGCGCCGCCCGGATCACAATTCAGCAAGAAATCGGCGGCTTTGATCGCCTCGGTTTCCTTCGACGGGGTCGCCTTGGTCGATGTCAGGCCGAGCAGGGGTGCCAGCGCATCCCAGTCAGCGCCCTCGGGGATGGTGATGCCAAGAGCTGCCAGCGCCTCAATCTTCTCGGCGATTTTCTTTGCGCTTGCACCCTGCTGCACCGGGTTCATGATCGCCGAGGTCATACCTGCCGCCGCGGCCATCGGCAGGAAGGCATTGTTGATCCCGTGGCGGTTCGGAAGGCCGAAGGAGATGTTCGATGCGCCGCAGGTTGTATTGACCCCCAGCTCATCGCGCAGACGCCGGACCAAGGTGAAGACCTGATGACCCGCCGTTGCCATCGCGCCGATCGGCATAACCAGTGGATCTACCACGATGTCATGGGCTGGAATGTTGTGATCCGCCGCACGCTCGACAATTTTCTTTGCCACGGCGAAACGCACATCGGGATCCTCCGATATCCCGGTATCGTCATTTGAGATCGCCACCACGGGCACATTGTATTTCGC
>JBCDKL010000148.1:0-7843 GCA_038746695.1 Pseudomonadota bacterium | reverse complement strand
GGCGGTGAACGGGGTGGGGGTGGGGATCGAAATCTCGGGCGCTTCGTTGACGGCCGCGGGGCGGAGATCGTCTGGGTGCGAGTTTAGGGGTGCGTTTGACCGGTTTGGTCGAAAAGGATCTTGCGTTCCTCTTCGCTTGGCGGGGCTTTGCGGCGGTGTTCCTTGCCAAGATCTACAGCGCGTTGCACCGCGGGCCGCTGCTTCATCCTTTGGCGCCAGGCGGCGAGGGCCGGAAACGGGTCCAGGCGCGCGCCCAGCGGTTTGGCGATGAAGGCCCAGGGCCAGCAAATCATGTCGGCAATGGAGTAGTCCGCCAGAATCCAGCCGGTCCCGCCTTCGCGGGCGAGCCGCCGGTCGAGCACGCCGAGCAGTCGGTCATATTCCTTGGCATATCGACTGAGCGCATAATCGCCGATCCCCTCGGGCGCGTAGTTCACGAAATGGCTGAGCTGGCCCGCCATCGGGCCCTGGCCGCCGACCTGCCAGAAAAGCCATTCCAGCGCCTCCTTGCGGCCGAGCGGATCTGTGGGTAGGAAACGCCCGGTTTTCTCGGCGAGATACAAGAGGATTGCACC
Organism: Pseudomonadota bacterium; assembly: GCA_038746695.1. Taxonomy (GTDB): domain Bacteria; phylum Pseudomonadota; class Alphaproteobacteria; order Rhodobacterales; family Rhodobacteraceae; genus Thermohalobaculum. The sequence goes on along the minus strand of JBCDKL010000148.1, from coordinate 7,268 downwards.
GGATTCGAACACCGGGACCGGGTCGCCCGGGACGTCATGGTCAATGATCGCTGGCATCCTATTATTCGGTGAGATCGCCAGGAACTCCGGCGCGAACTGATCTCCCTTGCCGATATTCACCGGGATCGGCGTGTAGGGGATCTCGAGCTCTTCGAGCAGGATGCCTACCTTCCAGGCATTCGGGGTCGGCCAGTAGTAGAACTCGATCATGCCCCGCCCCCACCGGCGGTTTGCCGAAGCGGCGGCGCGCCGATCAGATCGGCGATCTCGGCCTCGGAGAACCCGGCCTCGGCCAGCACGGAGGCGCTGTCCTCGCCGAGACGCGGGGCACCGTTGCGGTACTCAGCCGGGCTGGCTTCAAAGCGGGCCGGCGTTCGGGTCTGACGCAGATGGCCGGCATGGGGGTGGTCATGCTCCTCGATCAGCGCATTGGCTGCGATCTGGGGATGGGCGATCATCTCGCGCCGGGTCAGAACCGGGGCGCAGGGCACATCATGGGCTTCGAGCCTTGCAATCCAATCCGCGGTGGTCCTGGTCGCGAGCACCTCCTGGGTGATCTCGAGCCGCGCGGTTTTATGCTTCTCTAGGCCCGGAGTGGTTAGGAAGCGTTCATCGGTCTTCCATTCGGGCCGGTCGCAGGCATCGGCCAGTTTCTCCCAATCGACCCGCCTGAAGGCGGCCACCGAGATATGGCCGTCCAGCGTCTCGTAGATCAGGTCGATATAGCTCTGCGCCTCCAGCGGATCGCGCTCATCGCCGACGAATGTGTAGCCGCCCATATCTGAGGACCAGAGGAAATGCACCACTGTGTCGAGCATCGAGAGGCGGATATGCTGGCCCTCTCCGGTCCTCAGCCGATGGATCAGCGCGGCCGAGACCGCCTGGGCGGCCGTGAACCCGGTCAGCTTGTCGGGCAGGATGGTTCGGATCAGGCGGGGGCGTTCAGTGTCGCTTGTCGCCTGCACGCTGGCCAGGCCAGAAAGCCCCTGGATCAGCGGATCGAAGACAGGTTTCTGGGCATAGGGTCCCTGATGTCCGAAACCGGTGATCGAGCAATAGACGATTTCGGGCTTCACCCGTGCTGCGTCGTCATAGCCGAGGCCGAGCCGCTCGACCACGCCGGGGCGAAAGTTCTGCATGACCACATCGGCGGTGGCGATCAGACGCAGGCAAGCTGCGCGACCCGCCTCGCCCCGCAGATCCAGAACCACCGAGCGTTTGTTGCGGTTGTTGTTGAGAAAACTCGCCGAGAAGCCGCCTCGCCTCGTCGCGACCCCGCGCGCATGGTCGCCGCCATCGGGCTTTTCGATCTTGATCACCTCGGCGCCCTGATCGGCCAGGATCATCGAGCCCAAGGGCCCGGCGATCATTTGCGTCAGGTCGATGATGCGGATGCCGTTCAGCGGGCCGGGCATGGGCGTCTCCTTCTGTCGCCGGGTAAGATGGCGCGGCGCGGGATCGGGTGCAAGCGGCTCGCTTTAAGGGGTTGGGTGCAAGGTTCTGGCGGCCGGTTCAACCGCTGGACCTACGAGCTGGGCCAAAGAAACCGGGAAAAGCAAAGAGAAGGCGGGGGGCTGTCCACCTGACAAATCCGTGATACGCTTTCCCGGGGAGCGGAACCACAGCCAAAAAATGCCAGTTGGGGGAGCCATGACCAAAGCATCCGATCTGTTCATCCAGTGCCTGGAGGAGGAGGGCGTCGAGTATATTTTCGGCATTCCGGGCGAGGAGAATCTCGATTTTCTCGACAGTCTGTCGCGCTCGACCAAGATCAAGCTGATCCTGACACGGCACGAGCAGGCTGCGGGGTTCATGGCGGCGACCTATGGGAGGTTTACCGGCAAGACCGGGGTGTGCCTCTCGACCCTTGGCCCGGGAGCGACCAATTTCACCACTGCCGCGGCCTATGCCCAATTGGGCGGAATGCCGATGATGATGATCACCGGGCAAAAGCCGGTGAAGAAGTCGAAACAGGGCCGGTTCCAGATCCTCGACGTGGTCGAGATGATGAAGCCGATCACCAAATACGCCCATCAGATCGTGGCCGGAGACAATATTCCGAGCCGGGTGCGCGAAGCGATCCGCCTGGCCGAGGAGGAGAAGCCCGGTGCGGTGCATCTGGAGTTTCCCGAGGATATCGCCGAGGAGCAGTCCGGGGAGACGCCGATCCGTCCTTCTTATGTGCGGCGGGCGGTGCCCGAGGAGAAGGCGGTGGCCGCGGCGGTCGAGAAATTGGTCGCTGCGAAGTCTCCTCTGATCGTGATTGGCGCAGGCGGCAACCGCAAGATCACCGGTAAGATGCTGACCAAACTGGTCGATAAATTTGGCATTCCTTTCGTGACGACGCAGCTCGGCAAGGGGGTGATCTCGGAAGATCATCCTTTGTTCATGGGCTGTGCCGCTCTGTCAGCCGGAGATTACGTCCACCGCGCTATCGAGGCGGCGGATCTGATCCTGAATGTCGGGCATGACGTGATCGAGAAACCGCCCTTTTTCATGCAGAAAGGCAAGCCGCCGGAGGCGAGCCCCGGCGCCGATATCGATCCGGTGATGGTCGGAGAGGGGACGCAGGTGATCCATGTCAGTTTCCGCTCGGCCGAGGTCGATCCGGTCTATTTCCCGCAAGTGGAGGTGATCGGCGATATCGGCAATGCGGTCTGGCAGATCAAGAACGGTTTGAGCGATCACAAGGATGTCGCTTGGGATTTCAGCCGTATGATGGAGGTGAAACAGCACCACGACGCCAATATCGCCGAGGGGCGCGACGACACGAGGTTCCCGATCTATCCCCAGCATCTGGTGGGCCAGATCCGTGCGGCAATGCCCGATGACGGGATCATCGCGCTGGATAACGGTGTCTACAAGATCTGGTTCGCACGGAATTACGCGGCGCGCCTGCCGAATACGGTGCTGCTCGACAATGCGCTTGCGACCATGGGGGCGGGGCTGCCCTCGGGGATGATGGCGGCGATGCTCTACCCTGAGCGCAAGGTTCTGAGCATCTGCGGCGATGGCGGCTTCATGATGAACAGCCAGGAGCTGGAGACCGCCGTGCGGCTTGGGCTGAACATGGCCTGCCTGATCCTGAATGACAGCTCTTACGGTATGATCCGCTGGAAACAGGCCAATATGGGCTTTGCCGATTGGGGGCTTGAATATGGCAACCCGGATTTCGTCGCTTATGCCCAAAGCTATGGTGCGATCGGGCACCGGGTGGAGAGTGCGGTGCATCTGACCGAGGTGCTGAGCACCGCACTTGCCGCGCCCGGGGTGCATCTGATCGACTGCCCGATGGATTATTCGGAGAATGACGAGATCCTGAACACGCGGATCAAGGCCGAAAGCGTCAAGATCTGAGACTTGGCGGGCGCGCATGACGAAGCCACCGCCCGCCCCCACCCACCCCCCGGCGCGCAGCGGCTTCGTCATGCGCGCCCGGGTTTGATCGGCGTATTGGCCGATTTATCGGTCCGCGGATCAGCCCGTGTGTCGGCGCCGTCCGCGCCCCGATTTTGGAGACAGCCATGCTGAGAGACACCTATCCCTACTACCTCGCCTCGGAGGCGGTGTTCGCCAATCAGGACCTCGCGGTGACGGATAAGTATTCGGGCGAGGTGGCCACAAGAGTGGCGCTGGCCGATGCCGCGGCGATCGATCGGGGGATTGCCGCTGCGGTCGCGGCCACCGAGCCGATGGCCGAGATGGCGGGCTACGAAAAACAGGCGGTGCTGGACCATTGCGTCGCGCGGTTTCGCGAGCGGTTCGACGAGCTGGCCTATGCGCTCTGCGTCGAGGCGGGCAAGCCGATCAACGATGCCAAGGGCGAGGCGACGAGGCTGATCGACACGTTCCGGATCGCCGCCGAGGAGGCGACCCGGATGAAAGGCGAGCTTCAGGCGCTGGACATCTCGCCCCGGGCCCGCGGCTATCGCGGGATGTGGAAACGGGTGCCGATCGGGCCATGTTCGTTCATCTCGCCATTCAACTTTCCACTGAATTTGGCAGCCCATAAGATCGCGCCGGCTTTGGCGGTGGGATGTCCTTTCGTGATGAAGCCCGCCTCGCGCACGCCTTTGGGAGCGCTGATCATGGGCGAGGTTCTGGCGGAAGTTTCGGGCGAGAAGGGGCCTCTGCCCACGGGAGCGTTCTCGATCCTGCCCTGTACGCGGGATGGGGCGGATCTGTTCACGGTCGACGAGCGGCTGAAACTGCTGAGCTTCACCGGCTCACCCGGGGTCGGCTGGGATCTGAAGGCGCGCTGCGGCAAGAAGAAGGTGGTTTTGGAGCTGGGCGGGAATGCGGCCGTGGTGGTCGATGCGGATACGGATCTGGACGATGCGGTGGGCCGGATCATTTTCGGTGCGTTCTATCAATCGGGGCAGAGCTGCATCGGGGTGCAACGGATCCTGATCCATGAGGATGTCTATGACGCGATGAAGGAGAAGCTGGTGGTGAGGACCGCCGCGTTGAAATCCGGCGATCCGAAGGATCCGGAGACCTTTATCGGGCCGATGATCTCTGAGGGTGAGGCCAAGCGCCTGCATGACTGGGTCTTGGAGGCGCATTCGAACGGCGCGGACGTGCTTTGCGGCGGGCGTCGCGAGGGGGCGATGCTGGAGGCGACGCTGATGGAGAATGTCGACATGCAGGAGAAGATCGTCAGCGAGGAGGCCTTCGGGCCAGTGGCGGTTCTATCGCCATTCTCGACCTGGGATCAGGCGATCGAGATGGTGAACGCGTCGAAGTTTGGGCTTCAGGCGGGGATCTTCACACGGGATTTCTACAAGGTGCAGAAGGCCTGGGATAAGATGGATGTGGGCGGAGTGGTGGTCGGCGATGTGCCAAGCTATCGCGTCGACAACATGCCCTATGGCGGAGTGAAGGACAGCGGGCTCGGGCGCGAGGGGATTGTCTTCGCCATGGAGGACATGACCGAGATCCGCAATCTGGTGATCCGGACCCCGCCCGGGGGATGAGGGCCTGGGCTGGAGGGCCGCGCGCTCCCCCCTCAGGGCAGGGGCGGATGGTCGAGGGCCGCCTGAGCCCCCACCCACCCGCGCGCGGCCCTCGCGGAACCGGCGGGGCTGTCTGGTATCTTGGATTTCAGCGGCGCTTTCTGCGGCGGGGGCCGCTGGAGCGTTTGTGGAACCCGGGTGGCTTGGTTGCGATCCAAGCGAGGAAGCGGGCCAGCCTCGGGTGTTGGCGCAGCGTCTCGGGGGTGTTCCAGTCGCGGGCCAATTCGGTCTCGGTCAGTGTTGCATGGATCTCGTTATGGCAGATCTGGTGCAGGAGCACGGTCGCGCCGCCTTTGCCGCCCCGCAGCTTCGGGGTCAGGTGGTGGAGAGACTGGCGCGCCTCCTTGGGGATCGGGCGCTGGCAGAGCGGGCAGATCGGAGGTTTGTCCGCCGCCATCAGCGCGCCCAGAAGATCGGCGTAAAAAGCACGAGAACCGACATGAATTCGAGACGTCCGAGCACCATGCCGAGCGAGAGCAGCCATTTCGCGCCGTCCGGCAGGCCAGCATAATTGCCCGCCGGCCCGATCTCGGGGCCGAGGCCGGGGCCGAGATTGGTCAGGATCGCCATCGCGCCCGAGATCGATGTCAGCGCGTCCATCCCGAACATCGAGAGCGCCACTGCCCAGAGCCCGATCGCGAAATAGAACACAAAGAAATAGCCCATTACCGAGCTGAGCACCTCGGCCTCGACCGGACGGTGGTCGTAGCGCAGCGGAAAGACGCCGTGGGGGGCGTGGATGCGCCGGATCTGCACCTCGAGTGCGGCAAGCAGGATTTGATAGCGGAACACTTTGGCCGAGCAGGCGGTGGAGCCTGCGCAGCCTCCGATCAGAGCGATGGCGAAGAACAGCGTGACCGGCAACCCGCCCCAGACTGCGTAATTCTCGGACGAATACCCGGTGCCGGTGATAACCGCGGTCACGTTGAAGAGGGCGGCGCGGAGGGCGGGCTCGAACGGGCGGTCGTCGCCCGCCACCCGCCAGGCGACGATGATCGAGGTGACCACCGCGATGATCGCCAGAAAGGCCCTGACCTGCGGGTCTTGAAGCAAGGGCATGCTGCGCCCATTGGCCAGTTGCACGAATTTGATGAAGGGCATCGCGGCCAGCGCCATGAAGATCACGGCGACGTAATGCACCTCGGCCCCGAAAGCACCGAAACTGGCATCGTAATTCGCGAGCCCCCCGGTCGAGACCGTTGTCATCGCATGGCAGAGCGCATCGAAGCCCGACATGCCGGCGGCTGAGTAGGCCAGGATACAAGCCCCGGTCAGGCCGAGATAGATCCAAGAGACCGATTGCGCCGCCTCGACCGCGCGGGGCAGAATATCGGTGGCGACATCGAAACTTTCGGAGCGGAAAAACTGCATGCCTCCGATCTTTAGGGTCGGCAGGAAGACCATGGCGACGACCACGATACCGACCCCGCCGAACCATTGCAAAAGCGCGCGCCAGAGCAGCATCGAGCGCGGTGCCTCGTCGAGATCGGAGAAGACCGAGGCTCCGGTGGTGGTCAGGCCCGACATCGCCTCGAAAAACGCATCCGTATAGCTCGCCCCTGGCGCGCCGAAGACAAAGGGCAAGGCGCCCCAGACCGGCAAGGCGACCCAGAGCAGCGTCGTCAGCATGAAGGCCTGCTGGCGGCTGAGCCCGGTCTGCACCGCGCGCCGGGTCAGGATCGAGAGCGCGAGCCCGCTGACGCATGTCAGAAAGGCAGCCAGTGCAAAGCCCCGCCAGTTCGGATCGCCCTCAATCAGGTCGAGCAGCATCGGCGCCAACATCGCCAGGCCCAGCACCGCCGCGAGGCGGCCGATGACAAAGCCAACGGGACGAAAGTCATACATGCCGCGGACCAGAGCCCGCGGCCGGACCGCTGTCAAGCGCTGCTCAGTTCAAGAAGCGTACCGTCTGCGGGGCGCGGAAATCCTCTTCCTCGATATTCAGCGAGAAGAGATGCCGGGCGAGGGTGAGCAACTGCATGCTCCGCCCCGCCGCGGCCCCGTTCGGGATGGCATAGGTTTCGCCACGATGGGTCACCCGGACGGCCACTTTGTCGGCCAGATTCAGCGGGGCCTCGTTGACCACCAGCAGCGGCTCGGGCCCGGAGGAAAGGGTGACCTGCCGCTGCCCGGGATCGGCGACCACGAACCTCTCGGGCAGTTGGGTGCGCATTAGTTCACCCATGTAGTAAAGCAGCGCCTGGGGCGAGCGCAGGGTGATATTGGCGCCGACCGAGACGAACTGGACCTTTC
>JBCDKL010000147.1:0-7871 GCA_038746695.1 Pseudomonadota bacterium | reverse complement strand
GATCTCCCAGTTACTTCGTTTCCGCGCAAGCGGATGGGCGCGAGGGCCTTTCCGCCGCGTTGCCATTCTACATTCGCACGATCGGCGGCAACGTTACATCACCTGACAAAGAGGTGATCTTGCTGGGTCTGTGGCTCACATCCGCGCGTGTCTCTGCTAGGATTATTAGCGGTTTATAATGACACGACGAGAGACGGGATGCCTGATCGCGAGAACCGCTGGCATATCTGGATGGTCAAGGCCCGCTCGGGCGACCGTACGGCCTATGCCCGCCTGCTCGGCGATGTGGCGGAAAGGGTCCGGCGGTTTGCGCGGTCCCGCATGGCCCGATCCGGCCATGGTACTGACGAGCTCGAGGACATCGTACAGGAGGTGCTGGTCGCCTTGCACACCAAGCGCGGGACTTGGGACCCGAGCCGCCCGGTCGGCCCCTGGATCGATGCGATCATTCGCTACAAGACCGCTGACGCGCTGCGCAGGATGAGCCGCCGGGCGGTTCTGACCGACACTTTGGATGTGGTTTCAGAGACGATAGCTGCCACACCCAGTGCCGTGCATCCTGCCGATTTGCGAGATCTCGACCGCCATCTCGACACACTGCCGAAGCGCGAGCGTGGGGTGGTCGTGGCGCTTAGCCTCGAAGGTGTCACAGTGAGGAAATGCGCCGAGCGGCTTGGCATCACCGAAGGTGCAGTGCGGGTTGCCTTCCACCGTGGCCTGCAACGGCTGGAACACCTGGCCAATCGCGAACCCGCTCTGGCTGGACTGGGCAATGGAGCCGGACGATGAAGACCGAGGATCTGATCGCACAGCTCGCCGGAGACCGACCCGAACCCGTCGCCAGTGCGTTCTATGGTGTCGGGCTGCTCCTGATCGCGATGCTGGCGACCACGGGCCTGTCGGTCCTCCTATATGGCGTGCGCAGCGATGGGCCGACCGGCGGTGCCTGGAGCGTGACGATATGGGCGGTGCTTGGCATCATGGCGCTGGTCTCAGCCCGGCGTATGCGGCTGCCGGAACCGCCGCAATGGCTGGCTGTGTTGGCACCTTTTGCCGGCTTGCTCCTGCTGTTGCTGGTGCTTACGGGCATAGCATATTCCGAGGGGGCGGCCCTGGTCCGGGCAGATCATCTGATCCATTGCCTGCAAACTGTGGGCCTCTTGGCGGTGATGCCCTTTTTTGCGGTTTCTTTCCTACTGCGCCGTGGGGCCCCCGCATCTCCCCTGATGGCTGGAGCGATGGCCGGGCTGGTCGCCGGATCTGTCGGTGCCTTGGCTTATTCGATCAGTTGTCCGATCAACGATCCGATGGCCTCGCTCTCGGCGCATACCCTGACCGTTCTGATCATCGCAGCGCTCGGTGCCCTTATCGGCACGCGTCTATATGCCTGGTAATGCGGTCGCGGGTTTCGGATCGATAAACGTCTCGATCGTGATCTTGAAGCTGCAAAAGCATGGCGCGGCTGTCGAGAGTGACGCGTGCGGGGTCTCGTTGGCCTCGGCGACGCGTCTTGCATAAGCGGCGATCTCTGCGCAGCGCCTTGCAATGCGCGGAGGAGACGCTGCGGCTGCCTGCATGGCCGACAGGGCGCATCTCCGGGCGAGCACCCGATCAGCTTCGATAGCATCCTGCGGGGTCTCGCAAATCGTCAGCTCAGCGCCGGGTGGCGATTTCGGACTGCGCCCAGTTCGGGCGATATCGCGGGTCAGTGCGCCGCCTTTCATCATGGCGACCCCGCTGGTGGCCCAGGCAATGTCGGCATCGACCTGTCTGCCGCGATGCCAGTGGATGAATGCATGGATCATCGGCTGTTCGATCAGGGCGATCAGATCGGCGAACAGCCTGTCGGCAGGTGTGGGGTCGCCGGTTTGCGTTGTATCGTCGGCGACCGTGTGCTGCGCGAGCCAGGCGCGATAGGCTCTGCGCGGCGATCGCGCCTCCTCCAGCCAGCGATGGGCGGGATGATCTGGGTGGAGCGCCAGTGACAGAGATGAGGCCATCCGATCTTCCGAGGCGCGCTCGACGGCGCAAATCTCCGCCAGTGTATCGCCCGGATAGAAGGGTTCATAGGTGAGAGCCAGCGGCACTCTCGCTGCCACGAGATGGTCGAGAATCTTCATCGAGACGACAAAATCCACATCGTCGACGCGTTTGATCTGATCCGCAGCCGCTTTCTCTCCCCAGGTGCCGAGCGCCAGCATGTGCGTGAATTGCTGATTGACGGCGGTGAGCTGCGCGCGCAAGAGCCGCAGCAATGCGCGGTGAAGGTCGTCCATCCTGCCCTCTCGACCGGCTGATCCGACCAGTAGTCTGATCGGGAAATGCGGTGAGATACAAGCCTGAGCGTAGGCATTTGAGGTAGACGCTTGGGGCGGCGCGGGCCAGTCCCAGCGCAGCTTTCGTCAATCCGGGAGAGCGAGGCGGCTCAACCGAACCCTTCCAGCACCATTTTGCCTCTGGCTGTGCCGTTGGCGAGGATGCGATGGGCGCCGCGCAGAGTTTGTGCCGTGATTGGACCAATGGTCTCGGTGGCTGTCGAACGTATCTTGCCCGCGTCGACCATCTGGCTCACCTCGGTCAGGATTTCGCTTTGCCGGGAGATATCCGCCGTGCCGAACAGCGAGCGGGTGAACATGAACTCCCAATGCAGCGAGGCACTCTTCGGCTTCAGGACCGAGATATCCAGGTTTTCCGGATCGTCGATCAAACCAAAACGGCCTTGCGGAGCAATCAACTCGCCGATCGCGGGCATGTAGCTCTGCGTATGGGTGGTCGAGAATACGAAACCCGGCATGCCGAGGCCGAGGGCCGCGACCTGCTCCGCCAACGGCTCGCGGTGGTCGATCACATGATGGGCGCCGAGGTTTCTCGCCCAATCTTGCGTCTCGGGCCGCGAGGCAGTGGCGATCACGGTCAGATCTGTGAGCGCACGTAAGAGCTGGATCGTAATCGAGCCGACCCCGCCCGCGCCGCCAATCACCAGGATCGCCGGGGCGGCGCCAGGCACTGGATCGATAACCCGCAACCGGTCGAAGAGCATCTCATGGGCGGTCAATGTGGTCAGCGGAAGGGCCGCGGCTTCAACTGCGCTGAGGCTCGCCGGTTTCGGGCCGACGATGCGTTCATCGACCAGATGATACTCGGCATTCGAGCCGGGCCGGTCGATCGCGCCCGCATACCAGACCATATCGCCTGATTTGAATTGCGAGGCTGCCTCGCCGGTCTCGACCACCTCGCCCACCGCATCCCAGCCGAGCACATTGGGCAGGTCACCTTCGGGCGCGCGGCGCTCACGGATCTTGTAATCCACCGGATTTACCGAGATCGCCTGCACCTTGACCAGAAGATCGTGGCCCGAGGGGCTGGGGCGCTCCGTCTCGAAATCGACCAACGCGCTGTCATCGTCGAGCGCGCCCTGTTTGGTATAGCCAACGGCTTTCATGCGGGAAGCTCCTTCAGTCGGGAAAATTTGTCAGGCGAGGTCGTCCTTGCCCTCGATCAGGACATGGCGGCTGACCGATCCGGCCTGGCGCGCTGCCAGATGCGGCGCGTAGTCGGGATCGGCCATGAAGGCTTCGGCTGCTTCGCGCGAGGGCCAGGAGATCACGATCCTCAGCGCCGCCTCGTTCATCTCTCCCTCGACCACGTCGTGGCTGGCGGTACGGGCCAGATATTGGCCGCCATGTTTGGCGACCAAGCGGTTGGCGCTAGGCAGATAAGCAGCGACCCAATCGTCATTGGTCGGGGTGACTTCCAGAACGGAGTAAACGGTCATCGCAGATCCTCCCAGCGATTTTCATTAGCCTGTTGCACCCCGTCAAAGGCGGTGGCTTGCGATCGATATGCCGCTCTGATACCAAATTCACAAGTACGCACAGTTTGAGCCTATAGGGTGCAAATGGATACTGTAGAACCCCGCGCAGAGACGGGACGCAGCGATGCGCGCTTCGAGCGCTATGATTGCAGCGCGGGCTGTCCGGTCGAGGCGGCGTTGGAGCAGATTTCTGGAAAGTGGAAAGGGCTGATCATCTATCACCTGATCGCCGGGACGCTTCGCTTCAACGAACTTTCCCGCCGGGTCGGTGGCGTGACCCAGCGCAGCCTGACCAAGCAACTTCGCGAATTGGAGGCGGATGGGATCGTGCACAGGCAGGTCTTTGCCGTGGTACCGCCCAGGGTCGATTACAGCCTGACGGACAAGGGCCGCGCGCTCCGCAACGCCATCGAAGCGCTCGGTACGTGGGGCCGGGAATATCCCAGAGCGAGGCCCGATTCCTGAGGGCGGTTCAAAGCGGCGCTTGAGTTGTCGGCTTCGATCTTCTACCACCGCGCCCGATGGATCGGCGGCTCTGGCCGGTCCGACCAGAGAACCGGGTCGACCTAATCATGTCCGTGACTTTGCATCAGACCGATCTGCCGGACGGGCTGGATCTTGGGCCAGTCTTGGCCATCGATACCGAGACGATGGGTTTGCAGCCGCATCGTGACCGGCTCTGTCTGGTTCAGATCTCGGACGGCGATGGCACCGCGCATCTGGTCCAGATCGCCCGCGGTCAGACCAGTGCGCCCAATCTGCAAAATCTGCTGGCCGACCCCGAGGTGTTGAAGCTGTTTCACTTTGGCCGTTTCGACATTGCCGTTCTGGCCCATGCGTTTGGTGTTCTGGCCCGCCCGGTCTATTGCACCAAGATCGCCTCGAAACTGGTGCGCACCTTTACTGATCGTCATGGGTTGAAGAATCTCTGCCAGGAATTGCTTGGCGTGGACCTTTCGAAGCATCAGCAAAGCTCGGACTGGGGCGCAGAGAGTCTGACCGAAGCGCAGATGGCCTATGCCGCCTCGGATGTGCTCTATCTCCATCAGCTCAAGACCGAATTCGACCGGCGATTGGCGCGCGAGGGACGGTCCGAAATAGCCCAGGCTTGTTTCGACTTCCTGCCCGATCGGGCCCGGTTGGATCTTGAGGGTTGGCCCGAGCTGGATATATTCGCGCATTGACGTATGGGTAATCCAAGCGCTGGAGGCAGCGTGGACCAAACGAGCGAGATCGACCGCGCCGCTGTTCTCGAGACAGGGCGCCGGGTGCTGCGGCTCGAGGCCGAGGCGCTCTCTGCTTACATCGACTGGCTGGGAGACAGTTTCGCCGATGCGGTTGAGGCGATGCTGCGTGCGCCAGGCCGGGTGATCGTCTCGGGAATGGGCAAATCGGGCCATGTCGGAGCGAAGATCGCCGCTACCCTGGCCTCGACCGGCACACCCGCACAGTTTGTTCATCCCGCCGAGGCGAGCCATGGCGATCTGGGAATGGTGACCCGTCAGGATGTGGTGCTTGTGCTTTCTAATTCAGGCGAGACGCGCGAACTGGCGGATATCGTCAGCTATACGCGCCGCTTTGAAATCCCACTGATCGGAGTTGCGGGGCGGGCGGGCTCGACGCTGCTGACCAATGCTGATATCGCCCTGGTCCTGCCCCCGGCGGAGGAGGCCTGCCCGGTTGGTATGGCACCCACCACCTCGACGACCATGACACTGGCGCTGGGCGATGCGCTGGCGGTGGCATTGATGGAGCGGCGGCAATTCACCCGCGCCGATTTCGGGGTATTCCACCCCGGTGGCCGTTTGGGCGCGAAGCTCGTCACAGTGGGTGGATTGATGGCAACTGGAGCTGACATCCCTCTGGTCTCCGAGGATGCCTCGATGAAAGACGCGCTGTTGGTGATGAGCCAGAAAGGGTTCGGCGTTGCGGGTACTGTGGATGCCTCGGGCGCTTTGACCGGCGTGATCACCGATGGCGATTTGCGCCGGCATATGGAGGGTTTGCTCGACCGCTCCGCCCGCGAGGTCGCCACACCGAACCCTCGGACGATCCATGCCGATGCCCTGGCGCAAGAGGCGCTGGCGCTGATGAATGCCCGCGAGCCTCGGATCACCACCCTTTTCGTGATGCCGAAGACCGGAGCTCTGCAGCCGCTCGGCATTATTCATATGCATGATTGCCTGCGTGCAGGCGTGGACGAAGCCTGAGCCATGGCGGCGGCAGAGCTCGATCTCTACTCCCGCCTGGTCCGCTGGGCCAAGGTGCTGCTGCCGGTCACAGCGTTGCTTTTGGTAGGGGCGATTTTCCTGATCGACAGGGATTACGAGGACAGTTTCCTCCCTCCCGGAATGGCCGCCGAACTGGGTGCTGGCATGCAACTTGAGAACCCGCGCTTCGCCGGGGTTACCGAGGCGGGCGAGCCCTTCACTGTGCGCGCCCGCCGCGCTTTGCCCGATGGTCCGGTGCCCGATCTGATCGAACTCGACGCGCCAGAGGGCGATATCCAGTTTGGTGAGGGCACAGGGATCACGGTCACTGCGCTTAAGGGTGTGATGAGCCGCGCCGAGGAGACCTTGACCCTCTCCGGCCGGGTTACCGCTCTATCCTCGGACGGGTACCGGGCCGAGACCGGGCGGTTGGTGATCGATCTAGAGAACAAGACCGCCCTGGCCCCCGGCGAGGTTCGCGGCTTCGGCCCTGGTGGCTCGATCACTGCGGGGCAGATGCGCGCCGCTCAGGACGTGCCGCCGCGGGCGCCCTGGTCAGGCGGGACGGTGATCCGCTTCGATGGTGGCGTCACCGTGGTTTTCATTCCCGGCGAGGCGCGTTAAGTTCCAGCGTAATTTGATCTGCGGGGAGAGAGCATGACCACCACCATGATCCGCGCGGCGCTCCTCGCCGCTCTCTGCCTATCAGGGATGTCCACGGCTGAAGAGAAAGGGCCGTTCGGCGGGTTCAAACATGACAGCTCTGCACCGATCGAGATCACAGCCGACAGTCTGGAGGTCCGCCAATCCGATCAAGTTGCGATCTTCGAGGGAAATGTGATCGCAGGCCAGGGCACGCTGCGCCTGACGGCTGCCCGGGTCGAGGTCTATTACGATCAGGAACAGCAGAGCGGAGACACCGGAGCGATCCGCCGACTGGATGCGACCGGGGATGTCTTTCTCTCGAACGGTGCGGAAACGGCGCGCGGCGCCGAGGGCACCTACAACGTTGCCGATGGCATGGTGACCATGACCGGCAGTGTGCTTCTGACCCAGGGTGAAAATGCGGTCTCCGGCAACCGGCTTGAGATCGATCTCAACACAGGGGTCGGACGAATCGTCGGCCGGGTCGGGGCGAGCTTCCAGCCCTCCACCGAAAACTGATGAGCCTGAAGGCGGTCGAGGACGGGCTGACCGTCATCGGGCTCGGTAAGAGTTTCCGCCGCCGCCCGGTAGTCCGCGATGTCTCGATGAGCCTGAAGAAGGGCGAGGCGGTTGGGCTGCTCGGCCCCAATGGCGCGGGCAAGACCACCTGTTTCTACATGATCATTGGCCTCGTGAATTCCGATACTGGATCTATCCTGGTGGATGGCCGCGATGTTTCGACCTTGCCGATGTATCGCCGGGCTTGGCTGGGCCTCGGCTATCTACCGCAGGAGGCATCGATCTTCCGCGGGTTGAGTGTCGAGGACAATATCATGGCGGTTCTGGAACTGGTCGAGCCCGACCGGGTTGCCCGCGCCAACCGGCTGGACGCTTTGCTGGGCGAGTTCTCGGTCACCCATCTGCGTCGGACCGAAGCTGCGGCCTTGTCGGGAGGTGAGCGCCGCCGGGTCGAAATCGCCCGCTGTCTGGCGACCAACCCCTCATACGTCCTGTTGGACGAGCCTTTCGCCGGCATCGATCCTATTGCTGTCGGAGAAATTCGCGCCCTGGTCGGCCATTTGAAGGACCGCGGCATCGGAGTTTTGATCACGGACCATAACGTAAGGGAAACTTTAGAGATTATTGACCGGGCATATATCTTGCATGAAGGTACGGTATTGATGAACGGAACGCCCGAGGAG
>JBCDKL010000146.1:0-7874 GCA_038746695.1 Pseudomonadota bacterium | reverse complement strand
GGTTTCAGCGCCGCGCGCGCACCGAAGATCTCGGGATCGGGATGGAACAGAACCCGCGTGCCCCTGCGGTTCTGAGTCGGCCCCAGCGTCTCCAGCGGGCCCAGCGCCAAACCGCGCGAAAAATTCTGCGCATAAAGCGTCTTCGACCGCGCCACCTCGACCCGGAGCGTGTCGCTCAACGCATTGACCACCGAGACACCGACCCCGTGCAACCCGCCCGAGGTCTCATAGGCTTTGCCGTCGAACTTCGCACCCGCATGGAGCGTGGTAAGGATCACCTCCAAAGCCGATTTGTTAGAGAACTTGGGATGCGGATCGACCGGGATCCCGCGGCCATTATCCGAAATCACGCATGTTCCATCGGCCTGCAATTCGATCTCGATGCGGCTGGCATGGCCCGCCACCGCCTCGTCCATCGAATTGTCCAACACCTCGGCGACCAGATGATGCAGCGCCCGCTCATCCGTGCCGCCGATATACATGCCAGGACGTTTGCGGACCGGCTCCAACCCTTCCAGCACCTCGATGGCGCTAGCGTCATAGGCTTTCTCCGGCTCGTCGTCGAACAGATCCATCGCGTTCATCGCGCCTTCATTCCGCGGTTCTCCCGCTTATCGGTTGCTGCTCTTTCCTTCATATATGACCTGAGGGGACGGAGGACGCAATATCTGGCCCTCTCCAGCCCCTCGGAGCCACTGCTCGCGGAGGGTGGGTGGGGGCGGGCGGTGGCTTCGAGGGGCTGTAGAGGGCTACTCCGCCGCCTCTCGCTTCTCTTCCAAAACCAGCCATTCCTCCTCGGCAGCCTCCAGTGCCACCTGCCGCTCGGTCAGGCCCTCGCTCGCCTTAGCAAATTTCGCAGGCTCACGGGTAAACAGATCCGGATCCGCGAGGAAACTCTCCAGCCGGGCAATCTCGGCCGTCAGCCGGTCGATCTCGTCCGGCAGGGATCTTAACCGATGCGCCTCGCGCCCGGAGAGCGCGGGCACAGGCTTCACTGCCTCGGCTTTCGGCTTGAGCACCGGTTTCGCCTTCGGTTGTGCGCCGAGCACACCCGCACCGCGCTGCGCCTGGTAGTCGCCCCATCCTCCAGCATAGACGATCGCCCTGCCATCGCCCTCCATGGCGATGGTTGTCGTCGCCACCCGGTCGATGAAATCGCGGTCGTGAGACACCAGCAGAACCGTTCCCTCGAACTCCGCCAGCAATTCCTGCAGCAGATCCAGCGTCTCGAGGTCGAGATCGTTGGTCGGCTCGTCCAGGACCAACAGATTGCTTTCCCGCGCCACGATCCGGGCCAACAGCAGCCGCGCCCGCTCGCCACCCGACAGGGCCGAGACCGGACCACGGGCCCGGCGTTCATCGAACAGAAATTCCTTGAGATAGGCGATCACATGCCGCGGACGCCCGCGCACCATCACCTGATCGTTCGATCCCTGGACCCGCATCGAGGTCTCACCCGTCAGACTTTCCCAAAGCGTCTTCTCCGGATCCAGTGCGTCGCGGTTCTGATCGAATACGGCCATCTCCAGGTTATGGCCGAGCCTCAGCCGGCCCCGATCTGGCGCCATTTCTCCGATCAGCAGTTTCAGAAGCGTCGTCTTGCCCGCCCCGTTCGGTCCGACCAGCGCCACCCGCTCGCCCCGCTGGATGCGCAGCGAGAAGTCGCTCACGATCCGGCGCGTGCCAAAGCTCTTGGCGATCTCTACCGCTTCGACCACCAGCTTGCCGGATGGCGCGCCCGAGGACAGCTCCATCGCCGCCTTGCCCTCGCGCGCCACTTGATCGCGCCGCTGTTGGCGCAGGCCTGCAAGCTTGCGCAGCCGCCCCTGATTGCGGGTCCGTCTGCCCGAGATGCCATAGACCGCCCAATGCGCCTCGGCCTTGATCAGCCGGTCGAGCTTGTGGCGCTGCGCCTCTTCCTCGGCGAAGACCTTTTCCTGCCAGGCCTCGAACCCGCCAAATCCCACCGGCGCCCGGCGGATCTCGCCCCGGTCGAGCCAAAGGGTGGCACGGGTCAGCCGCTCCAAAAACGCCCGATCATGCGAGATCAGACAGAAGGCGCGGCGGGTGTCGGAAAGCCAGTCCTCAAGCCATTCAATCGTGGCGATATCCAGATGGTTGGTCGGCTCGTCGAGCAGCAGGAGATCCGCCTCTTCGGCGATCAGCCGCGCCAAAGCCGCCCGCCGCCGCTCGCCACCGCTGGCAGCATGCGGATCGGAACTCGCGGGAACCTGAAGCCCCTCCATTGCGCTCTCGGCCCGCCACGCCTCAGATGGCTCCAATCCTGCGGCGGCATAGGCACCGAGGGTCGCATGGCCCGAGAAATCCGGTTCCTGCGGCAGATAGCCGACCCGCGCCCCAGGCTGAAGAAAGCGCGTGCCGCCATCGGGCTCGACCATGCCCGCGATGATCTTCATCAGGGTCGATTTGCCCGAGCCGTTGCGCCCGACCACGCTCAAACGCTCGCCCGGCGAAATTGCCAGATCCACCCCCGCGAACAAGGGCCGCCCGCCCCAGCCGAGGGTGATGTCTGCCAGTGTCAGGATCGGGGGCGGCGCCATGGCCGCTCAGATGCCCGCAACAGCCCCGCCGGTCAAGCGCAGCCGATGTGTAAGGGTTTGCGGGGTGGTTCCCGGATGGTTCGAGCCATCACAGGTTTTTGGCGAGCATTGACCCTCCCGCCCCCGCACTATCTGCCTTTGCAGGAGGTGAGCCATGCTTCTCAGACGAATGTTCCTCGCAGGTGCCGGTGTCGCGGCCCTGACCTTGCTTGCAGCAGCAGCCAGTCGCCGCTCGCACGCGGCGGGCCAGGCCAGCGCCCATGATTTCACCTTCACCGATATCGACGGAATTCCACTGCCGCTGAACCAATTCTCCGGGCGTCCGCTGATGGTCGTCAACACCGCCTCGCGCTGCGGCTTTACCTATCAATATGACGGGTTGCAGGCGCTCTATGACCGCTATCGCGACCGGGGTTTCGCGCTCCTGGCCGTACCGTCGGACGATTTCGGCGGGCAGGAATTGGCGAGCGAGGCGGATGTGAAGCATTTCTGCGAGGTGAACTTCTCGCTGACCTTCCCATTGACCGAAATCTCAAGGGTCCGCGGCGCCAAGGCGCATCCGTTCTACGCCTGGGCGCGGCGCGAGCTTGGCCCGAACCGGGCGCCTCGCTGGAACTTTCACAAATACCTGATTTCTGCCGATGGGCGCCTGGTCGATGCATTCTCGACCGGTGTAAATCCAGAGGATCCGAGGGTGCTCAGCGCGGTCGAGGCTCTTCTTCCGGCGGGATAAGTCCAAGCCAGACCCGGAACGGAAAAATCTGCTGGCCGAGCCAGCTGTCGGGAAAACCCCTGTCATCGACACCCAGATCGGGCACAGGACGATTAGGCATGTAATGCGTGCCGAAAACCCAGTCGTAGAACGCGAATATCGTCGCGAAATTCGCGCCCGACCCTTCGACTTCGCGCACATGGTGCCAACGATGCATCACCGGGCTCACAAAGATCCTCTTCAGCGGGCCATAGCTCCATGGCAGATGCGCGTGGACGTAGTAGCCATAGTAATGCCGGATCAGGCTGTTCAGCGCGATGGCACCGGTCGGCATGCCCATGATCGCCAGCACCAGCGCATTCAAACCCACCGTGACCATGCGATTGATCGGATGAAAGCGCATCAGCGTCGTGAAGGTCATCTCTCGATCCGAGTGATGGATCGCATGTACCGGCCACAGGACCGAGGTATGCAGCAGTCGGTGGCGCCAATACCCAGTGAAATCCGAGATCAAGAGGCAGAGGAGCAGGACCAGCCATCCCGGCCACTCCGCATAAACCTCTGACCCGACCAGAGCGATGCCGAGGGTTTGCACCCCGGTGCTGATCGCCTCGACCAGAAGCACAGCAAGTGGGATGATCGCCACCAAATCGACGGCTTGATAGATCAGATTGAGGCGGATTTCGCGCCACGAGCGCAGGCCGTCCTCGACCGCCTGACCACGTTTGACCAGCAATGCGATCGCGAGCGCCACCAGGCTGACCCAGAAGAGCTCGGCCGACAGGGCAACCGCGCGATCCCAGATATCCTGTAGAAACGCCATTGCTTTCATCTCGACCGTCCCGTGCCGCTCACCCTTCGTCGATCAACTGCGCCTTTGCTTCGGCCAGTTTCTCGACCATGGCGGTGCGGATCTCGCTCTCGCTCGCCTTGTCACCGAGATCGCCCGCGAGCTTGCGGAAGACATCCTCGTCGCCCGCTTCTTCGAAATCCGCGGCAATCACCTCCTTGGCATAGGCTTCAGGGTCGGGATGTGCCAGCAGGCCCGCCGCCCAAAGGCCCAGCAATTTATTGCGCCGCGCCTCGGCTTTGAATTGCATCTGAGCGTCATGGGCGAACTTGGATTCAAACGCGCGCTCGCGGTCATCGAATTGCGTCATCTCGCGGCCTCTGATCGTTGCGAATTACTTCGCGGAGATATAGCGAGCGGCAAGGCTGAGCGCCAGAGCCCGGGCTTCAGGCCCGGGCCGAGGACACTTGGCAAAACGCCGCGGTTTCTGTATGCCCCATGCTCCCGTCCGACACGTCCGGGCAAGGCTTGACGTCCCGATACAACCCGTCAGAGGCAATTTCATGGCACGTCGCAGACTGATCTATGAAGGCAAAGCCAAGATCCTTTATGAAGGGCCCGAGCCTGGGACCCTGATCCAGTATTTCAAAGACGACGCGACCGCCTTCAACGCCGAGAAAAAGGACGTGATCGACGGCAAAGGTGTGCTGAACAACCGGATTTCCGAGCATGTGATGACTGCTCTGACCGGGGTCGGCATCCCAAATCACTTCATCAAGCGGCTGAATATGCGTGAGCAACTCGTTCGCGCGGTTGAGATTATCCCGCTGGAGGTGATCGTGCGCAATGTCGCCGCGGGCAGCCTCTCGAAGCGGCTGGGCATTGAGGAGGGCGAACCCCTGCCCCGCCCGATCATCGAATTCTGCCTAAAGGATGACAAGCTCGGCGATCCTCTGGTGACCGAGGAGCATATCATCGCCTTCAATTGGGCCAGCCAGCAAGATCTCGATGATATCGTCGCGCTGTCGCTGCGGGTGAATGATTTTCTCAGTGGTCTGTTCCTGGGCGTCGGCATCAAGCTGGTGGATTTCAAGATCGAATGCGGACGGATCTTCGACGGCGATTTCCAGCGGATCATCGTCGCCGACGAGATCAGCCCGGACAGTTGCCGGCTTTGGGACATCAAGACCGGGCAGAAGCTCGACAAGGACGTGTTCCGCCGCGACCTCGGCGACCTGGCCGATGCCTATACCGAGGTCGCCAAGCGGCTCGGTATCATGCCGCAGAACGGGGTGGTCTCGGGGGGGCCGAAACTCGTCCACTGACCGGGGCCGTAAGGTTTTGACCCAGACCCGCAGAGCACCATGTGTCCCGGCAACACGACCAGAGGTGAGCGGTGGATTTTTCGCGCCGGATCGATGGCTATTGCGAGCGGACCGGACCGGAGTTCTGGTCCGAACCGATCAATGCAATCAGCAATATCGCCTTCATCGTCGCGGCTATCTTATGCCTCATGCTGGCGCTGCGCGCGCGGCGCCTGGACGGTCCCGTGATTTGGCTGGATCTGGTGCTTTTCTGTATCGGGATCGGGTCGTTTCTGTTTCATACATTCGCGACCGTCTGGGCGGCCCTGATGGATACCGGGCCGATCATGCTGTTCATCTTGAGCTACTTCACCGTGGCGATGAACCGCTATGCCGGACTGGGCTGGGGGCGTGCGGTCCTCTTGACCATCGGTTTTCTCGGCGCGCTGGTGACTGCGGCGACGATGACGCGCGGGGCGGGGCCCTCGATCCTGTTGCCGGGGCCAGACACGCTCTATCAGACCATCGGGTTCTGGACCGCTTTCATGCTGGCCTTTGGCAGCCTGCTGATCGCGCGCGCCGGATTGCTCCCTTCCTTTGGCGTCGCAATCGGTTTCCCGCTGGCGGCCTGGATCGCGGGCGAGATCATCGCCGCTTTCACAGGGCCGGGGATCAGCGGGTGGGAGAGCTATTTCCCTGCCATGCTCGCGCTCCTCTCGGTCGGCGGCTGGCTGGTGCTGCGCGGCCATCCGGCGGGCACCTCGCTGATCGTGGTGGCGGCGATCTTCTCGGTCTCGCTCAGTTTCCGCACCATCGATTCGGTGATTTGCACGCATTTTTCGATCGGGACACATTTCCTCTGGCATATTCTGAACGCGGTGGTGCTGGGCATGCTCCTGATGGCCGTGATCCGCCATGGCGAAGCGCCGCAAAGGGCGTGAGGAATGGGATTGAGAGCGGGCGCTCTCGAGGCTATCACCGGCGGACCGGTTAGGAGACAGAAATGAAAGCCCGCGTTTTCGTCACCCTTAAGAACGGCGTTCTGGACCCGCAGGGCCAGGCGATTGTCCACGCGCTCGGCACGATGGGGTTCGAAGGTGTGGAAGCCGCGCGTCAGGGTAAGGTAATCGAACTTGATCTCGCCGAGACCGATCTCGCCAAAGCCGAAGCCGCGGTCGAGGAGATGTGCCGCAAACTGCTCGCCAACACCGTGATCGAGGATTACCGGATCGAATTGGGCTGAGCCGGGATGCATCACGCGCCGTCTCGCGCGCAAGAATGAAGACCGAAGGCGTCGATACATCGGTCATCTCCATAACCTAAGCAGGTTTCGCCACACTTCCCCCGTCGCCGCGCTTTCGCTAAGGAGTGGCTAAGGAGGGCCCTGCCATGAAATCCGCCGTCATCGTCTTCCCTGGATCGAACTGCGACCGAGATCTCGCGGTCGCTCTCCAACATGTCTCGGGCCGTGAGACTCAAATGGTCTGGCACAAAGACACGGCCCTGCCTGAAGGGCTCGACCTGGTTGCCATTCCGGGAGGCTTCTCGTTTGGAGACTATCTACGCTGCGGCGCCATCGCGGCCCACGCGCCGATCCTTCGCGCAGTTGTCGAGTTCGCCCGGAAAGGCGGCCTTGTTCTGGGCATCTGCAACGGGTTCCAGGTGCTGATCGAGGCAGGACTGCTGCCCGGCGCGCTGATGCGCAATGCCAATCTGAAATTCGTCTGCCGCAATGTGCATCTGAAGGTCGAGACCACGGCCAGCCCCTTCACCCGCTCTTTCGGCAATACTTCGGTGATCCGCGTTCCCGTCGCTCATCACGACGGCAACTATATCGCCGATGAGGAGACATTGGCGGCACTCAGGGCGGAAGACCGGATCGCGTTCACCTATTGCCATCCCGATGGCAGCCCAGGCGACAATCCCAACGGTGCGATGCAAGATATCGCGGGGATCCTCAGCGCCGACCGTCGCGTGCTGGGCATGATGCCCCATCCCGAGCGGATGAACGATCCAGCCCTGGGCGGCGCCGATGGCGTGAAACTGTTCGAAAGCCTGCTGGCCGAGATGACGCCCGCATGAGAGCGGCGCTCGCCCTCGCCCTGCTTCTGACCGCCTGCACGATCCCCGGCAGGATCACAGCGCCCCAGGTTCCGATCCCTCCGCCGAGCGGGCCCAAAATCGTGGTTAAACTGAACATATCCGGCCAGCCGGCGCGGCAATTGGTGCAGGAAGTGGCGCTCAATTGCTGGCTAGACGGGATTTTGGGCGGCGAGCAGATGGTGGTGCGCAAGCAGACCGGCCGAATTGTGATCGGTGGCGCCTCAGGCGTTCTGGTCGCCGCCGATTTCCTGCCTTCCGACGCGGGCTCACGCTTGCGCCTCTCCGGCTCCTCGATCCCCAATCGGGCACAGCAGGATGCGATGGTCGCGGCACTCGACCGCGGTGTGCGCACGGGTCAGACCTCCTGCCCCCGTCTTGCGGGCTGAGCGCTCTTCCCATCCCCG
>JBCDKL010000145.1:0-7879 GCA_038746695.1 Pseudomonadota bacterium | reverse complement strand
CGGGCATTTGTGCGGGTTAATGAACGTCTGGTACTGGCCACCGCGAACGGATTCTCGAAGGGCGTTGCTGCGGATGAGAACCTTCTCAATTTGCTCGCTCTTCAGGTGACAAAGATGCGCCAGGCCAATCTTGCGCCAGTGCATTCCGAGGAGATTCGGCTTGCAAGTCTCGCGGATGCCGATCTGAAGGTGGCCAGCGGAGCGATCGCGCCGGGAACGGCGGAGGAACAAGAGGCCGGACTCTACGCCCCAGAGACATCGCCGCAGCCCTATCGCAGGTTGGATCGGGGCGAGACCGGGGTGCAGGTGGCGACCGTGCTGGTCAATCCAGGCGAGGGTCTGTCCGATCTCGCCAATGCTGCCGGTGAGACGCCCGGCGATGCACCCGACGGCGAGACTCTGGCGATCGGCGGCCCATCCACCGAGCCGGTCCTGCCGCCCCCAGGTGAACCAGGCCGCCACGCGCCGCGAACGTCGCCCGCCGCTCCACCGCGGCCAAGCTGACCGCCATCAGACCGAAAGCTCGACCCAGACTGGGACATGGTCGGAGGGTTTTTCGCGCCCGCGCACAATACTATCGATCCCCGCGCCGGTCAGATGGTCGGCGGCTTGGGGACTCAGCAGGATATGATCGATGCGGATACCGTTGTTCCGCTCCCAAGCGCCAGCCTGATAATCCCAGAAGGTGAAGACCTCTTCCGCCTGGGTTACCTCCCGGGTCGCATCATGCAGGCCGAGATGTATGAGCCTACGCCAGGCCGCCCGGCTTTCTGGCCGGTAGAGCGCGTCGCCCTCCCAATTCTCCAGATGTCTGGCATCGCGTGACTCGGGGATGACGTTGTAATCGCCCGCCATCAGGAATGGTTCCTCTGCCGCCAGGAGATCGCGGGCACGGGCCTCGAGCCGTGCCATCCAGCCCAGCTTGTAATCGTATTTTGGGCCGGGTGCAGGATTGCCGTTCGGCAGATAGAGACCGCAGATGCGTAGCGCCTTGTCTGCGATCACGGTGGCTTCGATCCAGCGGGCCTGTTCGTCGCCCTCATCACCCGGCAAGCCGCGGGCGATATCCTCAAGCGGATGGCGAGACAGGATCGCGACGCCGTTGAAACCCTTTTGCCCGTGGGTTGCGACAGAATAGCCGAGATCCTCGATTTCTTGGGCCGGGAAGGCCTCGTCGACCGATTTGATCTCCTGCAGCACAGCGACATCCGGGTGTGCCTCCTTCAGCCATGCGGTGAGCGCGGGCAGGCGGGCTTTGATCCCGTTGATGTTGAACGTGGCAATCTTCATCTGCGCTCCTCCCACCCTTCATCAAGCGAGAAGTGCAGGTCTTGGGTCAAGCCCGGCGGCGCGTCGGTGAGGGGCGCGATCATTCGCTGGCCGCATCGATCAGGGTGAGAAAGGCTGGGCCAAAACGCTCCACCCGCTGATCGTCCATGCCCTGCACCTGTGCCATCGACTCGCGGCTGCGCGGGCGTTCGCGGGCGATGGCGGCCAGGGTCGATTTGGTGCAGGAGAGAAGCTTCTCAGTGCCATATGGGCCGCGGGTCAGGGTGGCATGGGTCTCAACCAGAGCGTCGAAGAGCGGTCCTTCGGGCGTGCCCGCCAGTTTGGCGCGGGCGGGATGGGGGATCTCTGGCGTCTCTCCGAGCAGAATCTCAAGAAACGCCTGTCCGAAGTTTTTCAGCTTCTTCGCGCCTACGCCGTGGCAGGCGGCGAGCGCGTCGAGACTGGTCGGTTTGCGCGCACACATGTCCAAAAGCGTTGCATCCGGAAAGACGGCATAGGCGGGGACGCCGCGTGCTTTGGCAAGCTTGGTCCGAAGGCCGCGGAGCGCTTCGAAGAGCTCCATATCCTCCGGATCGGGTCCGGCGGGGCGGGGGCGCGGGCCAGATCCACGACCCATGCCACCTCCACCGGTGCCCGCACCCCCGCGGTTACGTGCCAGGCCGGTGGCGCGGTCCTTGCGCAGCATCACCTGCGCTTCACCGCGCAGCACCTGCCATCCGCTCTCGGTCGCCTGCCAGGAGCCGGTCTCGGTCACGCTGGCATGGCCGAGCGCGTAGAGCTGCCGGAAGATCCCTCGCCAGACGCCTTTGTCGGTATCCGCCCCCACACCGAAGGTCGGCAGACGGTCATGGCCGAGGCTGGTGACCCGGGGCGAGGCGTCGCCGCGGAGCACCGCAGTCAGATGCTCGACTCCGAACCGCTCTCCGGTGCGCAGCATGGCCGAGAGCGCCTTTTGCACCTGGGTGGTGCCGTCATAAAGCTCGGGCGGCTGACGAGAGAGGTCGCAATTACCGCATGGCTCGCCCCTCGCTTCGCCGAAATAGGCGAGCAGCGTCTGGCGCCGGCAGGCAGGCGCTTCGGCAATGGCGAGGAGCGCATCCAGCCTCTGGTGATCCGCCCTCTTGCGCTCGGGCGGCGCATCGGTCTCGTCGATTTGGCGGCGTCGGAGTTTGATGTCGTCGATACCATAGAGGGTCAGTGTATCGGCGGGCAGCCCGTCGCGGCCCGCGCGGCCGATCTCCTGGTAATAACTCTCGACCGTCTTGGGCAAATCTGCATGGATCACGTAGCGGACATCGGGTT
Organism: Pseudomonadota bacterium; assembly: GCA_038746695.1. Classification (GTDB taxonomy): domain Bacteria; phylum Pseudomonadota; class Alphaproteobacteria; order Rhodobacterales; family Rhodobacteraceae; genus Thermohalobaculum. The sequence goes on along the minus strand of JBCDKL010000145.1, from coordinate 5,287 downwards.
TGTCGACACCCATCCCAAAGGCGACGGTCGCCGCCATGACCACTCCGTCCGAGCGGGTGAACCGGTCCTGGCGGTCCGAGCGGGTTTCCGGATCCAGCCCCGCATGATAGGCGAGCGCGTCGATCCCCTTGCCCTGAAGCGCCACAGCCAAGGTCTCGGTCCGTTTGCGCGAGGCGCAATAGATGATCCCCGACTGTCTCGGCCGCTGTTGAACGAATTGAATGATCCGTGCCTGCGGGTTAGCCTTTGGTTCAAAGGCAAGCGAGAGATTGGGCCGGTCGAACCCGCGCAGGAAGATCTCCGGCGGTGCCGGGAAAAGACGGCGTGTGATCTCGTCGCGTGTGCCCTGATCGGCGGTCGCGGTGAAGGCGGCGGTCTGAACTCCGCCAAGCGCCGCGCGCAAATCACCGATCCGCAGATAATCGGGCCGGAAATCATGGCCCCATTGGCTGACGCAATGCGCCTCATCGACTGCAAGCAGGCGGACATTCGAGCGGGCGAGCAAAGCCCGCGCCCCTTCATTGGCGAGCCTTTCAGGCGCGAGGTAGAGAAGTTTGAGGCGGCCTTCTTCGAGGGCGTCGAATACCCGGTCGGTCTCGTGGGGCTCATTGGCCGAGGAGAGGGCGCCGGCCTCGACCCCCGCTTCGCGCAGGGCCGAGACTTGATCCCGCATCAGGGCGATCAGGGGAGAGATGACTACCGTCACCCCCTCGCGCATCAGGGCTGGAAGCTGATAGCAGAGCGACTTGCCCCCGCCCGTTGGCATGATGGCGAGCACATCGCGGCCCGAGGTGACAGCGGCGACAATCTCCTCCTGCCCCGGGCGGAACCCTTCGAAGCCGAAGACCGATTTGAGAAGGTCGGGGGAGGACATAAGCCCGACGTAACGAAGGGCGCCGCGATTCTCTAGTCGGGTGTCGCCGGATAACTTAAAGAGCGGCTCTCACCTGCTCGGGCAATCGCTCCTAAGCCTGTTCGCTCTGTGTTCAGAGCGAGAACGAGGTGCCGCAGCCGCAGGTCGAAGTGGCGTTGGGGTTTTCTACGGCAAACCGTGCGCCGATCAACTCGTCTTTGAAGTCGATCACCGAGCCGGACAGGAATGGCAAAGACTCAGGGTCGATCAGCACGGAATGAGTGCCGTCGGAGATGATCGTATCCTCTTCCCCCGCGGCTTCCTCCAGCGCGAACTCGTAGGAGAAGCCCGAACAGCCGCCGCCGAGGACAGCCACGCGCAGCGACTTCGCATCGCCGCTCTCGGCGATCTCGGCGAGGCGCTCGAAGGCGCGCTCGGTCACGGTGATCGGCAGGGTCAGGCTCATTGGCGGAGTTCCTCTGGCGGCTTGTCGCGCTCGCTATTATGTATCTACAGGCGGGTCCCGGACAAGAGGGCCGCGACGAAGGGGTCGCAGATGGACATCAGGACCGGCCAATCCGGCAGCGATGAGGACCGACTGGCGCCCTTCGCAGCAAGGCCGAGCGAAAGCCGTGGGCGGCTTTATTCCGAGCCTGATTCGGCACATCGCTCGCCATTTCAGCGAGATCGCGACCGGATCATCCATTCCTCGGCCTGGCGGCGGTTGAAGCACAAGACACAAGTCTTTGTAGAGCATGAGGGCGATTACTATCGCACCCGTCTGACCCATTCGATCGAGGTCGCTCAGATCGCCCGCACCATCGCCCGGGTTCTCCGGCTTAATGAGGATTTGGCCGAGGTGGTGGCGCTGGCCCATGATCTTGGCCACACGCCCTTCGGCCATACCGGCGAGGAGGCGCTGGCGGGCTGCATGGCACCCCATGGCGGGTTCGACCACAACGCGCAAGCGTTGAAGATCGTCACGTCTCTCGAGCGTCATTACGCCAGCTTCGACGGTCTGAACCTGACATGGGAGACGCTGGAGGGCATCGCCAAACACAACGGCCCACTACAGCCGCCCTGGCCATTCACAATCGCCGATTACGTGGCGCGGCACGATCTGGACCTGCACACGCAGGCCAGTGCCGAGGCGCAGATTGCCGCTCTTTCGGACGATATCGCCTATGTGAACCACGATCTCCATGACGGATTGCGGGCAGGGCTCTTCAGCTTGGAGGCGGCGGCAGAGCTTCCTCTGGTCGGTGATTGCCTGGGTGAGGTGGATGCGCGCCATCCTGGGTTGGATCAGCATCGGCGGCGGCATGAGGCGCTGCGCCGGGTCTTCGGTCTGATGGTCGATGATGTCTTGGCGACCAGCCGCGCGCGCTTGGACGACGTCGCGCCTGGCAGCCTGGCCGATGTGCAGAGGGCAGGGCGCCCGGTGATCGCCTTCTCGGACTGGATGGCCAGCGATATCGGGACGATCAAAGAGTTCCTGTTCGGCAATATGTATCGTCATTTCCGAGTGAAGCGGATGCGGAGCAAGGCGACGCGGGTGGTCGAGGATTTGTTCCGTCTCTTCCTGGCCGATCCCGCCTTGATGCCCGAGGAATGGACCGCCGCCTGCCGGGACTGTGGGGAGGATCCAACGGCACGGGCCCGGGTGGTGGCCGATTACATCGCCGGTATGACCGACCGCTTCGCCCTGGAGGAGCACCGTGTTCTGACCGACCCGATGGCCCGAGCATAGGCGGTCACTCTATCAGTTCTCCTGGAGGCGGAAGGTCTATGCTGCGGCTGGTCATCGGCGCGGGTGACTCCGTCGAGTAGGTCGATCCGACCCGCCTTCGAGCCTCGGCCTGCGCCTGGGCGTTCAAGTATTGCCAGGCTTCGGTGAACCCCTGACGATAGCCGAGACAGAATGCGTGCTCCTCGTCCTCCACTAGTTTCTTGGTACAGAACTCATAGGTCGAGGATCCACCGGCGGAAGTGGCGAGCAGAGCGGCGGCCAAGGCCAGGGCCGCTCTGCCAAGGACGGGCTGGACGCCCCTCATCACTCGATCCCCGCGCCGCGGATCGTGCCAGCAGTGATGCTGCCGCGACCGATCGGCACTTCGAGTTGCAGGGCCGTGTTGCCCCCGCGGAATGTGCCGGCACCGCGTTTGGAAAGGCGCTCGACCTCCTGTGCCATGCTCATCCGGCCCGAGGCATATCCTCGGAAGAAGCCGAGGCAGAATGCATCATTCGGTTCGGTCTGCTGCTTGGCCCGGCAATAGTCGAGATCCGAGGCGAAGCTTGGGCCTGCCATGACGGCAAGGGCGGCGGCGGCGATGAACAGGATCTTTTTCATGTCGTTTCTCCTTTCGTCAGAGGGTTTCAGGTCTTGCAGTCCGGGTGGTCTGGTCCGATCACCGCACATTGTTCGGCGGTGAACCGCGTCTGAATCAGGTCGCTCGGCGCAGGCAGGGGCAGGACCGGTGGGGCGGTATCGACATAGATTGCGCCATCGATCGTATTCACCCGCCCCCCGGCATCGACAGAGATATCCAGCACCCAGGCGACCAGCGCCGCGCCGAAGAAACACAGCGTGACGCCGGGAAACACCGAGCGGAGCTCGAAACTCCAGCTTGCCGCACCGGTGACCCCGGTGCTGCCGGGTGTCTCGCTGCGCACCCGGGCGAAGGTCAGCGCCCCGCCGAGAATGATCAGCGACAAGCCGATCAGCTGCGCCACGATCTGCACTGTCAGCCGCGAGCCGACCGCAGTTTGCGAGCGCATCGAGCGCAAATGCTGAGCATCCGTTTCCAGCACGGTGCGCACTAGGTTCTGCATCGCTGCCGGATCCATCTCGGCCGCTGCCGGATGGCTCAGCACGGCGGCCAACCATTGCGGGTCCAGCGGTTGAGTCCCGGCATTGATACGGTCGAGCTGCACATGCAGCAGCCACAGCATCCCAAAGGCGATCAACACCGACAGGATAACCACGATGGCCGCCGAGATATTGCCATAGCGGTTGGTATCCGCAGGGCAATTATGAGGCGTCGTCTCAGGCGTCTCGGTCATGGGGTTCTCCCTTTTTCAAACTGGGCAGATCATCGCCGATAGGTCGCTCCTCTTTCAGTAAACATCCGCACAGGTTGATAAGTTTTTCGGATGCTCGCGCCAGATGACGGCTGGGTGCCCCTTTGCGCCTTGCGCGGCCCATGCTATCGGGGCGGCCAAATCACCGACCGGATGCCAGAATGAACCTCTTCGCCGATATCAAGATCCTCGTGACCGACTGCCTGGCCCAGATGGAAGCCGAAGGTGCGCTGCCCGAGGGTCTGGACCCGTCCAACGTCACCGTCGAGCCTCCGCGCGATGCGGCCCATGGCGACATGGCCAGCAATGCGGCGATGGTACTGGCAAAACAGGCGAAGATGAAACCGCGCGATCTGGCGGACGCCCTGGTCGCCCGGCTTGCCGCCGATCCCCGGGTCAGCGAGGCGCAGGTGGCAGGGCCCGGCTTTATCAATTTGCGGCTCGAGGCGGTGGAGTGGCGGCGGGCCGTCACCGAGGCATTGGAGCGGGGATCAGATTTTGGGCGCTCGACCATGGGGCAGGGGCGCCGGGTGAATGTGGAATATGTCTCCGCCAACCCGACCGGACCCTTGCATGTCGGCCATACGAGAGGGGCGGTCTTCGGTGATGCCCTGGCCCAGCTCTTGGATTTTGCCGGCTGGGAAGTGACCAAGGAGTATTACATCAACGACGGCGGAGGTCAGATCGACACGCTGGCCCGCTCGGTCCATCTGCGCTATCGCGAAGCGTTGGGGGTGCCGATCGACATCCCGGCGGGTCTCTATCCCGGGGATTACCTCGTCCCGATCGGCAAGGCCCTGGCGGACGAATTCGGAGACCGATATCAGCAGGCGCCGGAGGAAGACTGGCTCGACACCTTCCGCAACCGCGCTACCGATGGGATGATGGATCTGATCCGCGAGGATCTCTCCAGGCTCGGCGTTCATATGGACGTTTTTTATTCGGAGAAGTCTCTCTACGGCTCCGGCCGGATCGAGGCGGCACTGGACAGTCTGTCGGCCAAGGGCCTGGTCTATGAGGGTGTGCTGGAGCCCCCGAAGGGAAAGACGCCCGAGGATTGGGAGCCCAGGCCACAGACACTCTTCAAATCCACCGCCTATGGCGACGATGTCGACCGACCGGTGAAGAAGTCCGACGGCTCCTGGACCTATTTCGCGCCGGATATCGCCTATCACTATGACAAGGTCGAACGTGGCTTCGATGCGCTGATCGATATTTTCGGGGCCGATCATGGCGGCTATGTCAAACGGATGAAGGCGGCGGTTGCAGCATTGTCCGAGGAACGCGTGCCGCTGGACATCAAGCTTTGCCAACTGGTCCGCCTGTTCAAAAATGGCGAGCCTTTCAAGATGT
>JBCDKL010000144.1:0-7909 GCA_038746695.1 Pseudomonadota bacterium | reverse complement strand
TCCTCGACCCTGATCGTCTTTGAGCTCACCGGGGATTTCCAGGTTGCCATCGCGGTGATGGTCTCGGTCTCGCTCGCTTCGGTGGTGGCGGACCGGCTGGTGACGCGATCTTTCTTTCTCACGCAATTGGAACAGCAGGGATTGAGCCTGGCCGATGGGCCGCAGGGATATCTGGCGGCGACAGTGCCGGTGATGGGCCTGATGCGGGTCGGCGACGACCGTGTGACCGGCGCGCGATGTCAGGACCTGTGCACGAAGGGGCTTTGGCTGCGCTCAACCGCGACCTTGGATGCTGCGCTCACCATGTTCGACCAGACCCGTGATCTCTATATCCCGGTGATGAGCTCCGAGCCCGGGCGGGATGGGTCCGAGGTTATCGGGGCCTTGTTCCGCGGCGATGCCTATAAGGCATATTCCCGAGCATTGGAGGCGGAGTTGCGCGAGGAACATGGGTAGCCCTTCTCCGAACACGACGCAGCCACCGCCCACCCCCACCCACCCATCCGTGGACGGCGGCTCCGCCGTGCTCGGAGAAGGGGATTAGAGGACTTCCACAGCAATCTTGTCGTGGCCGAAGGCGATATGACCAGCGATGGCGGCAACCGATGCGAGTGGGGTCTCGTAGGACCAGGCAGCGTTTTCGATTGCACCGGATTTTGTGGTGAGGTGGAAATAGCTTGCCTCACCCTTATGCGGGCAATGGCTTCGTTTCGGCGAGGGGTCGCAGAAGGCGATCGCATCGCCGCGGGGGAAGTAATGCACCGGGTCGTAGCCCGGCTCGCGCAGCACCAGGGCCTCGCTTGTCTCGGCAATCACTGCACCGCCTGCACGGGCGACGACGGTGCCTGGCACGGGCTCGATCACGATTTCAGTCATGGCTTTCCTTTGTGTATGGCGGGCCGCTCGCAGATCAGCCGCGATTTGAGAACAGGTCAGAGCGGGGCGGTGGCTGCTGCGAGCCAGGGCTGGAGATCGGGCGCTAGCAGCGGGCCGATCTCGCGCGCGACCCTGGCGTGATAGGCGTCGAGCCATGTCTTTTCGGCTTGGGTCAGGAGGGCAGGATCGATCATCCGCCGGTCGATCGGGCAGAGTGTCAGGGTCTCGAAGCCCAACATCGGTCGGTCGCCGCCTGCTGGGACGGTGCCTTCGGCCACTGCAACCAGGTTCTCGATCCGGATGCCGAACCCGCCGGTGCGATAGTATCCCGGCTCGTTCGACAGAATCATCCCGGGCTCGAGCGCGACCTCGCCCTTGCGCGAGATCGAGGCGGGCCCCTCATGCACATTCAAATAGGCGCCGACGCCATGGCCAGTGCCGTGGTCATAGTCGAAGCCCGCCGCCCAGAGCGCCGCCCGCGCCGTCGGGTCGAGATCGCGGCCCGCCATCCCTTCGGGCCAGCGCATCCGGCTGAGCGCGATCATGCCCTTGAGGACGAGCGTGAAGGGGCGCACCGCTTCTTCCATCGCTGGGCCGAAGGGCAGGGTGCGGGTGATGTCGGTCGTGCCGTCGGAGTATTGCCCGCCGGAATCGATCAGCACCGGTTCGCCCGGCACCAGGCTGCGATTGCTCTCGCGGGTGACCCGGTAATGCACGATCGCGCCATTCGGACCGGCCCCGCAGATCGTATCGAACGAGATGTCCAGGATGCCCGCTTCGGCCCGGAACGCTTCGAGCCGCTGCACGAGATCGATCTCGGTCAACCCGGCATCGAGCGGCTGCTGATCGAACCAGTGCAGGAACCTGACCATCGCCGCGCCATCGCGCAGATGGGCGGCTTGCATGCCCGCCATTTCGGCCGGGGTCTTGACCGCCTTGGCCGCGATGCAGGGATCGGCACCCCAATCGATCTCGGCGCCGATTTCAGCCAGCCGCTGAGCAAAGCGCATGGGAGCGGTCTTCCGGTCGAGCCGGATGGTCTTGCCGGACAGGGTCTCGAGATGCCGGTCCAGCGCCCCCGGTGGGTTGAGTGTGACCTGATTGCCGAGATGGGACAGAACTGCGCCATCGGCCTTGTCGGGATCGACGAACAGCTCAACCCGCCCATCGGTGTGAACCAGCCCGAAACCCAGAGTGACGGGAGCGTGGCTGAGGTCGCTGCCGCGGATGTTGAGAAGCCAGGCAAGGCTGTCTGGCAGACTGATCAGCAAGGCATCGGCCCGGTCGGCGGCCAAGGCCGCGCCAATTCGTTGGCGCTTGGTGGCGGCGCTTTCCCCCGCGATCGCCTCGTCATGGATCCGGATTGCGCCGCCTGGGGGCGGGGGGCGGTCCTCCCACAGCCGGTCGATCGGGTTCTCTGGCAGCGCGGTAATGCGGGCCCCCGCCGCCTCAGCCGCTTTCTCCAGCCGTTCGATCTCGTCTTTGCCGTGCAGCCAGGGATCATAGGCCAGCACGTCATGGGTGCCGAGCGCTGTGCCCAGCCATTCGGCAATCGAGGTCCGGTGGATCGGCACGATCTCGAAGGTCTCGCCTGCCACCTGATCCCTGGCCTGAAGGGTGTAGCGGCCATCGACGAACAATGCCGCCCGCCCTGCCAGGACTACCGCCGCCCCCGCCGAGCCGGTAAATCCGGTCAGCCAGGCGAGCCGCGCATCGCAGGGCGCCACGGTCTCACCCTGATGGGCATCGGCGCGCGGGATCAGAAAGCCCGTGACCCCCTTGGCGTCGAGCATCTCGCGCAATGCCGAGACCCGGGCGGGTCCCTGGCTGCCATCGCTATCACTCTCGAAAAACTGGAACATTCCCGCGGTTCTTCCTTTCCCCGGCGGTCTGGAATGGGCCAGGGTACCGCGTCGATAAGTTTAATGGTGCAATGCGGCGGGTCAATTCTCTGCGAGACCTTTCTCGAACCATGTCAGCCCCCTTGCACCCCGCGAGTCAATAAGGCATCTGAGGGGGCAAATGTGGAACTCGCTGAAAACATTCATGACTGTTTCGGTCGCGGCCCTGGGGTCGAGCGCTGTGCCGGCGGAGGGGATCTCCGACCCGGCCTTCGGTCTGTGGCTGACTGAGAACGAGCGGGCGATCATCGAGATTTCCTCATGTTCTGGCCGGGCCTGTGGCCGGATCGTCTGGATGGATCAGCCGCGCCATATCGATGGCTCGCCCAAGACCGACGAGAACAACCCCGACGCGGCGCTGCAAAGCCGAACGATCTGCGGCATCCCATTGGTTGGCGATTTCAAGCGCGAGCAGCCGGGGATATGGACCGATGGCTATGTCTACAACCCCAAGGATGGGCAGAGATACGCCGCGAAAATCACGGCGGTGAGCCCTGACAAGCTGGAGATGCGCGGTTTCGTGCTGGTCCCGGCCTTCGGGTCGAGCCAGACCTGGACCCGGGTCGAAAGCACGCGTGGCGGCTGCTGATCCGGCCTAACCTTCCTTCGGCCAGGCAAGCCAAGCAGCGGCGCGTTCGGCCAACTCATCCGGCTCGAACCCGATCAGAAGAACCAGACGCTCGCCCGAGGCGCTTTCGGCATAGATCCGTTCCGCCATGCGACCGCGGCGGAAGCCGACCTTGATGCGCCGTCCGGAAAACTCGGTGCCGTCGGCGAAGGCAAGCGCGACGGTCTCGCGGCTCATCGCCCTGACCGTGGCAACCTGACCGCGCAGATCGCGCAGAAGCAGCGCGCCGGATTGATCTTCCTCGGCGACCAGTACCCGGTCGATCCCACGGGAAGGCAGCGAGAGCCGGGCAGTGGTTCCGGTGGCATATGTCAGATCGTCTTGAGTGACGGTCACCAGATTGTCGATGGCGACGATCCTGCAGCCGCAGCCCTCGGTCTCTTGTGGCAGGTTTTGCAGGCATTGCTGCAGCGCATCGCCCGCCAGATCGCCGCGCGGGGTGGCAACCAGGCGGCTCACCACGGCGGTCGAGGGGCAGATATCCGCTGGGCGCCCGCGGGCGATGGCACGCGAGCCTTGGGCTTTAAGAAACGCCCGGCCCTCAGCCGATCCGATCAAATAGGGCAAAGCGTCGATCCCAACCTCGCGCGCCTGCAACCGGGTGGCGAAGACCGCCGGATCGGCCCGTTCGGCGGCCAGCCTGGCAGCGGGCAGATCTTCAGGCGTCTCGGCCGCGATCACTGGCGGCGTGCGGAGGATAACCATCCGCTGGGTGTGCCAAGACTGGGCGATTTGATCACGCTGCGAGCGTTCATCCACTGGTAAGGTGGTGCAGGAGACGATCGCCACCGCCAGCAGACCGGAAGAAATTACCACGGCTCCGCCCAAACGCCATGCTCCGCGCATAGGTCAATCCTCTAGATCTCGTGGACAAGGATTTACCAGAGAGTGCTCCGAATCAATACAAGCGATGTGAATTAAAGCTTTAGCATGTCAGAAATATAGTGATATTGAGGCGAGCCAGGGTGCAAGTGGCGCAACCTCTACGCAGGGAAGGAGACTGGCTCCAACATGATCGTATCAGGGCATGTCAAATGGTACGACGCGGTCAAGGGTTATGGCTTTGTCGTTCCAGAGGAAAGCGATGGCGGGGATATCATGGTCCACGCCTCCTGTGTGCGTGCTTTTGGTAAGATGGCGCTTCTTGAGGGAGCGCGCGTAAAGCTTGTCTCGGAACAGGGTCAGCGCGGGTTGCATGCGCAGAAACTCCTGGAAGTGGAAGAGCCTGCTACCGCAATGGTGGAGCCGCCGGGTTTCGCCGAGGCGCGGCCGACCGAGTTTTTGGGGCAGGAGGCAGATGCCGGCCCTCTGGTACCGGCCCGGGTAAAGTGGTTCGACAAGCAGAAGGGTTTTGGCTTCGTCAATGTCTACGGCAATCCGGAGGACGTGTTCGTCCATATGGAGACGGTAAGGCGCTGCGGCTTTCAAGATCTCTCTAGCGGCGAGGGCATGGCCTGCCGGACCTTTCGCGGCCCGCGCGGGTTGATGGTCTCGGAGCTGAAGCTTTGGGAAGCGGCTGTGGACGCGGCGAAAGACGCCAGTGGTATCGGCGAGGACTGAGCCGCCGCGGGTCCAGGCAATGAATATGCGAATTACCGGGGCCGGGCTGGTACTTCTGGCGCTCGCAGGAATGGTCTGGGCAGTGCTGGTGGCGCAGGCAACGGCACGAGAGTGCCGGGCCGACCGGGTGGAGCTGATCTCAGGCTCGCGAGAGGTGGGCTTCGATGTCGAACTGGCGATCACACCGGAAGAACAGGCAAGGGGGCTGATGTTCCGGCCTTCACTGGCGCGCGAGGCCGGGATGCTGTTCTTGATGGACCCGCCGCGCCCGGCGCATTTCTGGATGCGCAACACGATGATCTCGCTGGATCTGCTTTTCATCGACCGCAGCGGGCGGGTTGTGAATATCGCCGCCAAGGCGGTCCCATACTCGCAGACGCCGCTCCGATCGCAAGGTCCGGTGAGGGCGGTTCTGGAGATCAATGGCGGGCTGGCCGCGGAATTGGGGATCGGACCAGGCAGCCAGGCGGTGCATCCGGCATTCGACCTGGCGCCCGGGGCTTTTCGTTGTGCGGGATGAGGCTGAGCCCCCTTGTGGCCGGGCGTGCATGGGTGTATCCGCAGGACCGGTCGGGGCGTAGCGCAGTCTGGTAGCGCGACCGTTTTGGGTGCGGTAGGTCGGGAGTTCGAATCTCTCCGCCCCGACCAGTGATCTCGAGCGAGGACGGGTCAGACGGAATGCGGGCAAGCCCGCATGCGCCATCCTGGCGTTTTCTTGCGAAAACGCGCCGCGCGGGCGGCCGGGTCAGGTTTGCGCGAGCGGCGTCAACGCAGAGCGGAGTGTCTCCGCCAAGGGCGCGGGCCGACGGGTGGTGCGGTCGACATAGACATGGGTGAAACTTCCTGCAGCGGCGGCGGTGTCGGAGCCTGCGAGAAAGATTCCGACAGCATAGGTGACGGAGCTTGTTCCGATCCGATCCGTCCGCAGCCCGGCTTCGAGCGCGTCGGGAAACATGACCGGCGCGAAATAGTCGCAATTGGTGGCAACGACCAATCCGATGGTTTGACTCTGTAGGATATCGAGCGCGCCGGTCTCGACCAGATAGCCGTTCACCGCCGTATCGAAGAAGGCGTAATATTGGACGTTGTTCACATGGCCATAGACGTCGTTATCGGCCCATCTTGTGGCGATCGGACGGAAGAGGCGGTAGGCGCTGCGCGTGGGCGGTTCTGGTCTCACGCGATGCCTGGGGCCGCGCCGGTCAGCGCCGCGCGGCTTTTCGCTCCGCTCTCGGCCGGGCCACCGCGTTCTCGATAGGGGGTGCGGTTGAAATGCGCCCGATAGCATTTCGAGAAATGCGAGGGGGACGTGAAACCGCAAGCGAGGGCCACATTGATCACGCTGAGATTGGTCTGCAGCAGGAGGTTGCGCGCCTTCTCAAGCCGCAGCTCCATGTAATAGCGCTTTGGCGAGCGGTTGAGGTAACGCCGGAACAGCCGTTCGAGCTGCCTGGTCGACATATTCACTGATTTGGCGAGCTCCGAGGGTGAGACCGGCTCCTCGGTCGATTGCTCCATGGTCTGGATCACGGTGACCAATTTCGGGTGGCGCACGCCGATCCGCGCCGGCACCGAGAGCCGCTGCTCATTGGTCTCAGAGCGTACATTGGGATGGATCAGCGCATCGGCGATCAGACTGCCGAGATCGCTGCCTTGCTCTTGCGCGATCAGATGCAGCATCATATCGGTCGAGGCGGTTCCGCCCGCGCAGGTGAAGATCCCATCCTCGACGCAATAGATCAGATTGGAGATCTCGATCTCGGGATAGGTCTCGATGAAGGCGGCATGGTTCTCCCAATGGATCGCACAGCGTTTGCCGTCGAGCAGCCCGGCCCGGGCCAGCAGATCCGCGCCGGTGCAGACCGCCCCGATCGAGACCCCGCGGCGGGATTGCTTTCGCAGCCAGGTCAGGACCGGCTTGGTCGCTGCACGGTCGAGCTCGAGCCCGGAGCAGACCACGATGGAGGCATCGCGGGGCAGATCCTCAAGCCCGGCATTCGCCTCGACCGCTGTCCCGTTGGAGCAGGCCACGGCAGCCCCCCCATCGGAGACCACGCGCCAGGCATAGATCTCGCGCCGGATCATCCGGTTGGCCACGCGCAAGGGTTCGATCGCTGCGGCGAAAGCCAGCATCGAGAACATCGGCGTCAGCAGAAAGACGAATTCTTTCGCTGGTTTGCCCTCGCTATGGCTTGGGATATCCGCCACCGGTGACCTGGCCTCGCTCTGACTTGACTCGGGATGGTTCGGTCTTCGACATTGAGGGCGGATCAATTCCGCCGTCAAGCTTGATGATCCCGCTTCGTTTCAGTTCGGTAATATGGATGGGTGGGCTGGCCAGCATCGGGACAGTTCGTTAAGACAGCCGCGTCACACGCATGGGAGGCCGCGATGACCAAAGCTTGGAGCAAGGAGAGCTGGCGCAACCATACCGGGCTGCAAATGCCGGTCTATGAGGATCAGAGTGCGCTGGGTGCGGTCACCGACCGGCTTGCCTCGTATCCTCCCTTGGTCTTCGCGGGTGAGGCGCGGCGGCTGCGCGACCGTCTGGCCGAGGTGGCGGCCGGAAGGGCATTTCTGCTGCAGGGCGGCGATTGCGCGGAAAGCTTCGCCGACTTCAAGGCCGACAATATCCGCGACACGTTCCGGGTGATGTTGCAGATGGCGGTGGTCCTGACCTTTGCCGCACGGGTCCCGGTGGTGAAGGTGGGCCGGATGGCTGGGCAATTCGCCAAGCCGCGCTCGTCGGATACCGAGACGCAAGGCGCGGTTGAGCTGCCCTCCTATCGCGGGGATATCATCAATGGGTTCGATTTCACCGCGGAAAGCCGGATACCCGATCCCAAGCGTATGGAGCATGCCTATCTGCAATCGGCCGCGACGCTGAACCTGCTGCGCGCTTTCGCGACGGGCGGGTATGCCGATCTCGCACGCGTTCAGGCAT
>JBCDKL010000143.1:0-7925 GCA_038746695.1 Pseudomonadota bacterium | reverse complement strand
TTCCGCCGGAAAGGGCGAAGCCCGAGCCGTGTATTGCCATAGTAATCCAGCTTTCCGAGCTCGATGAACCTGCCGAAGGGGCGGACCAGATCGAGGCTGCGGGCCATCGCCTGGCCAGCCAGGGAGTTCAGGACCACATCCACTCCCTCCTCATCGGTCGCCGAGCGGATCGCATCGACAAAACTGAGACTGCGGCTGTCGAACACCGCTTCTGCGCCCAGAAGCTCCAGCATCCGGCGTTTACGGGGATGACCGGCGGTGGCGAAGACCCGTGCACCTCGGGCCCGGGCGATCTGGAGGGCAGCGAGCCCTACCCCGCCGGCCCCGCCATGGATCAGAACGCTCTCGCCCGGGGCCAGCCGTGCCAGCTCAAGCAAAGCGTAATGTGCGGTCAAAAAGATCGTCGGCAGGGACGCACCGGTGGCAAAGGAAATCCCCTCTGGCAGGCGGGTGGCGGCGAGGGACGGCACCGTCGCATGGCTGGAGAAGGCCTTGGCGGCGAAGGCGATCACCCGCTCCCCCGGCTCGAACCCAGAACTGGCGCCTGCCCGGATCACCTTGCCCGCGCATTCCATCCCTAGGGTGGCACCCGCAAACCCGTCCTCCAGCGCCTCGGCTGGGAGCAGGCGTTGTGCCCACATGACATCGCGAAAGTTGAGGCCGGTGGCAACAATCTCGATCTCGATCTCATCGCGACCGGGAGCGCGGCGAGAAGTGGGCTGCCATTCCAGCGTGTCGAGCGCCCCAGGGCGCCCAAGTCCGAGGGACAGCGCCTCGGCTGTGTTCATTGCGGGAGCCGGCAGGCTGAGCGCTTCGACCCTGGGCACCGCGGGTGCGGCATGATCGCGGAGCAACCACTCCCGTTCCTTCCCCGGGTCGACGAGAATCTTGGCAAGCCGAAGACCGTCGGACCCGGGATCCGCGTCGACCAGTCGAGTGTCCAGGGCGGGAAACTCGTTCATCGCGACCCGGGCGAGACCCCAGATCTGGGCGGCCTCTGCCACACCTCCCGAAGCAGCGGGCGCCCCGCCCGGAACGAGAAGCCAAAGCGTCCCAATCGCCTCGGCAGCAGCGGCGAGCCTGTGCAACAGGTCGAGACAGGCTGCAAACCCGTTCTGTGCTGGCATGATAAGGAGGTTGGGACGATCTACACTCGCGCCCGCAAGCCGGTCCTCGAGATTGGTAGTGGCACAGATATCGACCTGCCACCCGGAGGCCGTGAGATCGGTCGCAAGACGGCCGTCGCCAGCCTCGTGGCAAAGGATCAGATGTCGGGCCAATGCCGCGTCAGACCCGTGCTCGGACATCTGTCCGGCCTCGCCGACCGGGCGGCGTGCGGTCAGAATCGCGGCGGCTACCTCCTGGCGGTCGAGCACCAGCGCCTCGACCTGGTCGAAACCGCCACTGGTCAGCGCATGAGCCCATTCGCTGCCGGAGCCGAGCCGGCCCACGGGCGCTTCAGGCGAGATCGTGGCACTCCACCAGTCGCAGATCAGCCCCTGGGTGAGGGTGGCGCCCAACTCCGGCTGCCTTTCGATCGCAAGGATCAGTCCTCCAGGGCGGAGGAAATCCCCCAAGACGGCGAGACGCGCCCGCCCAACCCTGCCAAATCCATCCGCCGAGAGAACCAGATCGGCACCTCCCGCCTCGAGTGCTGCATCCCAGGGGAGGACCGAAAGTGCGGGATCCGGTGCGAGATGGGCGCGCATCCGCTCGACCCGCGCAGCATCTGGATCGGTCAGGATGAGCCGGGTCGGCCGCAGCTGGTTCAGCAGCTTGCGGACAAGTGCCGCGGGGGCGTCACCGATCAGCACGACATCGAACCGCTCTGATGGGCGTTTCGAAGAAGCGACATCCTGAGCAGCCTCAGCCAGGGCGTCGGCCAGATCTCGTTGCCACGGCGCGTGGCTGGGTGCGGGGTCCAGCGGGGCACCGGACAGGCCCTCGGCCAGCCGCCCATCCAAGACCGTAACCGCCGACATGATGCTCATCAGATCCGAGGCCCGCTCCGGCGCCTCTGAGATCAACGCATCAGTCAGATCCTCCAGCCGCGGGTACGGGCAGTCGAGCAGGATCGCATCCTCGTCGACCCGAACCACGACGTCATCCTCTTCCAGCGATTGGCGCAGGGCGTGATAAAGCGGCAGCGCGCTCTCCGCCAAGGCCTCTGGCCGCGGTGCCAACCGACCATCGCTGTCGGCCAGCCGGGCCAGCGCCTCCCATGCCACGCGGCGAAAACCGGCATCGACGATCAGGGCGCCGGCGGCAGGCTCGGGCGCTTCGGGGGCAGCCAGACCGATTTCGACCAGCTGCGCAGCAGGCTCGCGCCATTCTGCGCCGAGCGCTGCGGGTGCATTTGGGTCTAGCGCGGGGATCGCCTGCTGACACCACAATGAATGCACCTGAGCGCGCCCGCTTCTCAGCCGGATCTTCTGCAGCCGCAACCCCTCGAGCCGGACCACCCCGCGGCCTTCTCCATCGCGCAGGGTCAGCGCCACTTCTGCGCCGTGATCAGTCAAGCCTACGAGATTAAGATCGGCCCGAACTGGATCGGTGCCCGGCGCCAACGAAAGCACTTGGCCAAAGCGAACCGGCACATAGGTCTCGCCCGCCGCCAGGGCGGCAGGACCGCCACGATCGGCCAGTTCGGCGGCGATCAGCGGGAAGATGGCGTGGAAGGAACCATCAAGCAGTGCGGGATGGATCTGAAAAAGGCCCGGATCCGATGCGGGATCGGTCACAGGTTCCAGATCCGCCTCGGCCCAGCCGCCGCCAGCCCGAAGGCGGCGGACCCGCCTGAAGCTCGGCCCATAGGAAAGGCCCGCCCCATCCAGCAAGGCATAGAGCCGCGCGCCCGGCCATTCCGGCAACAACGCCAGGCCTGGATTGGCCGGGACGTCAACACCCTGCGGTAGCGCTGCGCCCACAGTGCCGCGGGCATGCAGCACCCAATCGTCCCGGCTCAGGGCCGGGCGGCTTTCGATCTTTAAGATACCGGTCTCAGTCTCAAGCGTCGTGCGCAGGGTCGTGCTGGAAGCGGCCTGTGCCTCGAGGGAGAGAGGAGCCAGAATATCGAAATCGCGCAGCTCCATCAGGTCTGTCTCGTATGCCTGCGCCCCGGCAGCGAGGGCAATCTCGACAAAGCCCGCTCCGGGCATCAGCGCAGCGCCATCGACCACATGATCGGCCAGCCAGGGGCGCTTGCCGAGATCGATGTCCGTGCGCCAGACGCCCTCACCGGGCCGGGCCTGCCAGCCGAGCAGCGGATGCGCGGGCAACCGACCCAAAAGATCGATGCCATTGCCGGATTGTTCGATCCGATACGGGGCATGGCTCCAGACATATCCGGGCAGCCGGTCGACCGGCCCGCGTTCAGGTCCAAAAAACGCCTTGGTGTCAACCTCGGCGCCATGGGCGAGCGCGCGGGCGACCATCCCGGCCGTGTCGAGACCGGCCTTCGTCCCGGTATCCAGCGTTGAGACCACGGTGGCCTTCTTGCCCAGCGCTTTCAGAGTGTCTGTCACATAGGTCTGCAGTTGCGGACGCGGAGCTATCTCGATGAAGGTCGCCGCACCAAATTCCGCAAGACCGGTCAGCGCCTCGCGGAACCTGACGCGGTCACGAGCGTTATGCCACCAATAGGCGGCGTCGAGAGACTTGCCTTCGACCAGAGCGCCAGTAGTGGCTGAGAAAACCGGGATGGAGCCAGATTTCGGGCGCAATCCGGAGAGGCCAGTGATCAACTCCTCACGGATGCGCTCCAAAGCCGGGCCGTGATAGGGATAGCTGACGGGGATCGGCCGGGCCGCTAGGCGCCTGGCTCTGGCGGCCTTAAGAAATTCGGCAATCCGCTCGGCAGGGCCCGACAGCGTCGAGGAGCGTGGGGAGTTGTCGCCCGCCAGGTCGATATCGTCGAAACCCATCTCGGCCAGCGCCGTTTCAGCGGCCGAGGCCCCGGCCAGGACCGCAGCCATGCCGCCTTCCCCGCGCAGCGCTTCCATTGCGGAGGCTCGAGCATGGATCAACCGGCAGGCATCGGTGAGACCGAGACACCCGGCCGTCCAGGCGGCCGCGACCTCACCCATCGAATGTCCGGCCACCGCATCTGGAGTGAGGCCGCGCGCTGCCAGCGCCTCGACCAGCGCGATCTGCAAGGCGAGCAGCAGCGGTTGCCCCACCAGGCCGTGATCGAGCCTTTCCTCGAGATCCGGGTCACCCATAAGCTTGACCAGATCGAGGCCCGAGAGCTTCTGGAAACACTTGCTGACCCGGATGAAGGCGGCACGATAGGCGGCATCGGTCTCGAAAAGATCCTGGCCCATCCCGGCATACTGGGCACCATTGCCGCAGAACACGAACACTGTGAGGCCGCCGCGCTCCGGCGCCTCACCGGTGAGCGCGGCGTCCGATGCAGTGCCGCTGGCGAGTTGCCCTAACAGCTCAATCAGATCCTCGCCCTGTGCCGTCAGTACCGCGCGATGCGTATGACGGGTCCGGTGCCTCGCATTGGCCGAGATCAAGGCCGCCGCCTCCACCCCTGTCGATCCCTGCAACCGGGTCCGCCAACGTTGTGCCAGGCCGCGCAGACTGTCCTGCGAGGCGGCGGTCAGGACCAGGGGCGGTGCAGGAGCGGCAGGTGTAATCTTGGCCGCAGGTCCCGCGGGGATCTGGCGGAGCACCGCATGTGCGTTGGCCCCCCCGAAACCGAACGAGTTCACCCCGGCGATCCATGGCGCATTCTTACTGGCGGGTGGGATATCGACCGGATTGGCAGCAACAGTTAGATTCAACCCCTCGAAATCGATCTCGGGGTTGGGCGTTTCGAAGTGCAAGCTCGGCGGCAACCGCCAATGATCCAACGCCAATTGCGCCTTAAGCAAGCCAACCAGTCCCGAAGCCGCCTCGAGATGCCCAACATTGGTCTTTGCCGATCCGATCGGCAAAGGGCTGCGGCGATGTTGGCCCAAAACGGTGCCAATCGCCCTTGCCTCGATCGGGTCGCCAACCGAGGTGCCGGTTCCATGCGCCTCCATGAAGGCAAGATGATCAGGGTCGACCCCGAGATCGCCGTAGATCTTGGCCAGCAACCGGGCCTGATCGGGCTCAGACGGCATAGACAGGCCAACCGTGCGGCCATCGGAGTTGACGCCCGTGCCCAGGAGTTCCGACCGTATCGGTTCGTGGGGCGCCAGATCCTCGGCCAGGCGCAGCACGAAGGCCACGGCACCCTCGCCCCTCACATAACCGTTAGCCGAGGCATCGAACGCTTTGCAAAGCCCATCGGGTGACAGCATCGCCGCCCGCGAGAAGCCGACAAAGTGGAACGGAGACAGGACCATATTGACCCCGCCTACGATCGCCGTGTCGATCTCTCCCAGCCTTAGCGCCTGGGCCGCTTGATGGAGCGCGTAGAACGAGGAAGAGCACGCTGTATCAACGGTGTAGCTGGCCCCTTTCAGATCAAAGATATACGAGATTCGGTTCGACAGGATCGACAGGGTGTTCCCGGTCATGAAATTCGGACCGACAGTCGCCGGTTCGACCACCGAGACCAGGGAGTGATCCATCGAAGCCGCACCGATGAACACACCACAGCGTTTCGCCGCGATCTCCTCAGCGGTCAGAAACGCGTGTTCAATCGCCTCCCAGACCACCTCAAGCAGCACCCGCTGCTGCGGGTCCATCTGTTCGGCCTCGCGCGGAGAAATGCCGAAGAAGCCGGGATCGAAATCCCAAACATCGTCAATCAATCCCGCCGCCATCGTGTAGGAAGTGCCCGGAACCAGACGGCCGGGATGAAAAAACCGGTCGGCGTCCCATCTCTGAGACGGCACGGGGCCAACCGCCAAGCGGCCCTCGCTGAGCAGATCCCAAAAGCCGTCAAGATCACGCGCACCTGGCAAACGGCACCCATAGCCTGTGACGGCGATGGCCTCGGCGACGCGGTGGAAGCGGTTTGTCATGCTCTTATCCGCGCCTTTCAGACGTCAGATCGGTGGAGAGCCTGGAAAATAGTCTGTCGCAAAAAACATCAATCAGCATCTTGGGGAGGGCCCTTCTTCGCAGTCATTCGTCTTCCGGGCCGCCCGCCGCCGCCCTGCTAAATCCCATCATGCCCGGCCCCACGGATGATGACGGTGAGGCGCGGTGGCGTCGCTCCCACATTGCCGCTATAACGCATGTGCAAAATGATGTCATCGCTCCTCGATGTTTTTCTGCTTATTGAAATAAACCTTTCGGTGTGGGCGCCATTGGTGACACGCGCATGACGCAAGTCTCCGACGCCCCATACGGCTTTGGAACCCTGGCTTTGGTGGATCGGTGCCGATAAGGTCGCGTATGGATGACGACCATCTGATATCCCCGACACGCTCAGAGACCGTACTGGAATTGCGAGAGATCGGGCTCGATATCCGCGGAAAAGCCCTGTTTGAAGGGCTATCCGCACGGTTCGCACGCGGTGAGCTGACGCTGATCCTGGGCGCCACTGGAAGCGGGAAAAGCCGTTTGGCCGGGCTTCTAGCCGGGGCGGTTGCACCGGATCGGGGCGAGATGGTGGTCCAGGGCCGCGTCTCTCCCGTGATCGGGCAGAATGCGGGTTTGGGCGAGACTGCAACATTGGAGCGCGATTTGGGTTTACGCGCGGCTGCCTATGGGCTCGACACCCGTGCCTATGCCGAAGGCGTGGCCCGGCTTGTCGGCGCCCCTGGGATCCTCAGGCGCTCCTTCGACTTGGCCTCCGCAACCGAGAAATCGCTGATCAGCCGGGCGAGCGCGCTGCTCATCCCGGCCTCGGTCTATCTTTCTGACAATGCCGCTCTGGTGCCGTCGCAATCTCAGCGGATGGCGCCATTGCTGGCCGCGCGGCGGCGTTCGGCGGCGATGATCTGGATCACCGGGGGATTGGGCAGCCTGCTTCAAGGCGGAGCCGATCGCTATCTGGTGCTGGCTGGCGGGCGTCTGCTTCCGTGCCGCGACCCTCTGGATCTGTTGGACATCTACGAAGCCCATGGCGGAACGGTCGCGCCGAGCATCAGACGGGCGATGGAGGTGCAATACAAACCGACCGCCCCAGAAGAGCCCGAGCAGGAAGAAGACGGAGGAGACAGCCCCAAAGAGACGCCCGAGCCTGCGTGAGGCGCGGCATCGCATCAGCGCAACGATTTCTGAGGAGACCCAGCCCTAGGGTGTCCGCAAGCTTGCGATGAAAATCCGCAGGATCAGCCAGATTGCAAAGGCAATCAGGCCGATGATCAAAACCTCGAGCCAGACAACGGGCTTGGCCGGGACAAGAGGCGTTCCCGGCGGCACGAACACCACCTCTTCCCAAGCGGCGACACGTTGCCTGAGAACACTCTACGGTTCTATATCCACTTCTCAGTGCCAATGCAGCCGCATGTCGCCTTTGACTATATCAAGCTTCGCGACGCTAGCGGCGCGGTCGACGATGCCGCCTTCATGCGTTTCAAACAAGAGCTGTGGAACGAAGACAGGACACGTCTGACCGTCTTGATCGACCCCGGCCGCATCAAGCGCGAGGTCGCCACAAATGTTGAGCTGGGTCCCGCATTGCGTGCCGGTCAGCAATACAGCCTTACGATCGAGGGCGGTTGGCCCACCGCGGACGGCACAGCCGTGTTGCCGGCGTTCTCAAAAACGTTCGAAGTTTCTGACGCTTTGCGCACACGTCCCGATACCAGCCACTGGAGCGTCACCACGCCATGCGCCGGAACCCTAGAGCCTTTGACTGTTACCTTCGACCGCCCATTCGATCGTCATCAGTTGATGTACGCGCTGCGGCTTCAGGCCCAAGACGGTCGTGAGATCATTGGAGAAGTTGGCGTCGACGACGCCGAGCACCGCTGGAGTTTCACACCGTTTGCGTCTTGGACAACCGGAAGTCTCGACCTCCTTGCTGACCTCAC
>JBCDKL010000142.1:0-7935 GCA_038746695.1 Pseudomonadota bacterium | reverse complement strand
CGCTGCGAGCTCCCCGCTTTGGGTCTCCAACTTACCGATCAGCGTCTCCAGCGCGTGGGAGATCTGATAGAGGCCCGTGCCCTCCGTCATCGACCCCGCAGGCACTTGCGGTGCGGGAGCGGGCTGGGCGGAGCTGCGGATCAGACTTTCGATCCGGGCGCCGAGCGCTTCGATCTCCGCGCTCAGAGGCGCGAGATCGGGCGCAGATGGGGCGGCTGGTGTAGGTATCTCCGCGATGTGCTCGGCAATCCCAGACGCAGTCAACGAGACCGCCTGAAGCGCGAAAGCAGCATCGATGACCGCACGCTGGCCTGGTTCCAGATCGACCGCCCGCGCCATGGCATCGATCAGCGTGATCGCCCGGGCCTCGATTTCGGCGGGCGCGGTCTCTCGCGACGGGCCCTCGTCATTGGAGACGTCTTCGCGGGAGGGTATCTGGGCACGGGTCTGGTCCGGCGCAGGCATCACGGTGACATCGCCGATCCCGACGGCGCGGAGCTCGGTTTCAAACCGGGTCTTCAGATCCTCCCCCGCCGGATCCACAGCAGGGCGGCAGGCATATCGCCAGGCGGCGAGCCTAAAGATCGGCCCTTCGACCAGGGGCGAGAGGGCAGAAAGGGCGTCGGCCTCACTGGCCTCCGATACCGCTGGGCTCAGGGTAAGGGCAACCTCCGCAGCCCCAGACCGAGCAAGCAGGGCGAACATCTCGGCCAGACGGTCGGCACCGGCATCGAAGCCGGATTGGTCTGCTTGCTCGGAGGGTTCGGGTCTACCCTCCAGGATGACTGCGTCCTCGGCGTCCGAGGTGTCCTCGGCAATTGCAGGTCCGTCGGCGGCTTGGTTGTCTGCCTCCGCTTCGGGCTGCGCAGAGCGATCGGCCTCCAAAACCTGATCCTCGGTCAAAACATCCGCCACAGGGCTTGGAGCCGGTTCGGTCGCCTCGGTCATACCTTCCCCCTGCACAGCGCCGCCGGGACCCGCTGCAAAGCGGTGCAAAGGCGCATGGTCGCGGCAGACGGACGGCCCGCATGCGTCATCGAAATTCCCAACGGCTGGATCACGATGCTGCATACCCTGCGCGGCAATGCTTATCGGAAGTTTAATGAGGCAGATAAAAGGCCGCAGGTACCTGGCGCAGGGCCTCTTCTGGCCGTGCGGTTACAGCTTGCCCTCGATCGTCGGCGCCGAGATCGGCCAGCCGAATGTTCTGGTCGTGGGCTTGGTCGGGGACGGCGTCTTCGGCATCGCGGTCAACGAGCTGACGGCCATCGGTCGGGGCGAATGGCCCGCGGTGATCCAGATCGTTTTGCGCAACTGCCAGGGAGGCGCAGAAAAGCGGATCTCAACGCTGTGGTTCGAAGACTACTTCGTGGGGACGGAGCTCGATGAGCAAGTCTCCTACGCCGGCATCGCGAAGGCCTGCGGCCTGCAAGATGTGGTCGCGCGCAGGATGGACGAGCTGACGGCAGCGCTGAACAAGGCGGTCGACGATCAGATGCACCACAGCAAGACGATGCTGATCGAGGCGATGATCAACGAGGAACTGGGCGAGCCCTTCCGCCGCGACGCGATGAAGAAGCCTGTCGAGGTTGCGGGCATCGACCCATCCGACATGCGCTCACCAGAAACTGCGGAGTAGCGTCCAGCGGGGGTAGCACCTCGAGCTGGCAGAGACTTTGCCGGGCGGCCTACGGAGCTCCCAGTTTTTTTGCTAGAGGTCTATCACAACCGGCTTTCGCGCAATCTCGAGCTGGCTGTTCACGGACGAGGCGTTGGCGAAGGTGGTGGCTGCGCGCGTCAAGCTGCCCGAAGAGGCATGGACGTGGCCGAAGCAATGCAGCTGTGGGGAGAGGTGATCTAGCCGTCGCGCCAGTTGAGCGCAGCCCAACACCCGTCCGGCGCTCGAGACATCAAGAACGCCCGCTGGCGGTGTATGGGTAACGAGTACATCGACATCGGAAGGTATCCGAGCCCAGGCCGCCCTCAAGGCCGGATCATCCGCAAAGAACGCCCATCGGCTGAGATCTGGCACCCATGAGGCCCCGTAAAACGTCAGGCCCTTTAGGGTGACAGAGCGCTCATGAAGCCAGATGGCATTCTCAAAGGGTTGGTCGTCGAACTTGAAATGCCATTCGAGATCAAAGTCATGGTTGCCGCCAATGCACAGAATTACCTCGAAGCGCTGACGTCCGAACCAATTGTCGATGTCGCGGAAGGCTTCGCCACCCGACGATCTCGGCCCCTCCAGATCACCGCAGTGGATCAAGACATCACCTTCCAGGATACCTAGATCTTCGTGCCCGC
This sequence comes from Pseudomonadota bacterium, assembly GCA_038746695.1. Taxonomy (GTDB): domain Bacteria; phylum Pseudomonadota; class Alphaproteobacteria; order Rhodobacterales; family Rhodobacteraceae; genus Thermohalobaculum. The sequence goes on along the minus strand of JBCDKL010000142.1, from coordinate 5,631 downwards.
CATGGGTATCGCTGATCACCACAATCCGCGTTCTTGCGAAGTGGGGATGGCTCTCGCCGCCGTCCAGAGAAGAGAGACGTCTGTTATGGTAAAACCGTCGAACGAATTTGCAGAGATCTCACACCAAAGCGGCCGAGTGCGGTGGTTAACGCTTCGGTAAGGCCGGGGGCGCAGGCTGCTCCAACTCCGCATTTGACCGAGGCGTCCCATGTCCGGCCTGATCGACCTGCTGATGATAGCGGCCGCCCTGCTGACGGCGGTCTGCTGCGGCGCGTTCGCCTGGCAGATGACAAAGGCGATGGAGATCTTCGAAGACGCAACTGGCTTCGACCAAACCCTGCGCGCGATGCGCAAATCGATTGAGCGGCTGCATGACGATATCCGCGAGATGGGTGACCGGATCCACAAGCTTGGCATAGAGGCAGCGTTTCAGGACGATTACGAAGCGCTCAATCAGCAGGTGCTGGAATGGAAACTGGAGATCAAGACCCGGCAGGAGGCGCTGGTTGAACAGGTCGGCGCCCTGGACGGCGCTGTCACCGCAAGCAAGACCGCGATGCAGGAGGCGGACAGCCGCGCTGCGGTCGAAGTCGACCGGCTGTCGGGCCTGATCGAAGGGGTGCAGGAGGGGCTCGAAGGGTTGCGCCAGCATGCCGAAGCGGCGTTCACGGCACCCTCCGCCCGGCTCGATCAGGTCGAGGAGACTGTAGACGCGCTGCTGCTGGAGACGGCGGTGAAGGAGCCCTCGGCCGACGCAACACATGCGTTGATCGAAGCGCTTTCCGATCGGATCTCCGCCCTGGAAGCCACAGCCCAGGGCGTGGCGGCTTGGGCTGGGACTGCCTCGGACCGGGCGCAGGGCGCCCAGCCTGCAGACACACCCACCGCCGATGGGTCACAATCCGTGCCGAATCTGCCGGACGATGTTCTGGCCATGCCGCAAGTGGTGGTCATGGTCGACTCTTCTGAAGGCGCCGCGGGTGAAGCCACTCCACCCGGCGATCCAGCCCGCCTTTAGGTTCCGCTAAACCCTTTTGGATAACGATCAATGGAATGCGCGCGCCGATCTGCGCATACTGAATTACGAGGCCGGGATGCTCCGAATAGCCCTTGTCGAAGACGAAGCCGATCTACGTGAACTGATCCAGGAAGAACTGGAAGATGCGGGTTTCGAAGTGCATCCCGCGGCGGATGGGAAGCAAGGTTATGATCTGATCCTGCATCTCAAGCCGGATCTCATCCTCTCGGACATCAACATGCCCGGCATGAACGGCTTCCAGATGCGCCGCGCCTTGCAAGAGGCGGGGATGGAGCATGCAGAGACGCCGTTCATCTTTATCTCCGCCTTCGCCGATCAAACCGATATTGCCGAAGGGCTGGTGGTGGGCGCCGATCATTATGTGACCAAGCCGATCGATTTCGATGCGCTGATCGCCTGGGCGCGCAAACTGACATCAGCGGCCTGACCGGGAGTGCGCGCCGGGGCTCAAAGCAGCTTCGAGGCATTTTGAGAGGCGCCGCAACGTCAGGGCTTTTTCCGATTGCACCGTGCATCTAGGCTCACCCGAGAGCTTTACAGGAGCGCTCGATGGCCGAACCCTTCTTCTCCGACAGTCCTGACAATCTGATGACCCCAGCGGAGATCGCCGCGATCTCTGGTCTCGAATTCATCCAGGGCATTGCCGAGGGACGCTACCCCGCGCCGCCGATCGGCAAGACGCTGGATTTCACGATGATCGAGGCGGTCAGGGGACGGGTGGTATTCGAAGGCGCGCCCAGCTTTGCCCATTACAACCCGATCGGCAGCGTTCATGGCGGCTGGTTCGGCACACTCATGGACAGTTGCATGGCCTGTGCGGTGCAGAGCACGTTGGCCGCGGGCCAGGGCTATACGACGCTGGAGTACAAGATCAATATTCTGCGCCCGGCCTTTACCTCGACAGGGCCGCTCCGAGCCATCGGCGAGGCGATCCATACCGGGCGGCGGACGGCAACCTCGGAAGGGCGGCTGGTCGACGGGGCGGGCAAGCTTTACGCCACCGGGACCACGACCTGTCTGGTCTTCAAGATCGGCGCATAAGGCTCACGGCGTGATCGGAGTATACTTGGCGCCTTCCAGGCTCGCGCCCGCCAAGAGCCCCTGCTGACCGAACACGACCGCGACCACGGGGTTCTGCACATTGGTGGTGTTCGCTTCGGCCTTGACGCCGGTATCGATCAGCGTGACCTCGGCGTCGGCTCCGGCCTCCCATCCTTGGCGGCGGCGGAATGTGGCCAGCGCATCCGGTGTCAGGAAAAAGATCGCATGCGATGTCTTCTGCGCCCCCGCCTGCCAGCCGACCGAGCCCGACGAGAACGAATAGAACTGTGCGGTTCGGCGATAGCCCGAGTTCCGCAAGCGCAACGCTCCCTCGCCATAGGCCGCCCCGACGACGAACCCGGCCTTGACCACGCCGGGCATGATCAGCATCCCCTCGGCCTGGTTTGCCAGGGTCCGGGTGAACGGCAGCCGCGCATACATTGTGTCGATAGCGGTATCCACCCTGGCATTGATCGTCCCCGGCGCATTGCCGGGCGCACCACCCTGACAGGCGGCAAGGGCGGTGGCGGCGAGACCAAGGGTGACGAAGCGCCGTGTGGGGGTCATGCGGGTCTCCTCGAGAGCAATACTTCTAGTTTCACGCAGTCCGGGCGGGTTTCCGCCTCAAGCCTCGACCTGGCGGCGGGGTCAAGCAGTCAAGGGCCCAGCAGTCAGGGCATCCGCTCGAACCCGGCTTTGAGATCGGCAATCAGATCGTCGGGATCTTCCAGGCCGACATGGATGCGCATTGTTTGACCCCGGGAGCGGCCCGGGCCCGGCCATGGGGTGGCGGAGCGGCGGGTTTCGGGCCGCACCGGGATCAGCAGGCTCTCGAACCCGCCCCAACTGAAGCCCATGGCGAAGAACTCGGAATGGTCGAGCAGGGCGCGCTGACAGGCATCCGAGGATTTCTCCTCGGTCAGAGTGAAGCCGAAGAGCGAGGAAGCGCCCAGGAAATCTCTCTTCCAGAGCGCATGGCCCGGGTCCTGCGGCATGGCCGGGTGGAGCACTTCGGCCACCTCGGGCCGGCCCATCAGCCATTCGGCGACTTTAAGCCCATTCTGCCAATGCCGCTCGAGCCTGACCTCGATGGTGCGGATGCCGCGGGCGGCCAGGAAGACATCGTCGGGCGCACCGCAGAGGCCGAGCTCACCCCAACCCTGGCGCAGGGCCGGATAGGCCGCTTCGGTCGTCGTCACCGTGCCCATCAGCAGGTCGGAATGCCCCGCAATATATTTGGTCGCGGCCTGGATCGAGACATCGACCCCATGACTGAAGGCTTTGAAGTAGAGCGGGCTCGCCCAGGTGTTGTCCATCATCACCAACGCGCCCGCCTTATGCGCCTCCTCAGCGATGGCCGGGATATCCTGCACTTCGAAGGTCCAGGATCCAGGGCTCTCGGTGAAGACCACCTTTGTGTTGGGCCGCATCAGCTCCCGAATGCCGCCGCCGATCGCCGGGTCGTAATAGGTCGTCTCGACACCGAGCCGCCTGAGCGCGCCATCGCAAAAACTGCGGGTCGGGCCATAGACATTGTCGACCATCAGGAGGTGGTCGCCCGTATTGAGATATGACAGCAAAGGCATGGTGCAGGCCTGCAGCCCCGAATTGCAGAGCCGGGTACGGAAACCACCCTCCAATGCAGCGACCGCCTCTTCGAAACCCTGGGTCGCGGGGGTTCCATGGATGCCATAGATACCAAGCTCGCCCGGCGGGATGATCCTGCTCTCTCTCAAGGCATCCAGGGTCGGGAAGACTACGGTCGAACAGCGATAGACCGGGCGATTGACGATACCGTCCTGCTCGGCGGGGTTGCGCCCGCCGGTGACGGCGCGCGTGGCATCTTTCATGCGCTCCTCATGGGTTGGAGATGGTCGAGAACGCCGACCCTATCGCCCGGGCAGGGGCGGTCAAGGTCCGGCGTGAAGCTCGGAAGCGATTCGCACGGACTCCCCCCGCTGAAAAGGCCGCGTCTCAAAACCGTTATAAACGCAGGCAGTTTTTCCTCGGTTCTGTCGAATTTTGCATCACTCGCGGAAATCTGCGAGCATCAAGGTGCAAATCCGGGGCCGATGCGTCAGGGATGCTTCCTTGAATCAGCGTCTGAGATGCCATCTACAGCTTGTGCACTGCGAAATTAATGCGTTTCATGGTGCTAAGAACGGGGCTGCCACGGGATTGCTTGACGCACGCAACGGAGTTTGCATGGTCACCAACGGGTATAGCCCCGTATCTTCAACCATCCCCGGGCAGAGAGCCCGGCCGCGCGGGAGAGACGCGCGGATAACAGGGAAAGAGGACAATATGAAAACATCCGTCTTTTTTGGCACACTGGCTGCTGCCGGTCTGGCCGCCTCGGTGGCGCCGGCCGCGACGCTGGACGATGTCAAAGCCGCGGGCGAAGTGAAGTGTGGCGTGTCGACCGGCCTGGTCGGCTTTGCCGCTCCGAACGCAGATGGCGAGTGGGAAGGCTTTGATGTCTCGATCTGCCGTGCTGTCGCTGCCGCCGTTTTGAGCGATCCGTCGAAAGTGAAATTCGTGCCGACCACCGGCAAGACCCGTTTCACTGCGCTGGCTTCGGGCGAGGTCGATATGCTGGCCAGGAACACCACCTGGACCTTCAGCCGCGATGTCGATCTCAAGTTCGAATTCGTGGGCGTCAACTACTATGACGGTCAAGGCTTCATGGTCCCGAAAGAGCTTGGTGTCACCTCGGCGACCGAGCTCGACGGCGCCACCGTCTGCATCCAGACCGGCACCACCACCGAGTTGAACCTGGCCGACTATTTCCGCGCCAATGGCATCAGCTACGAGCCGGTTCCGATCGAGACCAATGCCGAAGCGCAGCAGAAGTACCTGGCCAATGCCTGCGACGTCTATACGACTGACGCCTCGGGCCTGGCCGCAACTCGTGCGACCTTCGAGGATCCGTCGGCCCATGTGGTGCTGCCCGAGATCGTCTCGAAAGAGCCGCTGGGACCCCTGGTGCGCCATGGCGATAACGAGTGGGCGGATATCGTCCGCTGGACGCTGAACGCTCTGATCACCGCCGAAGAACTGGGCGTGACCGCGGCCAATGTCGATCAGATGGCTTCTGGCACCGACAACCCGGAGATCAACCGTCTCCTCGGCACCGAGGGCGATCTGGGCGCCATGCTGGGCCTCGACAAAGAATGGGCGATGCGGGCGATCAAGACCCAAGGAAACTATTCCGAGATCTTCGACACCAACATCGGCCCATCCACTGCGATCGGGCTGGCCCGCGGGCTGAATGCCTCCTACCGAAACGGTGGCATTCTCTACTCGCCGCCGTTCCGCTGATACGGGACTAAAATCAGGGCGCGTCTTTCGGGGCGCGCCCTTTCTCGAAGCGCCTGACCGATCAAAACCAAAAGGCGCGCGGGGTATAACAACAGACAGAGACAGAGGGGTGCGCGGATGTCGATTGCGCAGGAGGCTCCACCGGCGGAGAGTTTTTAGCTCAGCCAATTGATTTACGACACGCGCTACCGATCTCTGACCATCCAGGTCTTTGCTTTGTTCGCCTTCAT
>JBCDKL010000141.1:0-7940 GCA_038746695.1 Pseudomonadota bacterium | reverse complement strand
AGCCGCGCGGCCTCGACTGCGGCCTCGACACGGCTGCGGCCTTCGGCTTCCAATTGCCGGGCGAATTCCACGATCAGAATCGCGTTTTTGGCCGCGAGCCCCACCAAGACAACCAGTCCGATCTGAGTCAGAATGTTGTTGTCCATCCCGCGCCAGAGCACGCCTGTCATCGCCGCCAGCAGGCACATTGGCACGATCAGGATTACCGCCAGCGGCAAGAGCCAGCTTTCGTATTGCGCCGCCAGCACCAGGAAGACGCAGACCACCGCCAGAACGAAGACGTAGATCGCCGTGTTACCTTGTTGTTTCTCCTGCAGGGCCAGTTCGGTCCATTCGAAGCCGAACCCGTCGGGCAGCAACTGCTCGGCCAGCGCTTCAATCCGGGCGATCGCCTCGCCGGTCGAGGTGCCGGGCAGGGTCGCCCCCTGCACCGCTGCCGCGGGATAGAGGTTATAGCGCGCCACCCGGTAGGGCCCGGTGACATCCTGGAAGGTCGCAACCGACCCGATCGGCATCATCGCACCTGCATCGGTGCGGGTGCGCAGGTTCTGAATATCCCTCGGCTCGTCCCGGAACGGGCCGTCTGCCTGGGCGGTCACGCGGTAGGTCCGGCCGAGGAAATTGAAGTCGTTGACGAAGGCCGAGCCGAGATAGACTTCCAACGCCTCGAAGATCCGGTCGGGCGTTACCCCCAGTTTCTCGGCCTTCACCCGGTCAATATCGGCGAAGATCTTCGGTGTCGCCGTGTTGAAGAGCGCGAAGACCCGTGTCAGCCCCTCCTCCTGATTGGCGGCCCCGACCAGGGCGCCGGTGGCCTGCTCCAGCGCTTCGACCCCGCGACCGCGACGGTCCTGGACATAGAGCTTCCATCCCCCGCCGGTCCCGATCCCGCGCACAGGCGGCGGGGCGACGACGAAGATGAAGGCCTCCTTGATCTGGAACAGCGCGCCTTGCACTTCCTGCAGGATCTGCTCTTGCGTCAGGCCCATCTCGAGCAGCGTGTCGAAATCCTTGAAGGTGAAGAAGATCGTCCCGCCATTCGGTGCATTGGTGAAGGTCGCCCCGTCAAAGCCCGCAAAGCCCGCGGTATGCGCCGTGCCGGGATGGTCGAGGATGATTTTCGTTGCCCGCTGCACCACCTCATCGGTTCGGCTGAGGGCAGAACCCGGGGGCAATTGAACAACAGTGATCAGATAGCCTTGGTTCTGATCGGGAATGAACCCGGTCGGTGCCGCCTGGAACTGCACTGCGGTCAGCCAGATCAGCCCGCCATAAGCGACGAGAACCAGTGCCGCGACCTTCACCAGGTTCCGCACCAGCCAGGCATAGCCTGCGGTCAGCCGGTCGAAGCCCCAGTTAAACCCCTGACCAAGAATGGCAAAAGGCCAGGTCAGCACCGACCAGATGCGCCGCAGAATCCCGCCGCCATTCTGGCCCTTGGGCAGCATAAACAGCGAGGCCATCGCCGGTGAGAGGGTCAGCGAGACCACGGTCGAGATCGCGGTGGCCACCGCGATGGTCAGGGCGAACTGGCGGAAAAATTGACCGGTGATGCCTTCGAGAAAACTCGCTGGAATGAACACCGCCATCATCACCAGAGAAGTGGCGATCAGCGCGCCCGAGACCTCGGTCATCGTCTTGCGGGTCGCTTCGCGGGGCGAGAGCCCTTCCGAGAGATAGCGCTCGACATTCTCCACCACCACGATTGCATCGTCGACCACGATGCCGATCGCGAGCACCAGGCCGAACAGTGTAAGATTGTTCAGCGAGAATCCGAATGCCGACATCACCGCGAATGTGCCGATGAGCGAGACTGGGATGGCGATGACCGGGATGATCGAGGTGCGGAGGCTCTGCAGGAACACCACGATCACGATCAGCACCAGAACCATCGCCTCGAACAGAGTCTGATAGACCGCGTTGACCGATTTCTCGATGAATTCCGTGGGGTTATAGATCACGTCATAGGCGACACCGGCGGGGAATTCCTCGGACATCTCCTCCATTGCGCCCAGCACCGCCTCGGCGGTGGCCAGCGCATTTGAGCCCGGGCGCTGCAGGATGAGGATCGGCAGAGCGGCGTTTTCGTCGAGATAGCCGTTGGTCGAGTAATCCTGCGCGCCCAGCTCGACCCTTGCGATGTCGCGCACACGGACCTGGCCGCCGCCCTCGGTGGTCTTGACCACGATATTCTCGAACTGCTCGGGCACGGTCAGCCGTCCCTGAGTCTCGACCGCCAGTTCGAAATCGGCATCGATGGGGACCGGGGGTTGGTTCAGGACACCCGAGGCGACCTGGATATTGTTGGCTTGCAGGGCGGCGACCACTTCTCCGGCGGTCATATCGAAGCTTTGCACCCGGTTGGGGTCGAGCCAGATCCGCATCGAATAGGCGCGTTCGGCAATCAGCCGGGCCTGCCCGACCCCGTCGATCCGGGCCAGCCGGTCGATCACCTGAGTGCGGGCATAATTCGAGACATAGAGTTGATCCCGCGTCCCGTCGTCCGAGAACATGTGGATGACCATCATCAGGTCGGGGGAGCTCTTCTGCGTCGTGATCCCCAGCCGGCGGACCGGTTCAGGCAGTCGCGGCTCGGCGATGGCGACCCGGTTCTGAACCAAGACCTGCGCCTGATCCAGATCGGTTCCCAATTGGAACACGACATTCATGGCCAACCGTCCATCGCCGGTGTTCTGGGTGACCATGTAGAGCATGCCGTCGACGCCGTTGATCTCCTGCTCGATCGGAGTCGCCACCGTGTCGGCGATGGTCTCGGCCGAGGCGCCGGGATAGCTGGCGCTGATCTGGATCGTGGGCGGCGCGATCTCGGGATATTGCGCCACTGGCAGGCTCAAATAGGCCACCGCGCCCAGCAGCGAGATCAGGATCGAGATCACCGCCGCGAAAATCGGCCGGTCGATGAAAAAATGCGCGAATTTCATCAGTTTGGCCTAGTTCAAAGCTTCGGGGAAGGCGATCTCGACCGGCTCGGGCACCACTTGACCGCCGGGGCGGGCGCGCATCACGCCGTTGACGATCACCCGGTCCTCGGCTGTCAGACCTTCGCGGATCACCCTGAGCCCGCGATAGAGTGGCCCCAGCTTGACCACCCTGGCGGCCACAGTGTTCTCGCCCTCGACCACCATCACGATCTTGCGCGATTGGTCCGAAAGGACCGCCGAATCCGGGATCATCAGCGCCTCGTACTCGCCCGATCCGATCAGCCTCAGCCGGGCGAACAGGCCTGGCGTCAGGATCCCATCCGGGTTCTCCATGATCGCCCGCCCGGTGATCGTGCCGGCATTGGGGTCGATCTCGTTGGCGACGAAATCCATGGTGCCGATATGGGCCCAGGTCTCCTCGTCGATCAGCTTGGCCTCGACCGTATTGGGGGAGGTGCGCGAGCTTGGCCTGATACCCTCGATGGACAGCCGTGAATACTTGAGGAAATCCGCCTCCGACGCCGTGAAGACAAGGTGGATCGGATCAGTTGAGACGATTGTGGCCAGCACCGTCTCGCCCACCGAGACGAGATTGCCGATATCGACCCTGCTGTCCGAGATCCGCCCGTCGAACGGCGCTTTAACCTCGGTGAATTCGAGGTTCAGCCCCGCGACGCGCAGCGCAGCCTCGGCCACCGCCACTTCGGCATCGGCGCGCAGCTTGACAGCGATCCGGTCGTCGAGCGTGGTCTCCGAGACAGTACGGTTTCGCACCAATTGCTCGCCGCGTTCCAGCTCGGTCGCCGCCCGTGTCTGCTCGGCGCGGGCGGAGGCCAACTGTGCCGCCGCGCGGGCGTATTCGGCATCAAACACTCTGGGATCAATGACATAGAGCACATCGCCGCGGCTGACCTTCTGCCCATCGCGGAACAGTTTCTGTTGCAGATAGCCCGAGACCCGGGCGCGCAGTTCGACCCGTTCGACCGCTTCGAACCGGCCGGTATACTCGTCCCAGTCCACGATTGTCTCGACCCGAGGCGGGGCGACATCCACCGGCATCGGCCCGCCCTGCGCCCAGGCGGGAGAGCCTGAAAGCCCCCCGATCAGCCCGCAAAGCACAGTGGCCAAGCCCCCCAACAGACAGCGATTGAGACCCATATGCGCTTCCTTCTGAAACGGCGGAATGACTGCACGCGACGATAGACCCATGCGCGACCGCCGGAAACCGGCGCCACGCATTAGTTGCAGAATAGGTCTGTGCTTGCCGGGTCTATTTCTGGTCGGCCCTGACCTTCACGTAGGAACCAGGTGCCGGCTCGATTGCGCCCAGCGTGGCGCCGGGTTCGCGCGCCGAAACCTGCTTGCCAGCATGTTTGCCAAGCCATTTGTCCCATTCCGGCCACCACGAGCCTTGGGTCTGCTTGGCGCCTTGCTGCCATTCCTCCAGCGTATCGCCCTTCAGCCCGGCTTTGGTCCAATAGTGATATTTGCCGAGATCGGGATGGTTCACCACGCCCGCGATATGGCCCGAGCCGCCGAGGATGAATTTCTGGCTGCGCCCGCCCATCATCTTGGCCGCGCGGAAGGCGCTGGGCGCGGGGGCGATATGGTCCTCGATTGTGGCCACATGAAAGCAGGGCACCTTCACCTTCTTCATGTCGAGCACCTCGCCATCGACCCGTAATTCCCCCTTGGCCAACGCGTTCTTGTTGTAGAACGTGTCGAGGTAGTAGACATGCACCTTTCCGGGCATCGCCGTGCTGTCCGAGTTCCAATAGAGAAGATCGAAGGGAAAATTCTCTTTCCCCATCAGGTAGTTGTTGATCACGAACGACCAGATCAGATCGGATGAGCGCAACGCGTTGAACGCCCCGAACATGTTTTCGGCGGCGAGATAGCCCTGCTGCTCGACCGCCTCCTCCAGCGTGTCGATCACCTCCTCATCGACGAAGGCCTGCAATTCACCGGCATCCGAGAAATCGAGCTGGGCGGTGAAGAAGGTGCAGGACGCCACTCTGTCATGGCCCTTATTGGCCATATGCGCCAGCGAACAGCCAGTGATCGTGCCGCCGATGCAATAGCCGACGATGTTCGCCTTATCCGCTCCGGTCTCCTCCAGCGCCTTGTAGATCGCGGTGATAACCCCTTGTTCCATATAGCTTTGCCAGGTCTCTCCGGCCTGTTCGGGCCCAGGGTTGATCCAGGAGGTGATGAAGACGGTATAGCCCTGCTCGACCAGCCATTTGATCATCGACTTCTTCTTGTTGAGGTCGAGGATATAGAACTTGTTGATCCAGGGGCTGATGATCACCAACGGGCGTTCATGCACCTTCTCGGTGACCGGCGAGAATTGCACGAGCTGCATCACCTGGTTCTGGAACACAACCGCGCCGGGCGAGATCGCCATGTTCTCGCCGACCTTGAACGCGTCGAGATCGGTCTGCTGGATCAAGAGATGGCCATGGCCGCGCTCCATGTCGCGGATCATATGTTCGAGACCGCGGATCAGGTTCTCGCCCTTCTCCTCGATCGTGGCCTTGACCACTTCGGGATTGGTGCCGGGGAAGTTCGAGGGTGACATCGCCTCGATATAGTTGCGAGTGATCAGCTCCAGTTTCTTGCGCTCGGCCGGGGCCAATTCCGCATGGTCCAACTGGTCGTGGAGCCAGCGACCCGCCAGCAGGTAAGACTCTTTGATATATGAGAAAATCGGGTTCTGATCCCAGGCCTCGTCCTTGAAGCGCTTGTCGCCCCGGTCGGGCTGGATCATTGGCTCGATATCCTCTCCGGCCAGGCGCTGCATCGTGTTGGTCCAAAGCTCGACCTGCGAGGCCCACAGCGCCATGCCCGCCTGCATCGCCTGCTGCGGATGGTCCAGAGTGTATTGCCACCAATGCTGCATCGCCGGCAGGGCATGCAGCGGGTCGGGTTTCATCAGCCCGGCATCGGCGACCGAACGGTCGAGATTTTCGGCCCAGACCTTGTGGCTGCGCTCGATCAGGCGCGAGATCCTGTCGGTCAGCGCCTCCGCTTCGGTGGGTTTGGCCGGTGTGGTCATGTCGGTTTGCCTCCCTTGCGCGCCTTGCCGTTTCGGGTCTGGTGTCGCGGTGCTGGCACCGCTCCGGCGCTTCTGCTATCCCACCTTATCGGGCAAGGGGACGCAAGGTCGCAAATGCAGAGGTTGAGCTGGGTTTTCACCGCGGTGACGGCAATCGCTCTGTCGGGATGCGGGACGGCCGGGCTGTTCTCGAGCTATGACCTGCCCGAAGGCGAGGGCGTTGCCGAGGCGCCATGGCCGCGCTTGATCGATGTGCCAGAGGCGACGCCGCCCGGCACCTATAGCGAAGACATCCCCGACCCCGCGATCGGCATCGCGGCGGAGAGCAGCCTGCGCTCGGCCGCCGCTGACGGCGCGCGCCGCGCCGCGCAGCTCACCTCCCCGGTGCTGAGCGACCGACAGCGCGCCAGAATGGGCCTGCCGCCAGCGCCCTGATCCCCTGCCTTTACGGCATCCGGCCCGGCGTCGAATTCTACCAGTCTTACGGATCAATTTTTTTGCGTGGAGCGGCGTGGCCTGGCGTGACAAGACAGGCGACATCCCGCGCGACTTTGCACGTGACAAAATTGACAAAAGAGTCAAGCACACGAGATCTTTGGCGACTTTTCAGGGTTTACCGCCGCCTTTGCCCGCATTTCCGGTGCAGGAGATTGCACCCGCCCATGCCCGCGGTATAGGAGAGCGCCCATCCAGCCATGCCGCCAGCCATACGGAACCCCGACGCGATGCAAGACGCCCCACAGGACGAGTTCTACCGGATCAAACGCCTGCCGCCTTACGTCTTCGCCGAGGTCAACCGGATGAAGGCGGAGTATCGGGCCGAGGGGGTCGACATCATCGATTTCGGCATGGGCAATCCGGATATGGATACGCCGGGCCATATCGTCGAAAAGCTGATCGAGACGGTGCGCAAACCGCGCACTCACCGCTATTCCGCCTCACGCGGGATCCCCGGGCTGCGCCGGGCGCAGGCGGGCTATTACGCGCGGCGCTTTGGGGTGGAGCTTGATCCCGAGACCGAGGTGATCGCCACGCTCGGCTCGAAGGAGGGTCTGGCCAATCTGGCGATGGCGATCACCGCCCCCGGGGATGTGATCCTGGCGCCCAACCCTTCCTATCCGATCCACCCCTATGGCTTCATGATCGCGGGTGGCACGCTGCGCCATATCCCGGCCCTGCATGAGGGTCGGTTCGATCCGGAGGAGTACTTCCGCGCGCTCGACCGGGCGGTGAAGCATTCGGTGCCGAAACCGGTGGCGCTGGTGGTGAATTTTCCCTCGAATCCCACGGCGCAGATCTGCGATCTGGAATTCTATGCCCAGCTCGTGGCTTTCGCCCGCAAGCATCACATCTGGCTGCTCAGCGATCTCGCCTATGCCGAGATCTATTTCGACGGGAACCCGCCGCCTTCGATCCTGCAAGTGCCGGGTGCAATGGAGTGCGCGGTGGAGTTCACATCGCTGTCGAAGACCTACGCCATGCCGGGCTGGCGGATGGGCTTTGCCGTGGGCAATGCGCGGCTGATCGGGGCGCTGACGCGAATCAAATCCTATCTGGATTACGGCGCATTCACCCCGGTGCAGGTCGCCGCCGCCGCGGCTTTGAACGGCCCGCAGGACTGTATCGCCGAGATCCGCGCGGTTTATCAGAGCCGCCGCGACATGATGGTCGAGGCGATGGCCCGCGCGGGATGGGAGATCCCGGCCCCGCCTGCCACCATGTTCGCCTGGGCACCGATCCCAAAAGCGTTTCACAATATGGGCTCGATGGAATTCTCGAAGCTGCTGCTGGCGGAGGCTGGCGTCGCGGTCTCGCCCGGCATCGGCTTTGGCGAATATGGCGAGGGCTTCGTGCGGATCGGTCTGGTCGAGAACGAGCAGCGGATCCGTCAGGCGGCGCGCGCGGTCAAGCGCGTGCTCGCTTCGGGTGGGGCGGCCGTT
>JBCDKL010000140.1:0-7971 GCA_038746695.1 Pseudomonadota bacterium | reverse complement strand
TGGATCAAGATCTCGAAACGCGGGAAATCCTCGCTGATCTATCGGATCACCGAGGCGGGGCGGAAATATCTGCGCCGGGTTCTGGCCGAGGATGCGGCCGGGCGCGAGCCGATGGGGTTCGCCGACGCACAGACCCCGTTCCAGGCGCAACACCGGTTGGAGGGCGAGCGGCTGTTCCTCGACCCGGTGACCGACTTGCGCGAGATGAAACGGATCAATCTGGGCGAGTCGCCGCTCGGCTGGCTGGCGCGCCGCCGCGGGCCGGATGGGCAACCGTTTCTCTGCCCGGTCGAAGTCGAAGCGGGCGAGCGGCTCTGCGGCGATTTCGAACTGGCCAATATGGGTCCGCAGGTCGGGCAGGATTGGCGCAAATTCCTGACCCCGGGCGACAAATACTCCGGCAGCCCGGCCCGCGGACATCAGGGAGACGGTGCGATCGCGGCGCGCGACCGTGTCGGCGCCGCCCTTTCCTCGCTCGGCGCCGGGCTCTCGGATGTGGCCTTCAGGGTCTGCTGCTTTCATGAGGGGCTCGAGGCCTGCGAACGCCGCATGGGCTGGTCGGCCCGCTCGGGCAAAGTGGTGCTGAAGATCGCATTGCAGCGCCTGGCGGACCATTACGGGCTGGAGGCGTTCCGCCAAAGCTGAGATCCGGCATTGACCAAGACACCGGGCGGGAGCGACCCTCTCGCCCGATGACCAATCCTCGAAAGACCAAACCCCCGACGACTGATCCCATAGAGACGGCCCCACTGGCGACCGATCGGTCGAAGGCGGGTGATCCCCCGATCACCGAACGACTGATCGAGACCGATGCGGATCTGGCCGAGGGCTGCGCTTGGCTCGCCCAGGCCGACCCGCGCCTCGCCCATGCCTTTGCCGAGACCGGCCTGCCGCCATTGCGCCGTCGCCCGGGCGGGTTTGGGCCACTGTTGCAGATCATCTGCGGCCAACAGCTCTCGACGGCTTCCGCCGCCGCCTGCTGGCAACGTCTCGAGAAGGCTGGGGCCGACCGGCCCGACGGGGTGCGCCGCCTCGGTGCTGAGGGGTTGCGCGCCTGCGGCCTCTCACGCCCCAAGATCCGCTATGCCATCGCGCTCGCCGAAGCTCAGATCGATTTCCCCGCCCTGGCGGTTTTGCCCGAGACAGAGGCGATGGCCCGGCTTACCGCGCTGACCGGGATCGGGACATGGAGTGCCGAGATCTACCTCCTCACCTCTGTCGGCCGGGCCGATGTGTTCCCGCATGGCGATCTCGCCCTGCAAGAAGCGGCACGGGTGCTCTATGACCTGCCCGAGCGGCCCGCGGAGCCAGCCATGCGCGCAATCGCCACCCGATGGGCGCCCTGGCGGGCCGTTGCAGCGCGGCTGCTCTGGGCCTACTACCGGGTGATCAAGAACCGAGACGGGATTGCGGAGTAGACCATGACCCTCGACGGACCTCGCGCGGCGGCTGCCTCCGGGCAGACGAAATCCCTGGTGATCTTGCTCCATGGCTATGGCGCCGATGGCAACGATCTGTTCGGCCTGCATCAGCCCTTGGCGCAATACATGCCAGATACGGTCTTCCGCGCCCCCAATGCGCCGGACCGCTGTGTCGCGAATCCAATGGGCTATCAATGGTTTCCGATCCCCTGGATCGACGGCTCATCCGAAGAGGCGATGCGTGAGGGGTTCGCGCGCGCCGCCGATATGCTCGAGACCTGGCTGACCGAGGTGATGGCCGAGGAAGGTGTCTCCGAAGCCGAAACGGCGCTGGTCGGGTTCAGCCAAGGCACGATGATGAGCCTTTCGGTCGGCCCGCGCCGAAAGACTTCGCTGGCCGGGATCGTCGGTTTCTCGGGCCGGATGATCGACGAGACCCTGGGCGAGGCCGCCTCGCGCCCGCCGGTTCTGCTGATCCATGGCGATATGGACGAGGTGATTCCGGTCGCCGCCCTACCCGCCGCCAAGGAGGCGCTGGAGACCGCTGGGTTCGAGGTGCATGCCCATGTCTCCAAGGGCACCGGCCACGGCATCGCGCCTGACGGGTTGGGCCTGGCGCTGGGCTTCCTCTGCGACAAGCTGGGGATCAGGGTCGCGATGCCGGGAGGATAGGGCGGCAGGCCGATACTGGCTTAACGCAGCCTCGAAATGGTTGCGAGCCGGACCGCCGGAGGGCGCTGGCCCGGCGTGCGGCGGTAATCGATGTCTTTGGCGTGCATGGCTCTCTGTCGC
The DNA here is from genome assembly GCA_038746695.1 of Pseudomonadota bacterium. Lineage (GTDB taxonomy): Bacteria > Pseudomonadota > Alphaproteobacteria > Rhodobacterales > Rhodobacteraceae > Thermohalobaculum. The sequence goes on along the minus strand of JBCDKL010000140.1, from coordinate 5,758 downwards.
TTCAGTAGACGTCCGTTACACCCAATCGAATCGTCACCAAGCCGTCGCATCCCTATGCTAGAGGATCAGCAGGCGGGCCAACCGCCGGATTTTGAGGGTTGTCAGCATAAGGCCCCGAGATATAGTGGCGCTGCGGGACCCAAGGCCGCTCTCCAGCCGCGGCCCCTCCGCCGTCGAGCAGTGCATCCGGGACAGGCAAGCTCCGGGTGCTTGAGAACCGGGCGAGGAACCATGGACGCGACTTTTGCTGCGAGTTATGTGCGCCAGCCGGCTGGGCTGAGGGATCACCCCGCTCTGGTGCTCAATGCCGACTATCGGCCCTTATCCTATTTCCCCTTGTCGCTCTGGCCCTGGCAGGAGGCGATCAAGGCCGCGTTTCTCGATCGTGTCGCGATTGTGGCGGAGTATGAAACCCAGGTGCATTCGCCCTCGATGGCGATGCGGCTGCCCTCGGTGGTGGTGCTGCGCGATTATGTGAAACCGGCGCGCTATCCGGCTTTCACCCGGTTCAATCTGTTCCTGCGCGACGGGTTCACCTGCCAATATTGCGGGGCACAGGGCGAGATGACTTTCGACCATGTGATTCCACGCTCGCGCGGTGGGCGCACCACTTGGGAGAACGTGGTGGCCGCCTGCGGGCGCTGCAATCTCAAGAAAGGCAATCTGACGCTGCGCCAGGCTGGGATGAAAATCGCCCGGGCGCCGCGCCGCCCGGATGCGGCCGAGCTGCAGAATCACGGGCGGAGGTTTCCGCCGAACTACCTGCATGAAAGCTGGATGGATTTCCTCTACTGGGATGCCGAGCTCGAAGCCTGAGGCATCGAGGGTAGATAGGCGGTCCAAGCCCAGAGGGCGGCGAGACCGAGCGACATCACCGCATTCCACCCCGCCAACGTGAGGCCGAATTGCCAGACGATCTCGTCACAGCGCACCAGCGGCGCGGTCTCGATCGCGGCCAGAAGCTCCTCGGTCGACAATCTACCGTGATCCGGCGCCGAACAGGTGCCGGGGCCCGACCACCAGCGCTGCTCGACCCCGGCATGGAAAAGGCCGATCCCAGCGGTTGCCAGTGCCGCCAGACCGCCGAGCCCCGAAAACGCGCGGCGGAACCGCCAGCCGATGGTCACGGCGATCAGCGCCAGGATCACGGCGGCCAGATGCGGCCAGCGTTGCCAGATGCACATCGGGCAGGGTGCTAAACCACCGATATATTGCGAGATCAGAGCCCCGATCAGCAGAACCGCCGATCCTGCCCCGGCGAGGAGAATGCGTCCGTAATCCGTCATTCCGGCTTTCTATCGCAACTCGCCGCCACGTCTCAATTGCAAAGGCCGCTGCCGCTTCGCGCAGTGCGGTCTTGGCTGGTTTAACGGCCCGGCCACCAAAACCGGGCTCAAAAGAACGAGAACAGCAGGAAGGCGCCCAGCAGCACGGTCATCCAGAACGCCATGGCGCCCGTCGGGCGGGTTCGGGCCAGGGTGCCTTCCGGCCCATGGGTGCGGAACAGGCCCGCCAGGACCCTGTCGACCGCCGCCCCCACCCGGTCGGTCAGCTGGTCCCACCAGATGCTGAGGCTGAGCCCGTAGAGCCCGCCCAGGATCGGCGGCAACCCGCGCCACAGCCAGTCGATATCGAGCGTGATCGTCGGCGTGCGCTTCATCCAGCCGAGCAACAGGAAGAAAGCCAGCCCTGAGAAGAACAGAAGCTGCAATTGATGCAGCACATGCGGCGCGGTCCAGACCTTATAGACCTTGCCTTCGATCATCGCGCCGTTGGGAAGCATCTCGTAGAGCGGCGTGTACCAGACCCCCAGCACGATGCACATGAGCGACAGCAGGATCATCGCCGCCTGCATGGTCCAATGCGGGTCGCGCGGCCGACCCTCATGCAGATAGAGATAGTCCTTGCGGTTGAAGAACACGAACCAGGGGAACTTGATCCCGGCATGGAAGAACACCCCCGCCGAGGCGGCGGTCAGCGCCAGCCAGACCCACAGCATTTGCTCGTAGCCCGCCGCCGAGGAGATCAGCGATTTCGAGGTGAAACCCGAGGTCACCGGCAGGGCCGAGATCGCTAGCGCTCCAATGATCCCGCACACACAACTGACCGGCATATAGCGGTAGAGCCCGCCGACCTCGGTGCATTTGCTCCGCCCCGTGGCCTTCAAAACGGCGCCCGCGCTCATCAGCAGAAGCGCCTTATAGATGATATGCGCAAAGGCATGGGCCGCGGCGCCGTCCAGCGCCAGGGGCGTGCCGATGCCCACGGCGGTGACCATGAAGCCGACCTGGTTGATGATCGAATAGGCCAGGATCCGGCGCATATCGTTTTCCAAGAGCGCCATGATGATCCCGTAGAACACCATGAAGAGGCCGATCCAGATCAGGACCTCCTCGCCAGGGAAGCCCCGGATCAGCACATAGACTGAAGTCTTTGTGGTGAAGGCCGAGAGGAAGACCGTGCCCGACCAGCTGGCCGAAGGATAGGCATCGGGCAGCCAGGCGGCCAGCGGCGGCGCGCCCGCATTGATCAGCACCGCGGCCAGGATCAGATATTGCGGCCAGCCCGCCAGCCCGATCTCACCCATCGCGGTCGAGCCCGTGGTCACCACATGCCCCGCAACGCCGATCATCAATAGCACGCCGCCCAGGAAGTGGATCACACCATAGCGCAGCGAGGCCCCGCGCGCGTTCTCCCCCATCGCCACCACGATGGTCGAGGCGATGGCCATGATCTCCCAGAACACGAAGAGAGTGATCACGTCGCCGGCGAAGGTCACTCCGATGGCCGAACCGGCATAGACGAAAGCCGCGGCCAGCTCGGCCACTTTCTCTTGCGTGAGGGCGAAGAGCGCTCCGGCAAAACCCATGATCGCAAAGATCGTGGCGAAAACCCGGGTCAGCTTGTCGGCCTGCACCGGGATGATCTCCATCCCGAGGTAATTGAGCGCCAGCACCGGACCCTCCGGCACCATCCACACGGCGGCCAGCGTTAGCAAAGGCGCCGCGAGCAGGGCTGCATACCGCAACAGCCCGGGCAGAAACGGCAGCAACAGGCCGGTCAGGATCAGGATCAGGCCGGGGGGAAGGATGAACTCAGTCATCGTAGAAATCGTCCCTGACCTTCAGCAGAAACCCCAGCCCCTTCGAGAAGAACACCAGCAAGGCGCAGATCCCGAACCCGTACCAGGCATTGAAGGCAAACCAGGTCTGGGCGGCGAAATAGGGGTGATCCTCGATGATGAAGAAGTCCAGGAGGACCAGGAACGCCAGCAAGGCGAGCGATCCGATCCAGATCCGGCGCACCGTCTCGGGCCGCACCAGCCAATGCTCGGGCGGGGCTTGGGGGTCGTGTTTCTGGTCCTTGGGATGGGCCATCAGGGAGCCTCCATCATCATGCTCGACAGGCCGAAGGGGATGTCGGGCCAGAAGAACAACGCCAGAGTGCCAAAGGCGGTCACGGTCAGGGCCAGGACCACGGGCAGGGGCCCTTCGCCATGGGCCGGGAACTCGCGGTCATCCTCGGGCGGGGGCAGCCAGAACGCGCGATAGATGATCGGCAGGAAATACATCGCATTCAGCGCGGTCGAGGCGGTGATCACCGCCATGGCGATCAGATTCTCGGCCTGCCAGGCGCCGCTCAACATGAACCATTTCGAGAGAAATCCGGCGGTCGGCGGCAGGCCGATCATACTGAGCGCGCCGATGGCGAAGGCGCCCATGGTCCAGGGCATCCGCCGACCGATCCCGTTGAGCTGGCTGATCTCGGTCAGATGGGCGGCGGTGTAGATCGAGCCCGCAGCGAAGAACAACGTGATCTTCGAGACCGCATGCGCCGCGATATGCATCGCCGCCCCGATCATCGAGAGCGGGCTGAGCGAGGCCGCCGCCAACACCACATAGGACAGCTGGCTGACGGTGGAAAACGCCAGCCGTTTCTTCAGATTGTCCTGGCAGAGTGCGATCACCGAGGCGCAGAGGATCGTGGCCCCCGCCGCCCAGGTCAGCCAGTCTCCCGCGCCCGAGCTCGAGAGATAATCGACCCCGAAGATATAGACGATCACCTTGACCACGGTGAAGACGCCCGCTTTGACAACCGCAACGGCATGCAGCAGGGCCGAGACAGGCGTCGGTGCCACCATGGCGGCGGGCAGCCAGAAATGCACCGGCATCACCGCGGCCTTGCCGATCCCAAAGATGTAAAGCGCCAGCAGGAACCCCAGCGCGGCGGTCGAGAGACCCGCACCGGCCAGCACCCCTCCGGCAGTGAAATCCACGGTGCCCGCGACCGTAAAGGTCCAGATCACCGCCGGCAGCAGCAGCACCATCGAAGTCGCGAGCAGCATCACCAGATAGGTCCGGCCCGAGGCTTTGGCATCGTCATTGGCCTTGTGAGTGACCAGCGGATAGGTCGAGACCGTCAAGACCTCGTAGAACAGGAACAGCGTGAACAGGTTCCCAGCGAAGGCGATCCCCATCGCAGATGAAATCGCAACCGCGAAACAGACATAGAAGGGCGTCTGCCGCGGCTCCTTATTCCCGCGCATATACCCGATCGAGTAGACTGAGTTCACGATCCAGAGCGTCGAGGCGATGGTCGCGAACAGCATGCCCAGGGGCTCGATCGCGAAAGCAAGCTCGATCCCGCCGAAGACCTCCACGGGTGTGGTCGCGGGCCTCGCCCCGTCTAGCACCATCGGCAGCAGGGTCAGCACCACCACGGCGAAGGTCGCGAGTGCGGTGATCAGGGTGATCGCCTCGCGCAGATTAGGGCTACGCCCGGTCAGGGCGATGCCGATGGCGCCCAGGCTTGGCAGCGCCAGGGCGAGCCAGATCAGCTCGGCACCCGTCAGCCCGGGGATCATGGCGCTCCCCCCTCGGCCCAACCGGCCAGCAGCGCTTCTGCGGCAAGGGCGGGCACGCCTGCGGAGATCTCGGTCTGCAGACCGAAATAGAGGATCGCCAGCACGAAGACCCAGGTGACGGCCACCATCTCGACCGGCACCGCGCGCGGCGTGTCGGCGCCCAATGGCGGGGCGCGGAAATAGGCAACCTCGACCACCCGTCCGATATAGAAGACCGCCAGGAGCGAGGAGATCACCGTCACCGCGATCAACCACCACATGCCCTGCTCGGCCGCGCCCTGGATCAGGAACCATTTCGAGACGAAGCCCGCCGTCCCCGGCACGCCGATCAGTGCCAGGCCCGCGATCACGAAAGCGCCCATGGTCAGGGGCATGGTCCGGCCCAGCCCCTGCATCTGCTCGATCCGGCGGATCCCGGTCGAGAACACCACGCAGCCGATGGCCAGGAACAGGCAGCCCTTGATCAGCGCATGGTTGAACATATGCGCGATCCCGCCGGTCAGCCCGGTCTGCGAGATCAGCGAGATCCCGAGGATCATATACCCCACCTGGCTGACCGAACTGTAGGCCAGCATCCGCTTCACATTGGCCTGGAAGGTCGCGACCACCGAGGGCACCAGCATGCCCAAACAGGCGAGCAGCAGGATCGTCGGCTGCGCTGCCGGGCTGCCGAACGAGAACTCGGCCCCGAACACGGCAAAGAGGAAGCGCACCAGGATATAGATCGCGACCTTGGTGGCCGTCGCCGCCAGAAACGCGGTCGCCGCCGAAGGTGCGAAAGCATAGGCGTTGGGCAGCCAGAGATGCAGCGGGAACAGCGCCAGTTTCAGCGAAAGACCCACGCCGATAAAGGCCAGCCCTGCCTGGATCGGCTGCGGATCGGCCACATCTGGT
>JBCDKL010000139.1:0-8025 GCA_038746695.1 Pseudomonadota bacterium | reverse complement strand
CGCGCGCGGCGGCTCCGTCGTGAGAGGGCGTGTTGGAGGCGTGGCCGATGATCGCGCTTGACCGCCTGGCGGGACCGTCCACTCTAATGGCCTGGCTGTCACCGGTTCTGGCGGTGGCGCTGACGGTGCTGAGCGGCGGGGTCATTTTTGTGAGCATCGGAATAGCGCCTGGCGCGGGGCTTTGGGTCTATTTCCTCTCCCCCTTCGCCGACCCCTACTCTCAAGCCGAACTCATCGTCAAAGCGATCCCTCTCGCGCTCATCGGCGCGGGGCTTGCGGTCTCATTCCGGGCCAATGTCTGGAATATCGGAGCTGCGGGGCAGTATGTGCTGGGGGCTGTGGTCTCCGGCTGGGTGGCGCTGGCGGTGCCCGAGGCTGCCTCGCCTTTCTGGCTTCTCCCCTATCTCGCCGCCGGGATCCTTGGGGGCATGCTCTGGGCCGCCATTCCCGCCCTGCTCCGCACCCGTTTTCATGCCAATGAGATCCTGGTCAGCCTTATGCTGACCTATATCGCCACACTGCTCCTCGACTGGCTGGTGCGCGGACCGTGGCGCGATCCCCTCGGCTTTGGCTTTCCGCAGAGCGCCGATTTCGCCCCCGGGTTTCTGATGCCGGTGATCGTGGAGGGCACGCGGCTCCATGCCGGTGCGGTGCTGGCCGTGCTGGCAGCCGCCATTCTTGCGGTTATGATGAGACGGACACTGCGCGGTTTCGAGATCGCGGTGATCGGTCAGGCGCCGAGGGCTGCTGCTTTCGCCGGGTTCCAGCAGAAGCGGGTGGTCTGGTTCGTCCTTCTCGTCTCCGGCGGGCTGGCCGGGCTGGCGGGGGCGATCGAGGTGTCCGCCACGATCGGCCAGTTGCAGCCGGATATCGCAGCGGGATATGGGTTTACCGCGATCATCGTCGCTTTTCTCGGCCGGCTCAATCCGGTTGGCGTGCTTCTGGGCGCCCTGGTCCTGGCGGTCAGCTATATCGGCGGCGAAAATGCGCAGATCTTGTTGAAACTGCCCAAGAACGTGACCTTTGTCTTCCAGGGCATGCTGCTGTTCTTCCTGCTGGCCTGCGACACGCTGATCCGCTACCGCCTGGTCTGGAGGCGCGCGGCATGATCGGGTCCAACTCCGACGCAAGCTGTAACTGTCCAGCGCCAGCGGAGCGCGAGATAGACCCTAAAGATGGGATAGCACTGCTCCCGTCGCTCCGGCGCTTACCGATGGCATTTCCAACGGAATTCAAACTGCTCAGCTGTGCGGATTGGCCGGAGCGTCTTGGCCACGCCGCGCACGGAGTCGTGTGATGGAGGCGTTTCTAGTCTCCGTCCTAATCGCGGCCACGCCGCTTTTGCTCGCGGCCACAGGCGAGCTGGTGGCAGAGCGCGCCGGGGTGCTCAATCTCGGTGTCGAGGGCATGATGCTGATCGGCGCGGTCGCTGCCTTCGCGGTGGCCTATCATACGGGCTCGGCACCTCTGGCGGTCCTGGCGGGTGCGGGAGCGGGGCTTGCCATCGCCGGGCTCTTCGCATGGATCGCGCTTTACTGCATGGCCAATCAGATGGCGACCGGCCTGGCGCTGACGATCTTCGGGATCGGCGCATCGGGCCTGATCGGTCAGGGGTTTGTCGGCGAGACCGTGGCGCCCTTGACCGGGTTCGACCCGGGCGGCGGAGCGTTGGCGCGAATCCTTTTTGGCCAGGATCTGCTGGTCTATCTCGGATTGGCGCTTTGCCTTGGGACCGGAGCGTTTCTCGGCCGTACCAGGCCGGGGCTGATGCTGAACGCAGTCGGAGACAATGCCGGGGCGGCCCATGCGCTCGGCCTCCCTGTCCGGCGCATCCGGGTGCTGGCAGTCCTCTATGGCGGGGCCATGGCCGGACTTGGCGGATCCTATCTCAGCATCGTCTACACGCCCATGTGGGGCGAGGAGATGACCGCAGGACGCGGCTGGATCGCGCTGGCCCTGGTGGTGTTCGCGACTTGGCGGCCGCTGCGCCTTCTGTTCGGGGCTTGGTTCTTCGCAGCGGTCAGCCAGTTGCAATTCTACGGCAGCGAGATCGGGCTGGCCCTTCCAAGCCAGTTCCTCGCCATGGCACCCTATGCCCTGACCATCGCGGCCTTGGTGCTGATCTCGCAAAATACCGCCCTGACAAGACGTCACCAGCCCGCTGAAATCGGCCGCCCTTTCCGACCGGATCGCTGAAGGGCATCGGGCATTCGGCCATACGACACCTTCAAGGCAACATCAGCGCCCGGACCCCTTCTGCCTTCGCCGTGGCTGTGAGAGCTGCCCCAGCGGGCCACTTCGCACCAAGGTGCAAGACATAACCCAAGTCGCGGCGGGATCTCAGAGGCCGATAACTGGATAACCGCCCCAAAGCCAGCCTTTGCACCGCAGTGCAGCATAGGACTGGCGTTGCTGAGCGCCCCGTTTAACATCTCTCCCAGCGAATCGATAAGGAGAGAGAGATGCTGCGCACCCTCACCCTGGCCCTCGCGGGCCTGTTCCTGGCGGGCCAGGCGCTCGCCGCCGATCTGAAGGTCGGCTTTGTCTATGTCGGCCCGGTGGGCGATCATGGCTGGACCTATCAGCACGATCAGGGGCGGCAGGCGATCGAGGCAGCACTCGGCGACAAGGTCGAGACCACCTATGTCGAAAGCGTCTCCGAAGGCCCGGATGCCGAGCGGGTGATCCGCCAGCTCGCCGCCTCGGGCCACGACCTGATCTTCACCACGTCCTTCGGCTTCATGGATCCGACGATCAAGGTCGCCGCGCAATTCCCGGACGTGAAGTTCGAACACGCGACCGGATTCAAGCGCGCCGATAATGTGGCGACCTATTCCGGCCGGTTCTACGAAGGAAGGCACATCATCGGCGCCATCGCCGGCAAGATGAGCAAGACCAACAAGATCGGCTATATCGCTTCGTTCCCGATCCCCGAGGTGGTGCGTGGGATCAATGCCGCCACTCTGGCCGCGCGAGCGGTCAATCCCGAGATCACCACCCAGGTGGTCTGGGTCAATACCTGGTACGATCCCGGCAAGGAGGCCGATGCCGCCAAAGCGCTGATCGCCCAGGGCGCCGACATTATCATGCAGCATACCGACAGCCCGGCCGCCCTGCAGGTCGCCGAAGCCGAGGGCGTGCTCGCCTTCGGTCAAGCCTCCAATATGGCGAAATTCGCACCTAACGCGCAGCTCTCCGCCATCGAGGACAATTGGGCACCCTATTATGTCAAACGCGCCAAAGCGGTGCTCGACGGCACCTGGGAGAGTGCGGATAACTGGGGCGGACTGGCAGTCGAAGAAGTGGTCATGAGCCCCTATGAAAACATGCCCGACGAGGTCAAGGCCATGGCCGAAGCCGCCGAGGCCGGCGTGCGCGACGGCTCAATCCATCCCTTCACCGGCCCGATCAAAGACCGCGACGGAGTAGAACGGATACCGGCGGGCGAGTCTGCCGATGATGGCATGCTGCTCGGCATGGACTGGTTCGTTGAAGGTGTCGTAGGCGACCTGCCCTGATTAAGGCATATCCGGACACAAGTGTCGCCACGGCCTTTCACCGGTGCCGCCAGGCGGCGCATTTTCTTCGGAAAATGCCAGCAAAGGAGCGTGCGCGCCAGCGCACTCCGTTTGGCTCTGGGGCTCGCGAGGCGCACAGCTCACCGCTTTGTGGCTTGAGACATCGTGGTTGATCGCCTTTTCTGCACGTTATGCGCTGCCTTCTCTTCTGCCTCACTTTGATCGCGCTCCCACAGCTCGCCCATTCCTGCGGCGGAACCGAGCGCTGCACAGTCGAGGGCGGGTACTACCTCGCCAGCCCGCCTCCCGGTTGGGATGGAACCAGCAGATTGCCGGTCGTGGTTTTCTACCATGGCTGGAACTCCTCGCCGGAGGGCATGTTCCGCAACAGCGCCATGCTGGGTGCCGTGCACCGCCGCGGCGCGATGTTCGTAGCACCTTGGGCACCCACCGGTTATTGGCGTCAGATTGGCATGGGCCGGGCCGAAGGCGGCAGAGACGAGCTTGCCTTCGCCCATGCCGTCATGGCCGATCTCGCCATACGCTGGCCGATCGACCGGGATCGGATCCTCGCCAGCGGCTTCTCCCGCGGCGGTTCGATGGTCTGGAATCTCGCCTGCTATGCAGCAGACCTCTTCACTGCGTTCCAACCAATCGCCGGCGGTTTCTGGAACTCCGATCCAAAGAGCTGCCCCAGTGGGCCGATCCATCTCCGCCATATCCACGGAACAGCGGACCGGGTGGTCGCCTATGACGAAATCGGGATCTACAACTCCATGCCGATCCCCAGCGGCATGGCGCTGCTCGCGCGCCTCAATGGCTGCGGTGCCGCGGTTGAAGACGTCCCGCAGACATCCGAGCGCTATCAATGCCAACGCCATACAAGCTGCGACACTGGCAGGATCCTCGATCTTTGCCTGCATGAGGGCGGTCACTCGATCCCCGCAGAATGGGTTGCCGAAGGCCTCGACTGGTTGGAAAGCCTCCCAAGGCCTCCAACACAGCGAGACTAGAGCGTCGCGCACTCAAAGCGCCTGACGACCCAGTTCTGGAAAAGCCTATGCTCGCCCGGTTCCGAGGCGGTAACTACAGGTCACAGATGACGAGATGCATCTTTTGGAGGTCAGCGTGCGCAATGGATCTCTTGCAAATCAAGCTCAACGGCATCGCGATGCCGCGCGCTCATTGATGGTTTCTCATCACCAGCTACTAGAAGCGATGGAGCTTTGACGCCTAAGGAAGTCTACCAAACCACAAAACAAATAACGGCGCCCAGGCCGTTCCGAGCGCAAGCGCAAATCTGATCGTCCTGCCTCCTCAGGCACCCGCCCTAAGCGCCCGATATCGATCCGCCTAAACGGAATACGCCTGATGGCGTATAGATCATGCTAGCAGCCCGAAAACGGGCTGCGCGGGCTCCAAATGCAACCCCAACAAGGAGCAATTGGTCATACCGCTCCCGACAAAATTATCCAGAACCAACCGTGGGACAGAGTGCCAGACATGGCGCAAAGGCGGCGACCAGCCGCCTTTTCCGTTTGGCAACTGAGCCGATATTCAGGCGAGCGTAGTACCCTGCGAAACCGGAAACCCCCGCAACAGGTCTTCAGCATCGACTTCCGCCTTTCCCGCCCGTTGCAGCCGCATGAGCCGGAGCGCCTCATCACCGCAGGCGATAAGCAAGCCTTCGTCGAGCGCAGTCCCAGGCGCGCCCATCCCAGGCTCCGGCCGCGCCATCAGCACCTTCACCCGCTCGCCCGAAATCTCGCACCAGGCGCCGGGAAACGGTGAGAGCCCGCGGATATGGTCCGAAAGCGCCTTTGCCGAGCGCTTCCAGTCGATCCGCGCCTCCGACTTGTCGATCTTGGCGGCATAGCTCACCCCATCCGCCGCCTGCTCCACCGGTCTTAGACTGTCCAGGCCCGGCAAGCTCTCGACGATCAACGCCGCGCTTACTGCCGCCAACCGGTCATGCAACGCACCTGCGGTCTCCTGTGGTCCGATCGACACTGGCCTCACAGCCAGGACCGGCCCGGTGTCCAGCCCCGCCTCCATCCGCATCAGGCATACTCCAGTTTCGCGATCTCCCGCCATGATCGCCCGTTGGATCGGAGCCGCCCCGCGCCAGCGCGGCAACAGCGAGGCATGCAGGTTCACACATCCGAACAGTGGTACATCCAAAGCCGCCTGCGGGAGTATCTGGCCATAGGCGACCACCACTGCCAGCTCCGGCGCCAGCGAGGCGAACCCAGCCACCGCCTCCGCATCAAATCGCTCCGGATGAGCACATTCCAGCCCAAGCGCCTCGGCCCGTCGTTGCACCGGAGCGGGCCGCAGCGCCCTGCCCCGCCCAGCCTTCCGAGGCGGCTGGGAATAGACCTGTACAATCTCATGCCCAGCCTCCACCAATGCCTCCAGCACTGGCACCGCAAAGTCCGGCGTTCCCATGAAGACAAGCCTCACGCTTGCGCCTTCCGCCCCATGGTCCGAACCGCCTTGCGCGCAGTCTTCCGTTGCACCTTACGCCATCTCTCCAACGCGCGCTGGCGTCGCAACCGGCTCAGCCGGTCGATGAACAGCCGCCCATCGAGATGATCCAGCTGGTGCTGCACCGACCGGGCCCAGAGTCCGTCCAATTCGCGCGTTACCATCACCCCGGTTTCATCCAGATACCGGATCACCACGCTTTTGGGCCGAGTAACTTCTTCGGAGACCCCCGGCAGATTGGGGCTCGCCTCGCGGATCGCAACACTGTCTTGGGAGGCCGAAATCAGCTCGGGATTGGCCAAGCGAAGCGCCGCACGCTCAGACCCGGCATCGACCACCGCAAGCCGCAGCCCAATCCCCAATTGCGGCGCGGCAAGACCGATCCCAGGCATCGCATACATCACCTCAAGCATCTCATCCCAGATCGCCCGAACCGGCGCATCCACCGCCTCGACCGGTTCGGCAACCGCGGAAAGCGCCGGATCGGGCCAGTGCAAAAACCGCCGCGCCATCCTCACCCGCCCGCGCGGCGCTGCTTCAGTTTCTTCATCTTCGACGTGATCATCTGCCGCCGCATCGAAGAGAGATAATCGATGAAGAGCCTGCCGTTGAGATGGTCGATCTCATGCTGCACGCAAGTGGCCCAGATCCCCTCGAAACCCCGTGTTTCTTCAGCATTATCGCGGTTCAAAAACCGCACCTCCACCGCCACCGGCCTGGTGACATTGGCGTAGATTTCAGGGATCGAGAGACAGCCTTCCTCATAGACGCCGGTCTCCTCCGAAACCCGCAGGATCTCGGGATTGGCCAGGCAGAGAGGCTCGGGCTCCGGAGCCTCCTCGTCCTCGTGCGCCTTCGGCGCGCAATCCATCACAATCACACGGGAGTTCACGCCTATCTGCGGCGCGGCCAAGCCAATCCCCGGCGCGTCATACATGGTCTCGAGCATGTCATCCATCAGTGCCCGGATCCCGGCATCAACCGCGGCGACGGGCTCGCAGAGCTTCTTAAGCCGCGGATCGGGATGGATGAGGATCGGTCGGATCATGCCGCCGACCTAGGCGATCCTCCCAAACGGGTCAAGCGCCTGCCACGGCTCCCGCCTCCGGTCTCTGCCACCCTCCCAGCTGTCCCAAATCCCGGCTGCGTGCCGAACGCAAAGACGACATGTATCCGGCCCGGCACGGGCCGGATTCCGCTTTGCAAGGCGCGAGACAAAAGCGCGTTGACGGAACCTTGCCTGGGGCTTAGGCACGGCGACAGAAAATTTCGCCGCATTGCAGCATGATGAGGATCCCATGAGCTTCACTCTTCAGCCTCCCGCCCCTGCCCGGTCGAACCGGTGCCAGCTCTTCGGCCCCGGCTCGCGGCCTGAGCTCTTCGAGAAGATGGCGGCGAGCAAGGCGGATGTGATCAATCTTGATCTCGAGGATGCGGTTGCGCCGCCCGACAAGTCTCAGGCCCGAAAGAACATAATCGCTGCGATCAACGAGATCGATTGGGGCTCGAAAACCCTATCAATCCGGATCAACGGGCTCGACACCGAATACTGGTACCGCGATGTGGTCGATCTTCTGGAAGGCGCAGGCGAGAGGATCGATCTTCTGATGATCCCGAAAGCTGGGAACGCAAAGGACATCTATGCGGTCGATGCCTTGGTCACCGCGATCGAGCGGGCCAAGGGGCGCAGCAAACCGATCGGCTTCGAGGTGATCATCGAGACGGCGGCGGGGCTCGCCCATGTCGAAGAGATCGCGGCATCCTCGCCACGGATGCAGGCGATGAGCCTGGGTGCTGCCGATTACGCAGCATCGATGGGGATGGCAACCACTGGAATAGGCGGCACGCAGTCTGACTATTACATGCTGGAGAATGTACGCGAAGATGGTGCCGCCCGAGCGTTCCATTGGGGTGATCCCTGGCATATGCCGACGGTTGCCATCGTTTCAGCCTGCCGAACCCATGGCTTACTGCCGGTGGACGGGCCGTTTGGCGACTTCTCGGACGAGGCCGGCTTCCT
>JBCDKL010000138.1:0-8100 GCA_038746695.1 Pseudomonadota bacterium | reverse complement strand
CAAAGCCCCAAGCGATGGGCCCAATATGATCCCGCTGGCCCAGATGCCGGCGCTGATCGAGACGCTGGTCGCCTTCGACCGGGTTGCGAAGGCGCGGCCGGTGGTTCTGTGAAACCGCTCCCGCAGGTCACCCCCAATACCCGCGACTTCCTCGAGCGGGCGATGATCAAAACCACAGGCTTTCGCGAGTACGACGCCCGTTGGCGGTTTCCTGACGAGATCAACCTGGTAGGCATCCAAGAGCTTGGGCTGGGGCTGGCCACCCAGCTCTTTGAGGCAGGTCTGCCGCCGGTGGTCGCAGTTGGGAACGATTACCGCAGCTACTCGCTCAGCATCAAACAAGCGTTGATGCTGGGGCTGATGTCCGGTGGCGCCGAGGTGCGCGACATCGGCACCTGTCTCTCGCCCATGGCGTATTTCTCGCAATTTCATCTCGACGCGCAGGCGGTCGCAATGGTGACCGCGTCGCATAATCCGAATGGTTGGACGGGCGTGAAGATGGGGATGGAGCGCCCGCTGACCCATGGCCCGGAGGAGATGGCTCGGCTGCGCGATATTGTTCTGAGCGGCCAAGGCGTGCTGCGAGATGGCGGGTACTATCAGCGCATTGCAGATGTGGAGGCCGCCTATATCGACGATCTCTGCGGAACCTTTCGCCTCTCCCGCCCGTTGCGGGTGGTCTGTGCGACGGGCAATGGCACCGCGGGTGCCTTCGCGCCCCAGGTGCTCGAGCGGATCGGCTGCGAGGTGATCGCGTTGCATTGCGCGCTGGACTACGAGTTCCCGCACTACAATGCCAATCCGGAGGCGATGGAGATGCTCCATGACATGGCCGCCGCCGTGACTGCCCATGGCGCCGATCTCGCGCTTGGCTTTGACGGTGATGGCGACCGTTGCGGCGTGGTGGACGACCTCGGCCAGGAGATCTTCGCCGATAAGGTGGGGGTCATCCTGGCCCGCGACCTGATCAAGCTCCACCCCGGCGCAACCTTCGTGGCGGATGTAAAGTCGACCGGCCTTTTCGCCAGCGATCCCGATTTGATCGCCGGAGGGGCGCAGGCCGATTACTGGAAAACCGGCCACAGCCATATGAAACGCAGGGTGAAGGAGCTCGGCGCCCTGGCCGGATTCGAGAAATCGGGGCACTACTTCCTCGCTGAACCCATCGGACGGGGCTATGATTGCGGCCTGCGGGTGGCCGTCGAGCTTTGCAAGCTGCTGGACCGAAACCCGGGTAAGGCAATGTCGGATCTGGCCGCGGCCCTTCCCAAGACCTACTCGACGCCCACCATGTCGCCCGCCTGTTCGGATGAGGAGAAATACGCGGTGATCGCACGCCTGACTGCGCGGTTACAGGGAATGGATGGGCTCGGCCCCCATAAGATCGAGCAGATCGTCACTGTGAACGGTGCGCGGGTCATGCTCGAGGGCGGGGCATGGGCGCTGGTCCGGGCGTCATCGAACACACCCAACCTGGTGGTGGTCTGCGAAAGCCCGCATTCCGAGGAGGATCTGCGTGCGATCTTCGCCGCTCTGGACACTGTGATCTGCGAAGAACCGGGTGTGGGCGCTTATGATCAGACCTTTTGAGGTTTGGATCCAGGCACTCAGTCTTCGGGGTAGAGATTGGCAAGGCGTGACTTGATCTCGTCATCGATCAGCGCGGTCGAGAGATCCTCTTCGCTATTACGAAAACGCACCAGGATATCGGCGGCCAGCGGTTCGATTTCGAGCTTCGCCATCAGACGATCGCTCTCTTGGGCGGGGCTTTCGGTGCGCAAGATCGCGAGGTTTGGGGCGATCCGGCGCAGGGTGGCGAGCTCCTCCGTCTGACTCTGCCATCCCTCATGGACCGGATGGCGGCCGCGCCCGGCCCGGGCCTCCGCCATCAGCTCGATGAACCGGGCCAGCCGGTCGCGATGCGGGGCAGGGTTGTCCCGGCCCACGCGAAACCTGCCGAGCGGGCCGGTCGCTTCGTCCAGGGCAGTGCGGACATGCGGCAGGCAGGATTTGCCGCCAAAACACTGCGCCTGATAGAGCCGCGCGAGACGCCAGTCCGGCGGCTCAGCCACGGTGAAGGCGATCCGTGCGGTAAGCGCCTCGGACCCTGCAATCTCCCGCGTGAACGGACAAGTTTCAGGCGCAAGAAGCTGCGCCGGGGTCATCGCCTCGGCGCCATGATCGCGCCGCTCCAGCCAATGCATCAGGCGCAACCCGAAGCGACGGTCGCCGCCGGAAATCGGCAAGAAGCTGAGCCGGGCGCCAGAGGCATGGAACATCTCGCGCTGTGCGGCTGCTGTTTCCATGCCGGAGGTTCCGCCCAAATGGGCGCGCATCTCGTCCGGGTTCGACACTTTTGCGAAAATGGGCTCCGGGTTCTGGCGGTGGATGCCGGGATCCGGCGGTGTCTCGGGGACGGCAAGGCCGAGATGGTCGGCCAAGCGCGACAATGTCTCGGGCGCGAGCAACTCGTCATAGGAGACGTGCAGTGCCGATTGGCCCGCAGCCTTCATGCCGGCTTCCAATGCCGCGTAATACGACTCTAGCTCCCCGCGATAGGCATCGAATTCCGCAGCATCGAAGCGGATCTGAGCGACCAGACGGCGGCGCGGGGTGTTGAGCATCCACTGATCGGTCTCGCGCGCGATCTTCAGCGAAACATAGCTCTCGGCTGGGTCGCGCCGGAGCACGATCCGCGCGCAATCGGGATCGGCCAGGACATGGGCGCGGATCTGGGCGTCATGCCCGTTGAAATGGCGAAAACCCGGCAGTTCCCGCCCCGCCGCCTGGCGGATGGTCGCGAGATAGCCGAGCGGGTCGGCATCGCGGCGGACGAGATCCCAGCCGGCCAGAGGCTCTTTCTGCGGTCCACCGATGAAGGCCGGATTGAACGCCTCGCCATGGGTGATCACACCGGGAAACTGGGCGAGCAGCCGCTCAAGCAGGTTCGAGCCAGTGCGCATGGCGCCGAGGATGGTGAAATAGCTGGGGCTCATGCGCTGTCGCCTAAGATGAAGGCCGTGATCTGGGCGATGAGGGGGCCTGGAGCCGTGACAAGCTCTCGCTCCAAGGCGCCCGGATCGATGCGCAGCAGGTCTTTGGGACCGTCCGGCACCTCGGGGTCTGCAATGACGATGGCGCTGGCGTTCGGATCGCGGGCCAGAAGGGCTCGGATCCTGGGCTGGTCCTTGACATGGAACAGAAACGCCACCGGTCGGGCTCGGTCGATCCAGATCAGCCGGGCGAGGAATTGCTCGGGCCGGTAGTCGCGCAGGAGCGGGTCAGCGGAGAGATTGCCCTGATACTCCGTCCCTCCGCCCGCGAACTCGGCCGGGCCGGGTCCGAAAAGGCTGCCATGCAGGCGGGCGCCTTCGAGGATCTCTTCCAACGCGGTGCGGAGGCGCTGTAACAGCCCCGCATCCTCGCCGATCAGCGCCGTGAAACGCCGGGCTGTGCCCGGGTTCAGAACCCCAAAGCCGCGGGGATAACGCCCGGGCATTTGCAAACCCGTCAGCGCCCCGTCGCGATCTGCCAGGGCGGTGTCGAGCAGACCGTCCTCGGGCGCTTCGACCGGACGATCCGGCGCAAAGGCCCAGTGATGGAGCGCCTCGGCATCTGGGTCGGCCTTGCGCGCGAAGAATTGCGGGGCGCGGGACAGCACTTGGATATGATCATCGTGAAAGACCAGCGGGTTTCCAAAACCGTCGAACCGGGTCAGGGTCAAGGGCCTGGGATCGGTCGCATGGCCATAGGAGGCGGCGATTGTGGGGAAGAAGCTCTCATCGGGGATCCAGACGGTGCGGAAAAACCGCCGCCATTCGGGCAGGCGCGGGTCGGAGAGGAGACGCTCCAGCGTCGCGCGGGTCAGGCACCACCATTGCCGCCCGCAGCGCGGCTCGAGCCCCTGCGACATCCGGCGGTTGATCCGAAGACGGCGCTGGATCTCGACCCATGCGTCGAACAGCTTGCGCCGCCGTTTCCAAGGAAAGGGGTGGTAGAGGGTGAACCGCTCGCGGTCGAGCCCGCCGGTGACCCAATCCTCGGGCCGTGCCGTCTCGATGAAATCAGTGCCGGGATGGCTTGCCAGAAAAGCTTCGAGCTCGGCGACTGGACGCAGCGGCAGGCAGGCGCCGGAGATCAGGTAGAGATGGGTGAGATCGGAATGGTGCCGGAGCATCGACCGTGCCAGATCCAGCGTCGCTTCGACGAGAGGGAACATTCCCCATTCCGAGGCCTGGATCGAGATCACCTCAGCAGCACCTTGCAACGCCGTGTTGAGGGCCGGGCCACAAGTTGCTCGACGGTCGAGATGGATCGCCACCGGGGCGCCTTGGCCGGTCAAATGGCGGGCAAGGACCGCAACCTGATCCGGGTTCTCATGGGCGAGAAGCGCGAAGCCAACGCGCATCAGAACCAGCCTCCGCGGGCGATCAGGCCCAGATCCTCCAATTGCCGCCATCCTTCATAGCGGGTCGAGCTCGGGGTCCAGAGCACCGCCTCCTCGCCCGCTTGGGCATAGCTTTCGTATTCCCGTCCACCGGAGTAGTGCTCGCGCCTTTCCAACTCCTCGGCGACTTTGTCCGGCAGGGTGTCGAGGAATTTCGAATGCATGAGCGCGCCGGAAGTCATCGCTCCACCGTCGCGGGCATAGGTATGGTTCAACGCTTGAGGCAGCAGGTTATGGGTCGATGTCACAAACACCGTCCCCGCCGCCCACTTCACCAGCGGGGTCTTGTTGAGGGCCGGGGCGGCTGCGGGATCTTGGGCGGCGTAGACACGCATGCGCGGCCCACCCTGGATCCAGAGGTTGTGATAGCGATTATGACGCTCGACCAGATAGTTATGGGCATCGAACCAAGGGGCGATGTCCATCGGATTCTCGCCTGTCTGATACCGCGTCGCCGAAAGTGGGCCTTTGCCGTAGAGATCTATCAAAAGGGTGCCGAAGCTTCGCCGCCCGGTCTGCTCCAGCCAGCGGATCAGGGCGGGCAGACGGCGGGTGCCGCAATGAGGATAGACCAGGAACTCGTCCGGATCGACGCAGAGGATCCAGCGACCCTTCGCGTGGCTGCCCAGCAGCCAATTGACCCAGTCGACCCCGAATTGCGAGGCCTTGTAGCTGCCGCGCGCGCGCCAGAGCGAGACATCCGGCTGGGCCGTCAGAAGCTCGGCGGAGCCATCGGTCGAGCCGTTATCGACCATCAGAAAATGCACGATCCCGAGGCGGCGATAATAGTCGAGGAAGAAGGGCAGCCGCACAGCCTCGTTGCGCAAAACGGTGATGGCGATCGGGCCTTGCGGCATGGCGCTGGTGCGGTCCGTGACGGCGGTCAGCTCACCGCGTTTGCGCCAGGCGCGGAGTTGCAGGCCGCGCCGCTCCCATCGCCGCGAGACGCGCGAGCGGCGGAACCAGGCGCGGACACGGCGAAGCGGGCGAGGGGCGCGCATCCGCCCTAGCTCCGCCGCCGTTGCCCGGCAATGTGGTCCAGTAAAAACCCTTGCAAACCCGCGAAATGGTCAGACCAGAGCGGCGGGCGCCAGGATTGCAGCCGGGCGATTTGGTCGGCCCGGCGCGGCGTGTCGGTGGTGTAATCACGAACCGCGCGGCGCCAGGCCTCGTGGTCGGTGGGAGAGAGATACTCCGGCACATCGCGTCCCACCTCGCGCAGCGCGGGCAGGTTGGAGACGATGGCCGGGGTGCCGAGGGCCAGCGCCTCGGCCAGGGGCAGGCCATAGCCTTCGGCAAAGCTGGGCAAGACCAGTGCGCGCGCCCCCGCTATCAGGGCCGAGATCTGACCGTCCGACAGGTCGGAATGCTCGAAGACACTTTCGGGGCGCCGGTCGAGCCGCTCAAAGATCGGCGCATTGCACCAGCCCCTGCGTCCGGCGACATGGAGATCGGCGGCCAGACCGCCCTCCTGCCAGAGATCCAGCAGAAGCCCATGGTTCTTGCGCGGCTCGATTGTGCCTAGGCAGAGGACATACGCTCCATCCGGCGCCGGGGCATCGCGCGGCGCGGGAGGGTCGATACCCAAGGGCAATGCGCGCAGCGGCGGCAGGGGCAGCCCGCGGGCGAGCGCCTGGTCGCGTACCCGCTCGGCAGTGTCGGCGGAATTGGTAAGGAGCACATCGGCTAGGCAGGCTCCGGTCAACCGTGCTTCGGCCTCGGCCGGGCTGTCCTTACGGGTGAACTCGGGATGTTCTAGCGGGATCAGGTCATGCAGCATCGCGATGCGGGTCACCCGCCGCGCCCCCAGGGCCGTCATCTCGACCGGGCCGAGCCCAAGATGGCCGACATTGAGATAGGCAGCGGCCCCTGTTGCGATCTCCGCCAGAGGGCCAGAGGCGATCGCATGGCGGCGGATAAGGGCCTCGCCCGCCCGCATCCTGCGATGCCTGTCCGGGCGCAGAAGCGCGGTCAGGTCCAGCTTGTGACCGGCGCCATCCAGAAAGGCGGCAAAGGTCCGAGCACCTTTGGTATCCAGCCGGTAATAGCGCTCTCCGATCGCTGCCAGAACATGGCCCCTCTGGTCGAGGGTGAAGTCGAGATAGGCCCGCTCGACCCGGTCGATCCCGCTTGGCCGCTTGTGCCGCACGCGGCGGAGCGAGCGGGTGACATCGAGGAGGAGCGGGCTTGGCAGCCTCGCGCTTATAGCGGGTTCAGCGCGCATATTTCCCCGTCTGATGCCAGGCCCAGGCATCCGCGATGATTTCGGCCAGATCCGAACGCCGGGGCCGCCAGCCCAGCACCTCTGCCGCCCGGTCGGAGCCCGAGACGAGGCGCGGCGGATCGCCCTGGCGCCGCGCGCCTTCGACATGGGGGCAGGGGGCGCCGGTGACGCTGGCCGCTGTGTCGATCACCTCGCGCACCGAAAACCCCGCGCCCGAGCCGAGATTGAGCGCCAGGCTTGCACCGCCGCCGAGCAGCCAGTCCACCCCCAGAAGATGCGCCTCCGCCAGATCCATCACATGGATGTAATCGCGGATACAGGTGCCATCGGGGGTTGGATAATCAGTCCCAAAAATGGTTAGCGCGCCGCGCCGGCCGCTGACCGCGTCCAGCGCCAGCGGGATCAGATGGGTCTCGGGCGCATGATGCTCGCCAATCTCGCGGTCGGGGCTGGCACCGGCCGCGTTGAAATAGCGGAAAATGACATGGCGGATGCCAAACGCCGCCTCGAAATCCCCCAGCATCCGCTCGACCGCCAATTTGGTGCGGCCATAGCAGTTGATCGGGGCCTGTGGATCGTTCTCCATCAGCACCGCGCCAGAGGCCTCTCCATAAGTCGCGCAAGTCGAGGAAAACACGATCCGCCCGACCCCATGCGTCCGCATCGCACCGAGCAGGTTCAGCGTGCCAGAGACGTTGTTGCGCCAGTAAAGATCGGGCTCCCCAGCACTTTCTCCGACATTGGAGAGTGCTGCGAAATGCATCACCGCCTCTGGACGGGCTTCGATGAAGGCTTTGTCGAGCGCTTCGGGGTCTAACAGATCGCCCTCGATCAGCGGCCCGAAGCGCACTGCGTCGCGCCAACCGGTTCCGAGATTGTCGAAGACTATGGGTGAATGCCCCGCAGCCGCCAGCGCCTTGCTGGCATGCGCGCCGACATAGCCTGCGCCCCCCGTGACCAGAATGCGGGCCATACCGCGCCCGGCGGCTTATTCCGCCGCGACCGGACTGCGGGTGATGGCGTGGAGAAAATCCATGAACTCTTCGGCCAATTCCTCGCGTTGCAGGGCAAAAGCGACGGTGGCTTGGAGATAGCCGGATTTCGAGCCGCAATCGAACCGCTGGCCGCGGAACCGGAAGCCATAAACTTGCCGCCCATTCGCGGCCTGATCAGCAATCGCGTCGGTCAGTTGGATCTCGCCACCCGCACCGATCTTCATCGCGTTGAGGCTCTCCATCACCTGTGGGGTCAGGATATAACGCCCGATCACAGCGAGGTTGGACGGCGCATCCGAGGGTTGCGGTTTTTCGACCATGCCGCTGGCGGCGACCAGGCTGCCCATATCCTCGGCGATCTTGAGAATGCCGTAGGAGGAAGTCTTCTCCGGCGGAACCTCCATGGCGGCGACGATACAGCCGGTGGAGCCATT
>JBCDKL010000137.1:0-8160 GCA_038746695.1 Pseudomonadota bacterium | reverse complement strand
GGCACCGAACTTGCCGCTTGGGAAACGGCCAGCGGTATCGACAATATGGAGGGGATCGCGGTCGAGGAGACGGAGCAGGGCACCTGGCTCTGGCTGATCTCGGATGACAATTTCAACCTGCTCCAGCGCAACCTGATGATCCGGCTACGGCTGGAGGACTAACTCAGCTCAGTGGGCGATACCTTCGGCGTCGCAAATGATCTCCCAGCCTTCTTGCGCGCTGTCGACCATCTGGAAGAGATCGAGATCCCGCTCTGAGATCGTGCCCGCCTCGCAGAGCGCGCGCCAATTGACGATACGCTGCCAAAACTCGGCGCCGAACAGGATCACAGGCACCGGTTTCATCCGGTCGGTCTGGATCAGTGTGAGGGTTTCGAACAACTCGTCCAGCGTGCCGAACCCGCCAGGGAAGACCGCAATCGCACGGGCGCGCATCAGGAAATGCATCTTTCGGATCGCGAAATAGTGGAAGTTGAACGAGAGTTCGGGTGTCACGTATTCGTTCGGCGCCTGCTCGTGCGGCAACAAGATACTGAGCCCTATCGAAGGGGCGCCGGCTTCCTGCGCTCCGCGATTGCCGGCCTCCATCACGCCCGGTCCGCCGCCGGTGGTCACCACATATTCGCGCCCGCCGCGTTCCATACAGGCGGTCCCCGCCAGCCTGGCGAAAAGCCGGGCCTCGTCATAGAACTTGGTAAGCTCCGCCAGATAGGGCGTTCTGGCCGTATGCCGTTTGCCCGGGCTGAGGATACGCGCACCGCCGAACATCACGATGGTGGTTTCGATTCCCATCCGATTCAGGATCATCTCGAATTTCTGCAGTTCGAGTTGCAGCCTCACCGGGCGCATCTCGTCCGAGCGCAGGAAGCCGCTATCCTCGAAGGCCAGTCGGTAGGCGGGTGACAGGGTTTGCGGAGTTTCGGGTACGCCATCGACGCGTTCCAGATCCTCGCTGACGGAACGCAGAATCGAATGGCGTGTCTCGGTCATTTTCAGGGCCCTCATGACAATCCTCCTTTGCCTATCGGGCGGGGCGTGGGTGGGCAATCTCGAATTGCGCCCCTTCGCCGGGCGCTTTAAGACGCGAATGCCAAAACGCCGTTAAGGGAGACCGCCATGAGCCATACCGATTTGGAACACGCCGTCGAGGCGGCCTGGGAGGCGCGCGACACGGTCACCTCCGCCACCACCGGTGCGGCGCGCGAGGCGGTGGAGCAGGCGCTGGGGCTGATGGATGGCGGGGCGTTGCGCGTGGCCGAGCGGGCGGCGGACGGCGCCTGGAACGTCAATGAATGGGCGAAAAAGGCGGTTCTGCTGAGTTTCCGGTTGAACGATATGGCGCCGATATCGGGCGGGCCGGGGGCTGCGACCTGGTGGGACAAAGTGCCTTCGAAATTCGAAGGCTGGGGCGATAATCAATGGGCTGCGGCGGGCTTCCGCGCAGTGCCGAACTGTGTGGTGCGCCGCTCGGCCTATATCGCGCCGGGGGTGGTCCTGATGCCCTCCTTCGTCAATTTGGGCGCCTATGTGGATACCGGTACCATGGTGGATACTTGGGCGACAGTTGGGTCCTGTGCGCAGATTGGCAAGAATGTGCATATCTCCGGCGGGGCCGGGATCGGCGGAGTGCTGGAGCCGTTGCAGGCCGGGCCGGTGATCATCGAGGATGGCTGCTTCATCGGCGCGCGCTCCGAAGTGGCGGAAGGTGTGATCGTGCGCGAGGGCTCGGTCCTGTCGATGGGTGTTTTCATCGGCGCATCGACCAAGATTGTCGACCGCGAGACCGGCGAGACCTTTATCGGCGAGGTCCCGCCCTTTTCCGTGGTCGTCCCGGGCACCCTGCCGGGCAAGCCGATGGCAAACGGTCAGCCGGGGCCGGGGCTATACTGCGCGGTGATCGTGAAAAGGGTGGATGAGCGGACCCGCTCGAAGACTTCGATCAACGAGCTTTTGCGTGACTGAAACATCCCGGCCTGTCTTCACCTTGCTGGTCCAGGTCGGGCGCAAAGCGGAAGACGGGCTGCCGGAGGGGGCGACCGGCGCCGGGCTGCTTTGCTATGCTGCCGGGCTGGACGAGGAGGAGGCGGTGCGCGAGACTGTAGCAGTGCTGCGCGCTGCGGGGATGGCGCCCTTGGAGGTCGAGGGGCTCGGAACGGCCGAGGAGCGCGCGGCCGAGGGACAAGAGATCGCCGCAGACGAGTTGGCTCTGATGCAGCGTGCACGCGACGACGATGCGGTCGTGGTGGCGCAGACCACTTTGTTTGAGGACTAGGCCTGAGGGGGGCTGGCGCGTGAAATTGACCGATCCTGTGGAATTGACGGCGGAGCTGGTGCGTTGCCCTTCGGTGACGCCGGAGGAGGGGGGCGCCATTGCGGTGCTCGAACGGGTCCTGGGCTCGGCGGGCTTTCAATGTACGAGGATCAGCAGGGGGGGGATCGAAAACCTATATGCAAGATGGGGCAGCACTGCGCCGGTGTTCGGCTTTGCCGGGCATACCGATGTAGTGCCGCCGGGCGATCAAGCGGCATGGCGCTTTCACCCCTTCGCCGCGATGATCGAGGACGATGTGCTCTATGGCCGCGGCGCGGTCGATATGAAATCGGGTGTGGCGGCCTTTGTGGCAGCGGCGGTCAAAATGGTGATGGAGAGCCCGCCCGCGGGGTCGATCGCCCTACTGATCACCGGTGATGAGGAGGGTGAGGCCACCGACGGGACGCAAGCGATCCTGGATTGGATGGAGGCCGAGGGCGAGCGTTTGGATGCTTGTGTGGTGGGCGAGCCGACCTCGATGGACGGGCTTGGCGATGTGATCAAGATCGGGCGGCGCGGCTCGATGACTGGGACCTTGCTGGTCCGCGGCATGCAGGGGCACAGCGCCTATCCCGACCGGGCGGTGAACCCGATCCCGGTTCTGGCGCGGATCTGCGACCGGCTGGACGATCTGCCGTTGGATATGGGCTCGACCCATTTTCAGGCCTCGACCCTGGCCTTGACCAGTTTCGATGTGGGCAATCCGGCAAATAACGTGATCCCGGCCGAGGCGCAGGCGGTGTTCAATATCCGATTTAACGATCTGCATACATCAGAGAGCGTGAAAGTCTGGGTCGAGCAGATCGTAGAGACCGTGCTGACGGGCACGGGCTCTACGGCTGAGATCTCTTGGAAGGTTTCGGGTGAGAGCTTTCTGACCGAGCCCGGACCGTTGACCGAGCTGGTGCAGGAGGCGGTGGCGGCTTGTGTGCTGGAACGCCCGGCAATGACCACGGGCGGCGGCACGTCGGATGCGCGTTTCATAAAGGATATGTGTCCGGTGGTCGAGGTTGGACTGGTGGGTGACACCATGCATCAAATCGACGAGCGGGTGCCGGTGGCCGAGATCGCTGGGCTGAGCGCTATCTATCTCGAGATTCTCCGGCGGTTTTTCTGAGCGGCCTGGAGCAAAACGGCATGCGCGCCAGAGCGCGCATATTTCTTATGTTGCGCGCCGCCTCCGGCGCGGCTCGCCCCCCCTCCCCGACCCTCCCTCTCGCGGGGGAGGGGGTGCTTGTGGCAGACGTTCCATGGCTGTTGATCCGGCGCGCTCGTGGATGCGCCGCGTGTTCAGGCCGCGTAGTGGCGGCTGAGCTGGTCGAGACCTTGCTCCATGATATCGAACATCTCCTCGATCTGGGCTTCCGAGATAATTAGGGGCGGGGAGAAAACCGCCATATTGCCGATGGGGCGGAGCAGCAGACCGCGCGCCTCGCAAGCCTCGTCGAGCCTTTGGCCGAATTCGAGATCCGCCTCATAGCTTCGGTTGGTCAGGCCGGGCCGGCATTCGATACAGCCGAGCAGGCCTTCGCCACGGACATCGCCGACGATCTCGAACTTGGTCTTCAGCGCCTGCATCCGCCCCTGGAACAGCGGGCTGACCCGTCGAACATGGCCGAGAATGTCCTCGCGTTCCATGATCTCGATATTGGCAATCGCGGCGGCGCAGCTGACCGGATGACCGGAATAGGTGTAGCCGTTGTAGAAGACATCGTCGCCAGCTTCGGCGACGCGCTGTATAAATGACTCGGAGAACAGGCAGGCGCCGAGCGGGAGATAGCCGGAGGTGAGCCCCTTCGCGCAAGTGATGATATCGGGGACGATCCCGAACACCTCTTCGGATGCGAACCAATGGCCGAGGCGCCCGAAGCCGGTGACAACTTCGTCGGAGATGTAGAGGATGTCATGGCTGCGGCAGATCTCGCGCGTGCGGGCGTGATAGTCCTGAGGCGGGACGATCACGCCGCCCGAGCAGAGGATCGGCTCGGCGATGAAGGCAGCGATGCGGTCGGCGCCGAAATGGTCGATGGCCGACTGCAAATCCGCGACTTTGGCATCGCACCAGGCCTCTAGGTTCATCCCATCAGGCCGGAGAGTGGGGTTCACATCGGGCAGGAAGTGCACCAAATCACTGGCCTTGTCGAACCCGGTCTCGAATCTTTCCTTCCCGGTTACGGTCGCAGCGAGATAGGTCGAGCCGTGGTAGCCTTTCTCGCGCCCCAGGATGATCTTCTTTTCAGGCCGTCCGAGCCGGTTGTTGAGGAAGAAGGCGGCGCGTAGAGCGGTGTCGACCGCGGTGGAACCACCGGTGGTGAAATGGACGACATTGAGATCGCCAGGGCTGCGTTCCGCGATCATCCGGGCGAGCTGGGCCGCGGGATCCGATGTGAAGCTCCAAGGTGAGGCATAGGGCATTTGCATGATCTGCGCCGAGACCGCGTCGGCCATTTCCCGCCTGCCATAGCCGATCTGGGTGCACCACATGCCGCCTGGTCCGTCGATGTAGCGTTTGCCTTCGGCATCCCAGACATAGATGCCCTCGGCCGAACTGACCCGCATGTAGTCGTCGGTGCCAAAACCTGCCACGCTCGCCCAAGGGTGGAGGTTATGGGCGCGGTCCCACTCGGTCAGGTCGTCGCCGCTAGGCGTGTTGGGGAGGTCCATGCTTGGCAGGATGCTGGGGCTTTGGCCCGCGGTCAACCGAGCTCGAAAGAAAAAGGCCCGCCTCTCGGGACGGGCCTTTTGTTTATTCGTTGCGCAGATTTCAGGCGGCTTTGGCGCCCAGAACCGCGTCGACCTTGGCCGATGCGCTGGTCTCATCGACCCGCTCGACAGCGGCAACCTCGCGGGTCAGCCGTTCGAGGGCTGCTTCGTAAAGCTGACGCTCGGAATAGGACTGCTCCGGCTGGTCGCCGGCCCGGTAGAGATCGCGCACCACCTCCGCAATCGAGATCAGATCGCCGGAATTGATCTTCTGCTCGTATTCCTGAGCCCGGCGCGACCACATCGCCCGTTTGATTTTCGCCCGCCCTTTCAGTGTATCGAGCGCTTGGCCTACGATGTCGGGGCTCGACAGCGAACGCATGCCGGTGGAAGCCGCTTTCGCGGTCGGAACGCGCAGGGTCATTTTGTCCTTCTCGAACGAGATCACGAAGAGCTCGAGCTTGATGCCCGCGACTTCCTGTTCCTCGATCGAGACAATTTGGCCAACCCCATGTGCAGGATAGACAACGTAATCGTTCGCGCGAAATTCATGCGCGCTCGTCTTGGTTTTTCTGGTCATATTCTCTCCGAACTCTCCGGACACCAAGTGCCCGGCCTCTCCTCCGGGCGAAAAAAAGCACCGACGTGCTGATGCACGTTCGGATGGCTTTTCGTCTCTTGAAACGTCGGGCTAGCTGCTGAGCGCCGCCGTTGTAAGACATTTATATAACAGAGATCATGGTAAAGTTCCAGACGGTGCGCTGGTTAACGGTCACAAAAGCTTTAATCTCGTGCAGAAAATGAGAATTTTGCTGCTTGATCTTGGTCAAGCGGCGGGTTGACGTTCAGTCACCTTCGCCCGGCTGTTCCGAAAAATACTTGGTGAACTTATCCGATTCGCCATCATATTTTTCATGTTCGGGCATCGCATCGATCTTGGTGGTCAGGACCGGCCATTCTTCTGCATATTTCTTATTGATCTCGATCCAGGCTTCTAGGCCCTTTTCGGTATCAGGACGGATCGCATCCACCGGGCATTCCGGTTCGCACACGCCGCAATCGATGCACTCATCGGGATGGATCACCAGCATGTTTTCGCCCTCATAGAAACAATCCACAGGGCAAACCTCTACACAATCAGTGTGTTTGCACATGATGCAATTGTCGGTGACGACATAGGTCATGCGGAACTCTCCTGCCCGTCAGGGCAATTGGCCGGGAACTGTCCGGTACAGTTGACATGGTATTAGGAGTGGGCTGGCCCCGCATCAAGACCGTGGGAGGCGGTATGCGTCGATTTCGCGCCGTTCCCGCTTGGTCGGCCGGCCACTGCCGGGCGCGCGTTTGGCGGGCTCAGGCTCGGCTTCGCTGACCGCCTCGGGTTTCGCAGCGGCAGGCTCAGGTGGAGCGAGGTCGGTGTAGAGCGCTTGCGCCTCCGGCGCCGGGCCGCGGCGTGTGGCAATCGCCTCAATCCGGATCACCCGGACCGTGCGGCCTTGGGCGAAAGTCAACACGTCGCCCGGGCGCACGCTTTGGGCAGGTTTGGTCGACCGCTCGGCGTTGATCCTCAACCCGCCGGTGACCGCCTCAGCGGCCTTGGATCGGGTCTTGAAGAACCTTGCATGCCAGAGCCACTTATCGACTCTGACCTGAGATGCACCCTGAGCCGCCTTGTCGAACCCGTCTGGCGGTTCGCCCGGGCTCACTTGTTCTTCAATTGCTGGAGTATCGCGAAGGGGCTGTCGGGATCGATCTTGGCTTCGCGCCGCTCGGTCTTGGGTTTCGGTTTGCCCTGGCGGGGCGGGCGGTCTCCCTCTGCCATGGGCTTTCCGCCTTGGCCCCGGCGGCGTTTGCTCTGCTTACCCTCGGGCTTTTCGCCGCCCGTCCCGCGGCCACGTCCCTGGCTTTGGCGAGACCCTTGGCTTCGATCCCCATGCGGACGAGGACGCCGCGCCAGGGTGAATGTGTAGAAGACCTCGATCTCAGGCTCGGTGAGGGAAGGGATATCTCCAGTCGTACCATCGGCGGCTGCCTCCAGTTCCACGGCACCTGTTTCTGCCGCCTCTGCCTTGACTTCTACAGCCACTGGGGCCGCTTCGTTGGAAGCTGTTTCTACTGGAGCTTCTTCATAGGCCGCCTGCGCAGGGGTGTCCGTGCTTTCAGCAGGCACTGCCACAGGGTCATTCTCCGTCGCAGGTGTTGGCTCCGCCCCAGCGTCCTTTTCGGTGTTCGCTTCTGGGGCAGGGCGAGGTGGTTTAGGGCGTTCACCCCGCGCGCCTTTGAAGCCGAGACTGCCCAGAACATCCGCCAATTGCTCCAATGTGCAGCCGGTGATCGAGAGCATATCCGGCGTCGCCTCGAACCCGCCGCGCACATCCATAGGCCGGAGCAGATCCGCAAGCCGTTCCAGCATGTCGATCCTGACCGCGCGTTGACCTGAGAGGCGGTAGCCGACAATTTCGTAATAGCCCTCGGGCACGCCCTCCATCCCAGGGAAGGTCACATGGCCTGCGGGCGGCGCCTCGGGAAATTCCGGCAGATCTTGCCAGAGCGCCCAAAGCACCAGGCGCATCCGCGCAGGTGCAGGCTTCAGCAGCGCCGGCAGGAAGATGTTGTGCTGGCCGAACCTCACCCCGTGTTTGCGAAGCAAAGCGCGATCCTCCTGCGCCAACTGCTTGATATCCTCGGCGATGCGCGGGCGCGGTATGATCCCCATCGCCTCGACCAGCTGAAAGGCGACACCCTTGGCGAGCCCGGTCACCGCCTCGTCGTCGCGCATCTGGACGAGCGGCTCGAACAGGGCCGCGATCTTTCGCGAGATCCAGTGGGTCAACCGGCGTTGCACTTTCTCGGCCACATCCGGGCCGGCGAAATCGTCGACGAAAACCTGGACCGAAGGGGCGAGCGGGCTCTCGCCCTTCTCGAGCTTGCCGACTGCATCGGTCCCCCACATCAGGCCGCCCTGATCGGTGACGTCGATCTCGGAATCGGGAGAGAGATAGAGCTTGTCCGATCGCCGCTTGAATTCGGCGGCAAGGGCGGACATCGAGGCCGAGCGGAGCGTCTTTATCTCCTCGCTGGTGGCGCTTTCGTCCAGGGTAAAGCGGAACCCGTCGAGCCGGCCGAGGAAATGCCCCTCCGCCGTC
>JBCDKL010000136.1:0-8161 GCA_038746695.1 Pseudomonadota bacterium | reverse complement strand
GGCGGTTCTTCATTCCGACGCAGCGCTAATGCCGAAACGGCGCAAGGTCTGGTCCTCGTGGTCGGTGCTAGACACTGGCGATCCAGCACAGCCCGCACAGCTCAGTGATTGGATGAACCGGTTGCAATCGATCCCCGAGGATACGCCGCTTTTCGTCACGCTGAACCCGGTGATCGAGCCTGACCCAGGTCTGGTTCATTCCGAGCATGCCTATGCACACCCCCTCTATGACCAGCGCGCCTTCGATGGCCAGGCAGAGATGGATGCGATCCAGGGGCGGGGCGGAATCTGGTATGCGGGCGCCTGGCTCGGCTATGGCTTCCACGAGGATGGGTTGCGCGCTGGCCTGCGCGTGGCCGAGGCGCTGGGCGCCCGCCCGGCTTGGGCCAAGGATACCGGGACGCCGCTGGCCCCGGCTCTGGCTCATGCCGCAGAGTGACGCGCCGATGCCCGCGCCAGAGCCTGCGGAGATGTCGCCCTGCCTCTATGTGGGCGAGGTCATGCATATCCGGCTGCGCCCGTTCCGGCACCAGTTCCGTTATCGCGTCTTCACCCTGCTCTTGGATATCGACCGATTGGAGGCGTTGATCCGCCCTCTCCGCTGGCTCCGGCTCGACAGCTTTGGAGTGATGAGTTTTTACCGCCGCGACCACGGACCCCGCGATGGGTCCGACCTACGCCCTTGGGTTGACCGGCAGCTTGCCAGGGCAGGCCGTCCAGAAGCGGCGCGGGTGATGCTTCTCAGCTTTCCCAGGATCTTCGGATATGCGTTCAACCCGCTCAGCGTCTATTTCTGCGCCGATGCCGGGGGACGCCTCTCCAGTGTGATCTACGAGGTCAAGAACACGTTCGGCGATCAGCACCCCTATGTGCTGGCTGCACCTGCGGATCGCGACGGTGCTTGTCGCCATACCGAGGCGAAAGACTTTTTCGTCTCGCCCTTCATCGATATCGGCCAGATCTACCAATTCACGATCCGCCCGCCAGGCCAGCGGCTCAGCTTGAAAATCCGCCAGCACGATGCCGATGGCGCGCCCGAGGCGCCGCTCTTGATTGCCACACAATCCGGCGAGCGCCGGGCGCTGACCGATGCCGCTCTGTTCGGCCTCTGGCTGCGCCATCCGCTGATGACGTTGAAGGTCATCGCAGCGATTCATTGGCAGGCTCTGAAACTTGCGCTCAAGGGCGCGCCCTTCCGGCCCTATCGCGGAGCTTATCCGCACAAGTCCGGCCAGCATGACGGGGCAGAGATCCCGCAGGCCATCGAACAAGGATAAGAACCAGTATGTACGACGCAGCGGAGAGCATCACCACCACCCGTCCTGAAAAGGCGGCCCTTACCTCAGCCGAGCGGCAACGCGATCTGCCCCGATGGTTCGAGACTTTCTTCGGCATCATCCAGCGGATCGAATCCGGCCGGTTGGAGATCGCCCTGCCCGATGGCCGTGTCTTTGCCGCCGATGGAGCCGCGCCAGGTCCGCTTGGCCGGATCGATGTCAGGAATACCGGCTTCTTCAGCCGCATGGTCCGCGATGGCGAGCTTGGTTTCGGCGAGATGTATATGGATGGCTGGTGGACCACCCCGGATCTGCACCAGTTGATGGATCTGCTGCTTCTGAACAACCAGGCGATTGCCCGGCCCTTCACCGGTGCCGCCCTGGTCCGCGCTTATGAGCGGCTACGCCACTGGCTGAGGGCGAACACCAAGCGCGGGTCGAAGAAGAACATCTCCTATCACTACGACCTCGGGAACGAGTTCTACGGCGCCTGGCTGGACGAGACGATGAGCTATTCCTCGGCGCTCTATTCCGGTCAGGGCGAGGACATGGTCGCCGGTCAGACCAACAAATATGCCGCGATCTGCGACCGGATCGACCCTGAGCGCCGGTTGGGCGCAGGCGCCGAGATCCTCGAGATCGGCTGTGGCTGGGGCGGATTCGCGGAACATGCGATCCGCGAGAGAGGCTGGCGCATTACCGGGCTGACCCTCAGCCGCGAACAGCATGATTTTGCCAAGAAACGGCTGTTCGAAGCCGGCCTTGCCGAGCGGGCCGATATCGTCATCCGCGACTATCGTGATGAGACCGGGCGCTACGACGGCATTGCCTCGATCGAGATGCTGGAAGCTGTGGGCGAGAAGTTCTGGCCCGCCTATTTCGGCGGATTGCGCGAGCGGCTGTCGCCCGGCGGGGTTGCCGGATTGCAGGTGATCACGATCTCCGATCAGCTTTTCGACACGTATCGCAAAGGCACGGATTTCGTCCAAAAGTACATCTTCCCGGGCGGTATGCTGCCGTCTCCGACGGTGTTGCGGAGCCAGGCGCGGGCGGCAGGGCTCGAATCACAGGGGTCGACCGAGTTCGGCGAGAGCTACTCCCGCACCCTGCGCGAGTGGTCCATGCGCTTCCACAACCGCTGGCCCGACCTGCATCAAATGGGCTTTGACGACCGTTTCAGACGGATGTGGAGCTTCTACCTGGCCTGTTGTGCAGCGTGTTTTTTGGCGGGCACCACAGATGTTACACAAATTTCCTTGCGTAGACCGGCCTAAATGCGGCAGTTTCGCGGCGGGTGGGATTTGAGCGAGATGGTAGGAGCCTCCCTATTATCTCGGTCCGCTGTCGGAGAGCTGGATGCTTCTCTTCCGGTTCCTCTGTGCCATTCTCCTGGCATGGGGCATCAATGTGGCGCTTTCACGCCCGGAAGCTTCGGCCCTGATCACCGAGGCACCGGAATTGCTGGTGTTGGCACCGATCGCCGCCGCCGCGGTCGGATTTGTCAACCTCGCAAAGCGTCAGGGTTGGGGCGTGATCGTGGCCATCGCCAATGGAATCTGGGCCGGTGTGCTAACACTCTTCCTCGCGCTGTTGTTGTTCATGTTCTTGATCGAGATCGGCGGCAATTTTCGCACAATTGGCGATTACGGGGACTTTGCAAGGCTGTTCGGCAGTGCGGCGGAACCACTGATCGTACTCGTGTTCGATGTCCCACTTTTGACCGTGATCGTGATCGCGGCAGCCGCGGTCGGGATTTTGACCGAGATCCTTCATTGGTGTCTGGTGCGCTTGCTCCGCGGTCGAATGGGGCCCGAAAGCTGACATCTGCGCTGTGGCCCGTGCGCCGATGACCGGCGGCATATCCCACACGCCCAGCCCGCTCACCCTGATCACCTATGCCCTGCCGGCGGTGATCCTCGCGGTGATCTATCTGCCGCTCTTCTCCTACGTCACCCCTTTTTATGTTGCCGAGCGTGGGGTCGATCTGGCGGCGATCGGAGCCGCCTGGATCGCGATTCGCCTGTTCGATGCGGTCTCGGATCCGGTGATCGGCTGGGTCAGCGACCGGACGAAGGCGCGCTTCGGTCGGCGCAGGCTGTGGCTCGGCCTGTCAGTGCCGGTGATCCTGCTGGGCACCTGGCAGGCCTTTGTACCGCCCGAGGATGCCGGGCTGGGCCACGCGATCTTTTGGCTCTTCGTGCTCACGCTGGGCTGGACCATGGCGCAGACCCCCTATGCCGCCTGGGGTGCCGAGATTGCCGAGGATTACGATGGTCGCACCAGAGTAACCGCCTGGCGCGAAGGGTTCGTGCTGATCGGGACCTTGGTGGCCACCTTGGTCTATTTCGGTGCCGGTGCGGGTGGTGAGGGGCTGGCAGCTCTGGCGCTCGTCGTGGCGATTGGGCTGCCATTGACAGTTTTGGCCGCCTTTGCGGGGACTGAGGACCGCGGAGGCGCGGGCGCCGATCTGCCCAGCCTGCGCGAGGGCTGGCAGGCAATGCGCGAGAACCTGCCCTTCCGCCGGGTGCTGCTTGCCTGGTTCGTCAACGGCGCGGCGAATGGCATTCCGGTGACTCTCTTCCTTTTCTTTGTCGGAGATGTGCTGTTGGGTGAGGGCGTGGTGCTCGAGGCGGTCGGGCTCGAAGTCGCCGCTGCGAGCCTTCTGACCTATTTCGCCACCGCGATCCTCGGCATCCCGTTCTGGAGTTTTCTCGCCCGACAGATCGGTAAGCACCGGGCTTGGGGATTGGCGATGCTATGGGCGTCGGTGGTCTTTGGCTGGGCGTTGACCCTCGGCCCGGGGGATTTCGCAAGCTTCCTATGGATCTCGGCGTTGACCGGGCTGGCCTTTGGTGCCGACCTAGCTCTGCCGCCGGCGATCCAGGCCGATGTGGTGGAGCTCGATACACGACGCACCGGCGCGCGGCGGGCGGGGATCTTTTTTGCGATCTGGCAGGTCGCGACCAAGGCTTCTCTGGCTCTTTCGTCGGGTCTTGCATTGATGGCGCTCGGCTGGGCCGGGTTTGAGACGGGGGGGCAGAATTCCGAGGCGGCTCTGGCCACTCTCTCCTACCTCTATGCCGGGGTTCCGATTGTCCTCAAGCTTCTTGCCGTCGCCCTGATGTGGCGCTTCCCGCTCGACCGAATGGCGATGCAGCAAGCCTAACTGCCTCAGGCGTCGATCTTGTCCCAGCCCAAAAGCTTGCGCACCGTCCAGATATACGCCTGGTTTGGGAGCAAGCCCACGGCGCGCAGGATCGCCGCGAAGATCCAGGGAAAGCGGATCTCGAAACCTGGCCGCTCCAACCCGCGAATGATCGCCGTTGCTGCCGCGTCGGGCTGCATCAGCATCGGCATTTCAAATTCGTTAACCGAGGTCGCCTCTGTCTCGACGAAACCAGGATTGATTACCGATATCCGAACCCCGCAATCGACCAGATCCATCGCCAGCGACTCCGCCATGGCGATCAATCCCGCTTTGGTCGC
Organism: Pseudomonadota bacterium; assembly: GCA_038746695.1. GTDB lineage: Bacteria > Pseudomonadota > Alphaproteobacteria > Rhodobacterales > Rhodobacteraceae > Thermohalobaculum. The sequence goes on along the minus strand of JBCDKL010000136.1, from coordinate 3,398 downwards.
GCCGTAAGGAGCTGCATTTGGAAGGCCGCGATAGCCCGCCACCGAAGCGGTCAACGCGATATGCCCATCCTGCCGCGCGATCATATGGGCGAGTACCGGGTCGAGCGCGTTGGTCACCCCGGTCAGGTTCACGTCGAAGGTCTGGCGTGCTTTCTCGGCCGAGAAACCCTGCGCCCGCATCGGGTGATAGATCCCCGCGTTCAGCAGTGCCAACGCCAGCGGGCCTTCTTTGGTGATCTCGGCCACGATCTGGCGCATCGTGTCCAGATCGGTCACATCACCGGGCATTGGGCGTATGCCGGGGTTGGTCGCGGACATGGCCTCCAGCGCCTCGGTTTTTCGGGCGGTGGCGTAAACGGTCCAGCCCTTCTCGGCCAAAGCCAAGGTCACTGCCTGACCGATCCCGCCCGACGCACCGGTTACCCAGGCCGCCCCATCGCTGGGGCGCATCACCTTTTGAAACACGCTCAAGAAGCGGTCCAGAGCGGTGAGATCAGACCGGTCTCGGAGATCAGTTCATAGGTGCCCAATTCGCCGCCTGCGTCGAACTCGGCGCCCATCCATTCGCCGCGGGAGTCATAGGTCAGCTTGGTGGTCAGTTGCCCACTGACCTGGAACGCATTTTCTCCGGAGGGGGCGATGTCAATCTCCAGCGGCCGCCCGCTCTGACTCGAGATCCAGGGCCGTCGCGAGATGAAGTCCGGATGGTAATAGCTGGTCGTCACCGCCGACCCAGGCACTTTGCCGGTGAAGCGAGAGCCGGAGATCGACAACTCGTCGCCTTCGCGCGCGACCTTGCAGAAATCCTCGTCGCCATCGTCATTGACCCGGGAATCGACCGAGACAAGCTGCTGATCGCGCCAAGTCTCTCGATTGATGAGATTGTAGCTATAGGCGGTGAAGCCGAGCACCTTGACTGCAAGATCGATGCGGATCTCGATCACAAAGCCGCGGTCGTCAAGGGTCGCGCTCAGGGAATGGGTGCCGATATCGTCGCCATCTCGCAACACGCGAAACCGCCTCTGAGCGCGTTCGGCTCCGGTTGCTATCGCGGGGAGGAGGGAAGCGCAGCCTGCCGCCATGGCACTGCAAAGTACATCGCGGCGGCGCATTGGGTCACTCGCTGAACAAGTTCAACGCGCGCGAGAAACGCCCGGTGAAGCGCAAACCACCATCCATCACGATCAGGCAATAGCAGGTGTCGTCGCCAATGATCTGTGGGCGGTGATCGTCTTCCTCGTCATGGATCGCGCAATCACCCGCACGAAGGATTCGCTCACCATCCTGCATGGCTCCCGTCATGACCAAAGTCATTTCGCGACCGTTATGCGTATGCTGCGGAACGGCACTTCCAGGACGGGCGCGCAGGATGCTCACCTTCTCATCGCCAAAACCGTCCAATTCGTACTCCGACACGCCCGGAAGGCGAAACTTCCACGGAATCGAATCCAGCGGCATTTGGATCGCGTTTTGAACTGGGCGTGGCAGGATACCGTCCGCTTGGCTGTATCCGCCGGGCAAAGTTTCTGCGGGACGCGCGACGGGTGCTACCCCGGGTATTGCATCGATCGCGGCAAAAAGACCGTTCAATGCGCGAGCCGACATCGGCTCCTGCACTTCCTCTGCCAATACTGCACCGCCAATCTCTTCCAGAAGAGCAATGTCAGACCGGCTGCCGGGGGCATAGGTCAGGTGGCTGGCAACGAACAATGCCGTTGCGGGCGAAGCTGTGCCGCTCGCATACTCTGCGAGCAGATCCGGGCTTGGTGTATGTACTGGCATGTAGGAACTGCGCATCATTGTCATTTGTCCGCTTTCTACGCGCTGTCTCAACGATTGGATCACCGATCTTGGGCTTCTCCCAAAATTTTTCTCGGTCTTGCAGGCGATGCCAGAAATACGGTTCCCGTGCGCGTGGGAAACCGTTAGACAGCACCTCCGCAATCTCGCTGACCCTACTTGGAACGGTTCTACAATGAAACCAATTTTTTTCTACGGATCCCTGCGTGATCGGGATCTGTTGCAAATCGTTTTGGATCATGAAGTGCCGGCAGGGGAGTTTCTCGCCGCTGAGGCGCCGGATATGCACACGGTGCAACTGGCGACCGAGGCCTACCCGGTCCTGGTCCCGGCTCCCGGGCGAGTGGCCGCTGGCATGGCTTTGATCTCGCCAAGCGCCGAGGATATCGCGCGCCTGGAGTACTTCGAAGAGGCGGAGTACGGGCTCGGCGATCTCGATATCCGTACTCAGGACGGTTGGATCAGCGCTCAATTTTTCCGCGGCACGGGAAAGGCGTTAGAGACCGATTTGCCCTGGGATTACACCTTCTGGCGCCTGAACGAGCGCCCGGTCGCCTTGAGAGCGGCGCGTGAATACATGAGCTACTACGGGCACCTGACCATCGAGGAGGTCGATCAGATCTGGCCCGATATCATGGCGCGGGCCCGGACACTTCGGGCTGCTGGCTAAGCGGGTCGCGCGGCGGGTGCAGAAGGGTTGAGTGCGCCGAACGGGCGGCCTAAGACAGGGACCCCGTTTGGCGTGAGGATGGCCAATGACCAAGATCTATAAGAACCTGCCGGATGCCGTGGGCAACACTCCGCTGATCCGGTTGAACAAGGCCTCTGAACGAACTGGCTGCGAAATCCTCGGCAAAGCGGAATTCATGAACCCGGGCCAGTCGGTCAAGGACAGGGCGGCACTCTGGATCATTCGCGACGCGGTGGCGAAGGGACGCCTCGCGCCGGGTGGGACGATCGTCGAGGGCACGGCGGGCAATACCGGGATCGGGATCAGCCTGGTGGGCGCCTCGATGGGCTTTAAATCGGTGATCGTAATCCCCGAGACCCAATCGGACGAGAAAAAGCAGATGCTGCGCCTGGCCGGCGCGACCCTGGTTGAGGTGCCAGCTGTCCCCTATCGCAACCCCAACAATTACGTCCATTACTCGGGCCGCTTGGCTGAAAAATTGTCCGAGACCGAAGCGAACGGCGCGATCTGGGCGCAGCAATTCGACAATGTCGCCAATCGCCAGGCGCATATCGAGTCAACTGGCCCCGAGATTTGGGAGCAGACCGGCGGCAAGGTCGATGGTTTCATCTGCGCCTGCGGGTCAGGAGGCACTCTGGCGGGCACCGCGGCGGGTTTGCGCGCGCGCAAGCCCGAGGTGAAGATTGGTTTGGCCGATCCCGATGGCGCCGCCCTTTGGCACTACTATACGCATGGGGAATTGAAGGCCGAGGGGTCCAGTTTCTCCGAAGGTATCGGACAGGGCCGGATCACCGCAAATCTCGACGGGCTCGAGGTCGATTTCCCCTATAATATCCCTGACAGCGAGGCTGTCCCCATCGTCTTCGATCTATTGGCGGAGGAGGGGCTCTGCATGGGGCTCTCCACT
>JBCDKL010000135.1:0-8168 GCA_038746695.1 Pseudomonadota bacterium | reverse complement strand
GTCCGAAGGGCGCGAGCGCGGCGTTCGCCGCCAGCGGCGGTGGAACCAGAACCATTGCTCGGGCGCGCGGGCGATCCAGCCGGCAATCCGGGCATTGACCTCGGCCATCATCTCTTCGGCATCCACGCCGGTCACCGGTTGCTCGAAATGCACCCGGAAGCGCTGGGCGGCGCGGTCGCGATAGGCGACACAGGGGATCAGAGGCGCGCCCGTGCGCAGCGAAAGCTCCGCCGCCGCCGTCACTGTCTCGGCCGGTTCTCCGAGAAAGTCGATGAAAGGCGCGCCTGAATTGCGCTGATCGACCAGGATCATCGCAACGCCCCCTTTGGCGATATGGGCGTAGAGTTGGCGCATGCCGGTGCCTTTTTGCAGCACGGGTGTGCCGGCCTTCGGGATCAGGCCCAGAGTGAACCGGTCGAGATAGCGATTGTTGAAGGCGCGATAGATGATCCCGCATTCATGGCCGATCTGCTTGGCGCCGAAACGCGCGGCCTCCCAATTGCCGAAATGCGCGGTCACCAGGATCGCGCCTTTTCCTGCGGGTCGATGTCGGAGCACCGTTTCGCCATCGATCTCGATCGCCACCTCGTCGAGCATCTTGTCGAGCCGGCTGTATTCGACCATCAACGCCAGCATTTCACGCCCGGCACCGGCGATGATCTCGCGATGGCGTTCGGGAGGCAGTTCGGGCCAGACATGGTTGAGATTATCGGCCGCGCGGCGCGAAAACCCTGGTACGCGCAACGCCAGCCATCCCCCAAAAGGCGCAAGCGCTCCGGTCAGCCGCCAGGTGCCTATCGGCCATGTGATCTGACGAAAGGACCATGCAAGAGCGAAGAGTGTCCACTCCACGGCCCTGACCTGCCAGCGGTCCTTGCTGCTGTAATAGCTCATGGCCGGGCGCGGCTGGTCAAAAGGTAGAAGCGCCAGGAGAGGCTGATAGTTGCCAGCGTGCAGGCGGTGATGATCGCGATCACCAGCCCGCGCTCATCCCAGCCGAATTTCGCCAACATCACCCATCCCATCGGGATCAACAGAACCAAGAACGCCAGAGCATAGCAGAGGATCGGCACCCAGGCATCTCCAAGCGCCCGAACCGCCTGGCCCATCACGATCTGCGCTGTATCGGGCAGAAAGACGAAGGCCGAGATCACGAAGATGCCCACCACCCGGGCCTGCACGGCGGGGTCGTCGGTATAAATCCAAGCAAGCATGTCGCGGCAGGCATAAACCACCAGTCCCAGCCCCCCCATGATCACCAAAGCGGCCAGGAGCCCGGTCCATCCGGCAAAGGTCGCTTCTTCGGGACATCCCTTGCCCTGTTCGATCCCGACCCGCACACCGGTGGCGATCGCCAGCCCGAGACCGACCATGAAGAGGGTCGAGACCATGTTATGCGAGATCGAATAGGCATCCAGCGCCTCCGATCCCAGCCGCCCGGCGAATAGGCTCATCGAGGCGAAGCCGAACGTCTCGAACCCGTTGGAAACCCCCGCCGAGAAGCCGAGCTTGCGCATCATCCACCCGGCGCGCCAACCGCCAGGGCCCCAAAAGGTCTCCCACGGGCCGCTGACCCCGGCCTCCTCCGGCTCCCTTTGGGCATAGATGTACCAGAGGATCAGGCCCAAGGCGGCAAAGCGGGCTATGGTCGAGGCAATGCCTGCACCGACCGCGCCCATCTCGGGCAGGCCCAGATTGCCGAAGATCAGCACCCAGTTGAAAACCAGATTGACCAGGTTGGCCAACAGCATGGCGATCATCGCAAAACGTGGGCGCCGTGTGCTTTCCAGATAGAAGGCGCAAACTGCGAACAGGACCTGGGCGAGCAGACCCGGCGCCATGGCCTGAGCTGCCGCTCCACCGCGCACCGCCAGGCTCTCACCCGGACCCATCCCGACGCTGCCCAGCCAGAGCAAGATATCCTCGGCCTGCCAGACCAGCCAGATCCCGAATAACGACAGGACTGTGCCCCAGACCATCGCGCGCCGCCAGGCCCGACCGCATTCGCGCCAGGCGCCCGCGCCGAAGGCATGGCTGATCACCGGCACCATGCCCGAGCAAAGCCCGATAACGACAACCAGGATCGGCACGAAGATGGAAAGGCCGAGATTTGACACCCCAACTTCGCCCCCGCCATAGCGCCCCAGCATGGCGATATCGCAGAAGGCCATCAGCAGGATCCCCGCCCGGCTGAGCATCACCGGCCATGCGAGGCGCAAGAGATCGCTGCTGTGATGACCGAGCCGGGGGAGGAAATCCTGGCTCATCCCGCCGCTCCGACCCGCTCGCGGTGCCAGACATAGAGCCCCGCCGCGACAATGATCCCGGCCCCCAGGAAGGTCACTCCGTCCGGCAGTTCCGCGAACCAGATAAAGCCCAGAAGCGTGGCCCAGACGAAGCCCGCATAATTGAACGGCGCCAATGCCGAGGCCGGGGCCTGTCCCAGGGCATAAACCAGGCAAAGATGGCCGACAAAGCCGATCCAGCCGAAAGTCGCAAAGATCGCGGCGTCACTGAGACTAGGGCTCTGCCAGACAAACGGCATCACAGGCGTGGCCAGCAGCGTGCCGACGCCAGCGGTATAAAGCATGGTGGTCCAGATCGGCTCGGCGGCGCCCAGATAGCGGGTGGCGATCTGATAGGCCGCCATGCAGGTCGCCGCGATCATCGGCAGAAGGGCTGCGGGCTGGAACACATCGAAGCCTGGGCGCAGGATGATCAAAGCGCCTATCAGCCCAACGACCACAGCAATCCAACGGCGCAGACCAACCTGCTCACCCAGGACCAGAGCCCCCATCAGAGTGATCAAAAGGGGCGCGATTTCAAACAGGGCTACCGTCTCCGCGAGGCCGAGAAAGTTGAGCGAGGTGAAGAAGAAACAGGTCGCTCCGAACAAGAGGGTCGAGCGCAGCAGTTGGAGGCTCAGATGCCGGGTGCGCAGGCGCCGTCCGATGCTGGGAAGGAAGACGATCAGCATCAACAGGGTTTGACCGGCATAGCGCGCCCACACCACTTGCGGGGTTGGATAGCGGGTAAGAAGCGTCTTCGCGATCACATCCATGCAGGTGAAAAGAAACATCGCCACCAAGATGCCGATAATCCCCCGCGTCATCGGCGCCAGCCTGTCATGGCGGCGTTGCACTTCGGCGAAAGGCCGGGCCAAGAAGCGTGGCCTGGGTGCAGTGGTCATCTTCGGGTCTTCATGTCGTCACGGCAGGCTGGGCTCGGCCACACCGATCATGCAGTCGCGGGTGACGAGCTCGGCGAGATCGGCCGCGTCCCATCCTTCGGTCCCGGCTGGCTGGTAGGGCAGCACGAGATAGCGCATATCCGCAGTCGAATCATGCACCCGGACGGCGGTCTCGTTGGGGAGGGTAAGCCCAAACTCAGCCAGAACCTTGCGCGGTTCGCGCACTGTGCGGCTGCGGTACGCGCGGGTCTTGTACCAATCCGGCGGCAGTCCCAGGAGATTGCGCGGATAGCAGGAACAGAGTGTGCAGACGATCACGTTGTGCACACCCCCGGCAGACGCCGAAGGGGCGGTGTTCTCGACCACCACCAGCTTCATCGTCTCGACCTCGACACCCATTTCGGCAATCGCGGACGAGCCGTCCGCGAGCAGCCGGGATTTGAAATCTGGATCGGTCCAGGCGCGCGCCACAACCTCGGCGCCCTTGGCGGGGCTGCGCGCATCCATGCGCGCGATCTGGGCCGAGATCTCGGCCGGAGTGGTCACGCCTTTCTCGACCAGAAGCTCGCGCACAGCGATCTCCATCTGCTGCCAATAGGTCAGCGGAGTGTCATTATCGGGGCGAAAAGCGCTGGGTCCGTGGTCGTCATGCGGCATCACGGGCCTCCGCTGCTGTCATTGTGGATCAGGATATGCGGGCGATGGGTGAGAGCGCAGACAAGCTCGGTCCCGGCACCGCTTTGTTGCCAAAGGATCTGGCGGTCGAAATCGCAGTGTTTTGTGGCGAACTCGGCAGGGCTGGTCTCGGAGCTCTCGGAAAAGCTGATATGAAGCACATCGCCGGGTTGGCACTCTTTGCTCTCCATCGCTGCAAGCAATACGGCAACCGATCCGCCGGAGGCGAAGCGGCAGGAGCTTGGATCCTCGGCCAACGCGGGCGACGCACCAAGGATCAAAGCAGCGATAAGCAGTTGCCTAGACATGCTCGAGCCAGTGTTCATAGATCTCGGCATCCAGCGTATCCGCCCCTTCGCCCCAGAGCTCCACCATCGAGAAGCGCACGCGATAGAGGACCGTCTCGCCGCCAGGCCTACGATAGGCAAGCTCCTCCGGGTTGCCGAAAGCACCGCAGATCCGCTCGATCCGGCCGGTCTTGCCGCGCAAGTACCAGGGCGTGCGGATATGGCCCGGCGACGGACCGCGCTTGACCCGGATCACTTCGCCTGGCCGAAACCGTGGCTGGCCCGCATCATAGGGCGGCGCGAAAGTTGGTGGAGTGACCTCGGGGATCATTCGGCCGCCCCCTGCGCCTCGCCATAGGTGGCGCCGCGGGCGGCGACTTCCTCCATCTTGGCGTTGAGTTCCTCGATCGAGAAGGCGCCCGATTCGATCATGTTCTGGGTGACGCTGGAGATCCAGCGCTCATAGTAGGTCATGGTCTCGAATGCCTCCGGGCCCATGTCCTCCAGAACCCGGCGCAGCCCGTCCACGGTCATCAAACCTTTGGACGAGGCAATTACCATCAGCGCATCGACCCGTTTCTCCCAAAGCGCGTAATCATGGGTATCGGGATCGATACCGCCCGCATCCAGGCCGCCCATATCGTGCCAGCGGCGCCCGGAGAAGAGAGTGCTGTCAGCCATGACACAAGCCTATCCCCAGCCCAGGCCAGGGCCAAGAGAGGATGCGCTCATAGGGCGATTTTATCGATCAGATCGCGTTCCGCAGCCCGCAATTGGCCCTCCGAGACCTCGCCGATCAGGATGAAGCCCCAACCGTTCTGCCGCCAGATACGGGCGGTCTGGCTGCCGAACCGAGCGGTTTCGGCCGGCCGCGCAGCGCCGGATCGGCGGGTGATACAGAAGGCGACCGGCTGGCCCGCGGTGTCGAGATAGACGAGCTGTGCGAGCGGGGCACCATCGACTTCCAGGATCTGTGCACGCTGAAAGCTCAGCCCCGGGGCGGCTATCGTCTCGCTGGTCAGTTCGAGCCCGAGTGCTGCCGAGGTCTCGGCCAGTCCGGTCTCGCGCATCGCAGGCGATAGCGGCACCGCGGTCAGGGTCGCAGTGGTGTAGAGCGCTTGATAATCGGCCACCGCCTGGTGCCAGTCCGCGGCGGGATCGGGCACAGCCCGCCCGACGGCCACGCCCAGGCTGAACAAAAGAACCGCCGCTGCCACATAGTGCCAGAGCGGCCGCGCTCGCGGCGCTTCGATCGGTATCGACACCGCTGGAGCCTGCGTCAGCAACGCGTCCATTCCCTCACGAAACGCGGCGAGATTAGGCGACAGCGCATCGAGACGCGCGCTCAGGCCCGGATCGAGCGCCATCGCCTCTGCGACCGCTTCCTCTTCGGCGTCCGAGGCGGTTCCGTCCAAGATGCGGACGAGGGTCGCTTCGTCGATCTGTCCCATCTCAGGTCCCATCTTCACCCATCGCCTGTTTCAACCGTTTGCGCCCATTGGCCAGCCGGCTCATCACTGTACCGATCGGGATCTCCATCTGCGCCGCGGCTTCGGCATAGGAGTGACCCTCGACATAGACCAGGAAAATGGCCATGCGCTGTCCCTCGGGCAGCTGGTTCGTGAGTGATAACACGCGGTTGGCTAGAATATTCACCTCCACAGCGGGAGAATTGTCAATCAGCCCTGCCTCCTCGACGACGACCTCGCCGTTGCCTATCCGGGTCTTGCGAGCGCGCAGGTCGTTCTTCCAGATCGAGACAAGGATCGAGAAACACCAGCGGTCGAGCCTTGTGCCTGGGGCGAATTGCGCGGCCCGTTCCAAGGCGCGCAGGGCGGTCGCCTGTGCCAGATCCTGCGCTTGTGCCGGATCGCCCGACAGAACAAGGCCATAGCGCCAAAGCCGCGGCATCAATGCGGGCAGGCCCGCCCGGATCTCGGCTTCACTTTTTTTTGCGGGCAAATGAATATTCCGGCCTGTCCTGTGTTCTACTGTCACGTCATGAAAAGTACGCAACACTCCGAGGATCTTATGGGGAGGACCAGCCAATGAAAACCGCACTCTATGCTCTCGCCGCCGCCACCGCCCTGATCGCGGCACCGACGATTGCTGGAGAGACACCGGCACCCGAGGGGGCCGAGGTCTATTTCATCAATCTCAAGGATGGCGACACGCTTACCAATCCGGTGACGATCAAGTTCGGCCTGAAGGGAATGGGCGTCGCTCCCGCGGGCACCGAGGCTGACTCCACTGGCCATCACCATTTGATCATCAACGAAGCGATCGAAGGGGACGAGCTGAACGAGCCGATCCCCCTTGACGACAATCACCGCCATTTCGGGGGCGGCCAGACCGAAGTGACTTTGGATCTGCCGGCAGGCGAGCACACTCTGCAACTTGTGCTGGGCGATTGGAGCCATATCCCACACAGCCCGCCGGTGATGTCCGACAAGATCTCGGTCACGGTGAAGTAATCGCTCCCCAAGTCCGGCTTTTAAAACCCGATGAGCGGGATACGTGCGCCCTGCCGATTTACCCCGGCAGGGCAAACTCCAGGATCCGGTTGTTGGACGGCATCAGGTGCCGAACGGGCGGGCCAAAGCCTTTCGACTTGGCGCCCCTGGCGACGTCGTCGGTGTCTCTCAGACCCCAGCCCGGGTTTTCTGCTCGCAGACTGGCATCGAAGCGGGCGTTTCCGGCTCCGGTATGCTGGCCCCCCTCGATGAAGGGCCCATAGAACAGCAGCTTTCCCCCAGGTCTTAGAAGCTTGGCGGCCCCGTCGATCAACCCTTCGGCGACCGGCCACGGGGCGATATGGATCACATTGGCTGAGAAAACGGCGTCGAACCCAAGCTGCGACAGCTCAGCCGTCCAGTCCGAAAGCATGTCGAGCGGCAGCGGTTCTGCCAAATCCGCGCCCAGATGCGCCGCCCAGGCGGCGATGCTGGCCCGGTGACCGGGGTCGGGATCCGAGGCGATCCAGCTCCAGCCTGGCAAAGCCAGCGAGAGATGGGCGGCGTGATAGCCGCTGCCGGATCCGATCTCCAACAGACGGCCCGGGCCCGGACCCAGCAACTCGGTCAGCTTCAACCGGATTGGTTCTAGATTGCGTTCGGAACTGGGGGAGCGCAGGCGAAGGTCGAATGATCCGCCACCCACACCGCCCCGATTGTTGGAGGACATCAGGTCTTCGCCGGGGCCACCACCATGGTCATTTGCCGGCCTTCCAGCTTTGGCATCGCTTCGATCTTGCCGAGCTCCTCGACATCGCCGGCTATGCGCTGCAAGAGATCTCGCCCCAATTCCTGGTGCGCCATCTCGCGCCCACGGAACCGCAGAGTGACCTTCACTTTATCACCCTCGCCCAGGAACTTATGCACCGAGCGCATCTTCACATCGTAGTCGTGGGTGTCGATATTGGGGCGAAACTTGACCTCTTTGATTTCGATGGTCTTTTGTTTCTTCTTCGCCTCGTTCGCCTTTTTCTGCTGCTCGTATTTGAACTTGCCAAAGTCCATGATCTTGCAGACAGGCGGTTTGGCGTTGGGCGAAATCTCGACCAGGTCGAGCCCGACATCTGCGGCCATGTCCATCGCCCGCTCGGGCGAGACGACGCCGACATTGTCGCCATTTTCGTCGATCAGGCGGATCTCGTAGGAACGGATCATGCCATTGACGCGCGGGCCGGTCTCACGGGTCGGCGGCGCGTGGTGCGGTCTTCTGGCTATCTCAGCCTCCTGAACAGCGCTCCCTCAGAGCGTCCAAAACTGACGCGACCCTGGGCCGCGTGACATCGGAACCTAGTGATTCGCTGACAAAAATGGAAGCGCGGGCGGCGTGAAGAACCGCCGGTTGCCCTTCAAAGGGATATTTGTTAGCGCTCGCGCCACGGTCGCAGCCAGAAGGTGGACACTACCGGTCATGGAGCGAATTCCAGGTTTCATTTCAACCCTGTGCCTCGTGACCTTGGCGATCGTCTTCGGCGTGCATGCCACATTCGCGCAACGCTTCCCGGC
>JBCDKL010000134.1:0-8182 GCA_038746695.1 Pseudomonadota bacterium | reverse complement strand
TCTGATGGCGGTCAGCTTGGCCGCGGTGGAGCGGCGGGCGACGTTCGCGGCGCGTGGCGGCCTGGTTCACCTGGGGGCGGCAGGACCGGCTCGGTGGTGGATGGGCCACCGATCGCCAGAGTCTCGCCGTCGGGTGCATCGCCGGGCGTCTCACCGGCAGTATTGGCGAGATCGGACAGACCCTCGCCTGGATTGACCAGCACGGTCTCCACCTGCACCCCGGTCTCGCCCCGATCCAACCTGCGATAGGGCTGCGGCGATGTCTCTGGGGCGTAGAGTCCGGCCTCTTGTTCCTCCGCCGATCCCGGCGCGATCGCTCCGCTGGCCACCTTCAGATCGGCATCCGCGAGCCGTGCCAGCCGAATCTCCTCGGAATGCACTGGTGCAAGATTGGCCTGGCGCATCTTTGTCACCTGCAGAGCGAGCAAATTGAGAAGGCTCTCATCCGCAGCGACGCCCTTCGAGAATCCGTTCGCGGTGGCCAGTACCAGACGTTCATTAACCCGCACAAATGCCCGCCAAAAGCGTGGTGCAAAGACCGAGAGGTGATCCTCGCCCGCATCCTCTAGATGCACATAGAGCGCATCGCCAATCTCGCGCATATCGAGGATCTTCACCCCATCGGCCCGTCCATCCCGGCCGAGCGAAGCCTTGCCGGTTGGCGTCTCGAGAAAGGCTTTCAGCCGAGCGATCTCGGCATCGCTGCGCTCGCCGTCAAAGCCGCTCTGGCCCGAGACTGAAATCGTCAAAACGCCGGGAAACGCAAGCTCTGAGGTCCCATCGGCCGCACCCACCAGTTCCTCGGCCCCGCATTCCGCGATCATCGCGAAGGCGCCGTCCTTCATCACCGCCACCGAATCCTCGGCGATGCAGAGCCCGTTGGCCGGTTCGATCCGCACTCGGCGCCCGCGCGCGGAGATATCTGCCCGATGGCTCGCCTGACCCAGGATCTCGAAGCCGTTGATCGACTTGACCCGTGTGAGCTCCGCCCTCAGCCCGCTCTCTCCGAAACCGGTGCAGCCCGCGGTCAGACTTACAAGCCCCAGCGCCAAGACAACGCAGCACTTCACAAACAAACCCAACCCCCCGACTCTCCTTCTAAAGATCGGCGTAGCAATGCCGCTCATCCCCACCGCCCGGATGGGTGACAGCGCCGGATTTTGCCGGCCCTGCCAATTGCGCGTATTTCCACAAAGCACCCGCGCCATAGATCGTCTCGCGCGGACCGATCCATGCTTTCTTTCGCTGGCGCAGCTCGGTCGCCGTCAGCTTGACCTTGATCGTGCCGCGCTTCGCATCGATGGAGATGATATCCCCTGTCCGGATCAGTGCGATCGGCCCGCCGACCGCGGCTTCCGGGCCGACATGACCGACGCAAAACCCCCGGGTCGCACCCGAGAATCTGCCATCGGTGATCAGCGCCACTTTCGAGCCCATGCCCTGGCCCGAGATCGCCGCAGTGGTCGCCAGCATCTCGCGCATGCCCGGGCCGCCGCGGGGTCCCTCATTTCGGATGACGATGACTTCGCCTTCTTTGTATTCGCGCCTCTGGACTGCAGCGAAGGCGTCTTCCTCGCATTCGAACACCCGAGCAGGGCCTTCGAAGCGCAGCCGTTTCATCCCCGCCACCTTCACGATGGCGCCTTCCGGGGCGAGGTTGCCGCTCAAACCCACTACGCCGCCGGTCGGTGTTATCGGCTTGTCGACGGGATAGATCACCCGGCCATCTGCCTCGCCCGCGATATCCGCAAGATTCTCAGCCATGGTGCGCCCTGTCGACGTGATGCAATCGCCATGGATATAGCCGCCGCGCATCAGCTCTTTCATCACCACCATGACGCCACCGACCTCCCAGAGATCCTTGGCCACGTATTTTCCCCCCGGTTTAAGATCGACGAAATAGGGGGTCTCCTTGAAGATGTCGCAGACGTCCTGGAGGCTGAAATCGATCCCGGCCTCATGGGCGATGGCCGGCAGGTGCAGGCCCGCATTGGTCGATCCTCCGGTGCAGGCAACAACCCTGGCCGCATTCTCGAGGCTTTTGCGGGTCACGATGTGCCGGGCACGGATGTTCTGCGAGACCAGATGCATGACCGCACGGCCCGACGCTTCGGCATATTGATCGCGGCTCTGATAGGGCGCGGGTGCACCGGCCGAGTTTGGCAGGGCCAGTCCCAGCGCCTCGGAGACGCAGGCCATGGTGTTTGCCGTGAACTGCCCGCCGCAGGCCCCTTCCGAGGGACAGGCGACCCGTTCGAGGATCTCGAGTGCCGTGTCGGAGAGGTTGCCGCCCTGGTGCCGGCCAACCGCCTCGAACATATCCTGCACGGTCAGATCGCGCCCGGCAAACTCGGCAGGGATATCCGCGCCGGCGGTGGCCCGCCCCGGCAGGATCGACCCGCCATAGAGGAAGACCGAGGCCACGTTCAGCCGAGCCATTGCCATCATCATTCCGGGCAGAGACTTGTCACAGCCCGCGAGCCCGACAATCGCGTCATAGGCATGGCCGCGCATCGTCAGCTCGACCGTGTCGGCAATCGCCTCGCGGCTGGCAAGCGACGAGCGCATGCCCTCATGCCCCATTGCGATCCCGTCTGTGACGGTGATCGTCGTGAACTCGCGCGGCGTGCCGCGCCCCTCCTTCACGCCCAGTTTCACCGCCTGGGCCTGGCGGTTGAGCGCGATGTTGCACGGCGCCGCCTCGTTCCAGCAGGTCGCGACACCCACAAAGGGCCGATGGATCTCCTCCTCGGTCAGCCCCATCGCATAGTAGTAGCTGCGATGCGGCGCACGGGCTGGGCCTTCTGTCACGTGACGGCTTGGCAGGCGCGATTTGTCGAAGGTTGTGGCGTCCATCCCCGGTGGCTCTCCCTGAAAAAATCGGTTTGCCTTCATAGCCAGTGCGTCTGCGTGACGCAATCGATGCATCGGCATTGCGGCAGAGGTTGCAGCGGGGCAGTCTCGCCCCGGATATGGGAGCAAATTTGCATAGACCCGAGCTTTCACAGCTTCTCCGTCACCGTCCGGTTTTCCACCCAGCCTATCGCGGCTGGATCGGGGCCGGGCGGCGGAGGCCCGCGCTTTGGCGGTTGATCCTGGGGGTGCTGCTCTGCGCGATCTGCTATGTCGCGCTTCTGTTCCTGGTGATCGGTGGCGCGATCGGCATCTTGGCGCTTCTCGAGGGGGCCGGATTGCAGAATCTTCTGGCCATGCCAGATCCGGGTGCGCTGCTGGACCTGGTCCCCATGCCCTTGGCGGTCCTGGTGCTTTTGCTGACCTTTGCTGGGATGTGGATCGGGCCCTGGCTGGCTGTGTCACTGCTGCATCGGCGTGGCTTCGCCTCACTGATGGCCGCGCCGGGCCGCTGGCGCTGGAGCCATGCGGGGATTGGGGTCGGGATCGCGTTTGGCGTGCTTGCGATCGCCGTTACGATCGACATCGCCTCGGGCAGCACGTTGTCGGGCGCCTCGAACGGCACTTTGCAGGAGATCGCCATCAGTCTCTCCGCCTGGGGGTGGTATTTGATCCCGCTGATCCCACTGACGATCCTTCAGACGGGCGGGGAGGAAGTGTTGTTCCGCGGCTATCTCCAACAACAATTGGTCGCGCGCTGCCGCAATCCGTTGATCTGGGCGGTGCTGCCCGCATTCCTGTTCGGCCTGCTGCACTGGCAGGGCACATTTGGGATCGTCTATGTGATGATCACCACCATGTTCGGCCTAGCAGCCGCATTGATCACCTGGCGCACCGGCTCCTTGGCCGGGGCGATGGGGCTGCATTTCGGCAATAATTTCGTGACCTTCGCCCTGACCAATCCCGAAGAACTGGCGGGCCAGATCACCGGCTCTGGCGGGGTCGAAGTGTCGCTTGCGGCACTGCTTTCCGGCGGTTTGTTCTTCTTTCTGATCCTGATATTGGTCGCCTCGCGTTGGTCGCCCTTTAGGCCAGCGCGGCGAGGCGGCTGAGCGCGGCTTCCAGTTTCTCGCGTTCGGCATCGGCAGCGGCGAGGCGTTCGCGTTGCTCCTCCACAACCTCTTCAGGCGCTTTGGCGAGGAAGCCTGGGTTCTGAAGCTTTCCCTGCAAGCCTTTCATTTCCTTTGCCACTTTATCCCGGGCTTTGGTCAAACGCGCTTGCTCGGCTGCCACATCTATGACCCCAGCCAGCGGCAGATTGATGGTGCAATCCTCCATTGGCAAGGTGACCGAACCCTCTGGCGCCGTATCTGCAACCGCACATTGGGATAGTCTGGCAAGGCGTTGGATAAGTTCCGCATTCCGGAGTAGGCGCATGGCGACCTCGGCCGTATGACCGGTCAGGATCATCTCGATCTTTGCGCCTGGAGGCACGCCCATTTCGGCCCGGACCGAGCGGATGCCCTCGATCGCCCTGACGACCCACCCGATCTCGGCATCCGCCGCTTTGTCGATCAGATCCTCTGAAAGCTCCGGCCAGTCGGCGTGGATCAGGCGCCTTTCGCGGGCGGCAAGGCTACCCCACAAGCTCTCGGTCACAAATGGCATGATCGGGTGGAGCAGCACCAGGCAACGGTCGAGCGCCCATGCCATGACCGCCCGAGTCTCGTCCTTTGCCGCACCATCTGCGCCTTGAAGCAGCGGTTTCGACAGCTCAACATACCAATCGCAGAACGTGCCCCAGATATGGGCGTAAAGCGCCCCGGCCGCGTCATTGAACCGATATCCCGCCAGCGCTTCGTCGACCTGAGCCGAGACCCGGGCCGTCTCGCCGATGATCCACTTGTTGATCATCCTTGTGGCCGGGGGCAGCTCCGCCGGAGGGGGTGCCTCGTAGCATCCATTCATCTCGGCAAACCGAGCGGCATTCCAGAGCTTGGTAGAGAAGTTCCGATAGCCCGCGACACGGCCCGTATCGAGCTTGATGTCACGCCCCATCGCCGCCATCGAGGTCAGCGTAAAGCGCACGGCGTCCGCACCGTATTCGTCGATCAGTTCCAGAGGATCGATGACATTGCCCAAGCTTTTCGACATCTTCTTGCCGTGCTTGTCACGCACCAGGGCATGGACATAGACGTCCTTGAACGGCACCTCCGGCTTGCCCGAGGCGTCCTTCATGAAATGCAGCCCCATCATCATCATCCGGGCGACCCAGAAGAAAATGATGTCGAAGCCGGTGATCAGCACATCGGTCTTGTAGTAGCGCTGCAATTCCGCCGTTTCTCCAGGCCAGCCGAGGGTGGAGAATGGCCAGAGAGCGGAGGAGAACCAGGTGTCGAGGACGTCGGGGTCCTGGTAGAGCCGAACGACCACCCTCTCAACCGGCTGCTTCAGAGAGTCATCGTTTTCCTCACCGAAAAGATCGTCCGCAGATTGTGCATCGTCAGCGACACCAATCACCGCCAACCTCTGATCCATCTCCTTGTAATACGCATCCGCCTGCTCGATGACTTCCGCCACAGTGGCACCACAGAATGCAACAGGCTCTGACTTGAAGTCGAACTCCATCGGTCCGCGAAGCTCTCCCGGCGGTGCTGAATCGATGTGTTTGCGATAGGGCATACTATAGAGGATACCATCGACGCGTCGAGACAGTCTCGGCCCATACCAAACCGGCACCTGATGACCCCACCATAACTGCCGCGAAATGCACCAGGGCTCAATATTGTCCAGCCATTGGAAATAGGTCTTCTCCCAGTTCTTGGGCGCGAAGACCGTCTGTCCATCCCGCACCGCCTCAAGCGCGGGTTTTGCGAGCGCCTCGGCATCGACGAACCACTGATCGGTCAACATGGGCTCGATCACAGCCTTCGAGCGGTCGCCCGTCGGCACAGTCATCTTGTTGGCCTCGACAAGCGGGATCTCGACTGGCCCCGGCTCCTCAGCCTCCGGGTCACGGTCGGGATTGGGGATCATCACCGCCAGCCCCTCCGCCGTGATCTCCGCAATGACCTTTTTGCGAGCGTCATAGCGGTCGAGGCCTCGGAACTCGTCAGGCACCAGGTTTATCGCGTCCACCTCCCCCTCGGTGAAGGCCGCGCCGTCGACGATCGCCTGTGCCTTCGCCGCCTCGTCGGCATAGGGCGCTCCGTCCGCCCGCATGGCCGCCTTGGTGTCCATCAGACGATAGCAGGGGATATTGCCGCGCTTCGCGACCGCGTAATCGTTGAAGTCATGGGCGCCGGTGATCTTGACCGCGCCCGATCCGAATTCCGGGTCCGGATACTCATCGGTGATGATCGGGATCAGACGGCGATGATCCTTCGGCCCGACCGGGATCTCGCAGAGTTTCCCGACAATCGGGGCATAGCGTTCGTCGGACGGATGCACCGCGACCGCCCCATCCCCCAGCATTGTCTCGGGCCGGGTCGTGGCGATCGAGATGTAGTCGCGGGTCTCGCGCAGAGTGACGGCGCCCTCGGCATCCTTCTCGACATACTCATAGGTCTCACCGCCGGCGAGCGGGTATTTGAAATGCCACATCTGGCCGTCGCGCTCGAGATTCTCGACCTCCAGATCGCTGATTGCCGTCTCGAAATGCGGATCCCAGTTGACCAGCCGCTTGCCCTTATAGATCAGGCCCTGGTTGTAGAGCTCGACAAAGACCTTAAGCACGGCTTTGGAGAGCGTGTCGGACATCGTGAACTCGGTCCGCGACCAGTCGCAGGAGGCGCCGAGGCGTTTCAGTTGCCCGAGGATGACACCTTCCGACTCGGCTTTTTGCCGCCACACCCGCTCGATGAACGCGGCGCGCCCCATGTCGGTGCGCCGGATATTGCCCTCCTCGACCAGCTTGCGTTCCACCACCATCTGAGTCGCGATCCCGGCATGATCCGTCCCCGGCTGCCACAGCGTGTCGAAGCCGCGCATCCGGTACCAGCGGATCAGAATATCCTGCACCGTGTTGTTCAGCGCATGGCCCATGTGAAGACTGCCGGTGACATTCGGCGGCGGGATGACGATGCAGAACGTCTCTTCGCGCGAGGCATTGGCCCCGGCGGCGAAGCAACCTTCAGCCTCCCATTCCGCATAGATTCGCGCCTCTTCAGTGGCCGCGTCGAATGTCTTTTCCATCTCTCACCTCGTCATGCAGGGCGTCTCATAGCCCGGCCCAGGCATCACGAAAAGAGGTGAGTTGCCGATCGGGGCTTGGCGCCCGGCCCGGCTTGGGTCTACGCTTTGCTCAGAGAGATAGGAGACGCCCATGACACGCCTTTTCGCCGCACTGCTTGCGGGTCTTCTGACCGTGCAGACCCCCGTGATCGCGCAGGAAGCGCCGATGACGCTCGACCGGCTGAGCGAGATCGTGACCGGGCTCGACCCCGCGGCTCAGCGCAACGGCGGATCCTTCCAGATGACCATCGAGGAGGTGCCCGTTCTGATCGTTACCGACGAGATCGCCGACCGGATGCGCGCCATGGTCCCGATCCGCTCGACCACCGGGATCGCACCGGAGGAGCTTGCCCGGATGATGCAGGCGAATTTCGACACCGCGTTGGACGCGCGCTATGCCATCGCCAATGGGCGGTTATGGAGCACCTTCATTCACCCGCTCCGCCCGTTGGAGAAGGATCAGTTCATTTCGGCCCTTGGGCAGGTGGTCAATCTCGCAAAAACCTATGGCTCGCTTTACACGGGTGGCGGGCTGACCTTTCGAGGCGGCGACAGCGAGGGTATCCACCGCGCACTGATCGATGAGTTGCTTAAAAAGGGCGAGGATATCTGAGCCTCTCTAACCTATACTACCAAGATGCAGACCCCCGGCTTCGACCGCACTCGCGACGTTCTCGTCTTTCTCAGCATCCCCAAGACCGGCTCGACCAGCCTTTCGGAGATGCTGATCGATGCGATTGGGCCTGATGCTTCATGCCATCTTCCCGACCGCCAGGTGGACGCATGGAACCAAGGCCTGGTGCGCATGCAGGATCAGCTTCGCCGCAGTGCGATGCGGTTTCGCGATCGCATTCTTCGACGCGACTGGGCGCTTGCCCAGGCGACCTTCCTGCACGGACATCACCCTTTTTGGGCACCGATCCCCGGGTGGCGGAGGCCAGTCTACATCACGTTGATGCGCGACCCCTTGGCCCGAACTCTTTCAGGCTATTTCTACATCCGCCAGAAGGCGGAGCGGATGCGCCGAATGTCTCCAACCAAGCGGCGGATCCTGAGCTGTGACCCGGATGATTTCTTCCTCGACCTGCTCGACAGT
>JBCDKL010000133.1:0-8202 GCA_038746695.1 Pseudomonadota bacterium | reverse complement strand
GCCCATGGCATGCAGGTGATCAGCGAACCGCTGAGCCGTGCCATCGCACGGATCGCCGCTGCGGAATTTGGCGAGGTCACCCGGCATGCACGGCTCGACCTCTGAGGCGAGAACCTATATGTTGCGGGCAACTACCCAGGGAGCCACCCGATGGAGCGTCTTGCCCCCCTCGCATTGCTTTGCCTCAGCCTTACTGCCTGTGCCGATCCGGCCGGTGGGCAAGGGCTGACCCCGAACGGTCAAGTGGTGGAACCCCGCCCGAAACCTCCCGTGCCCCAAGCGGTGCAAACCGAAGCCCAGCGTCCAGCGAGCTTCGAGGCATGGAAGACGGCCTTCAAGCCCAAGGCGGTCAATGCGGGTGTGCCGGGCGCCACGGTCGACCGGGCGCTTGCGGGGATCAATGTGAATGACAGGGTCCTGGAGCTTGACCGGTTCCAGCCCGAGTTTTCCCGCCCGATCTGGGAGTATCTTGACAGCGCCGTCTCCGATGCCCGCATCGCCAATGGCAGGCGCAACGCGGCCGCTCAGGCTGGAATTTTAGAGGCGGTCGAGGCCCGCTATGGGGTCGACAAAGAGGTCGTGGTCGCGATCTGGGGGCTCGAGAGCGCCTATGGCGCCAATATGGGTGATTTCTCGGTGATCCGGTCGATGGCGACGCTGGCCTATGACGGGCGGCGCCGGGATTTTGCCGAGGCTCAGCTCATCGCCGCTTTGAAGATCATCGCCTCGGGCGATGTGTCGGAGGGGCGGATGATCGGCTCCTGGGCCGGAGCGATGGGGCATACACAGTTCATCCCGACCTCCTATGCCGATTACGCGCAGGATTTCACCGGAGACGGCAGGCGTGATGTCTGGGCCGCCAATCCGGCGGATGCGCTGGCCTCGACAGCGAATTACCTTGCCCGTTTCGGGTGGAGCCGAGGCGTGCCCGCGGTGATCGAGATCACTTTGCCACCGGATTTTGACTACGCGATGGCAGGTCAATCGATCGTGAAACCGGTCAGCACATGGCGGAGCATGGGGATTACCGCGCCGGGCGTGCCCGAGGTCGAGGCCTCGGTGATCCTTCCGGCAGGTGCGCAAGGCCCCGCCCTTCTGGCCCTGCCGAATTTCCGGGTGATCAAGCGCTATAACAACGCGACCTCCTACGCGCTGGCGGTGGCCCATCTGGCCGACCGGATCCGCGGCTCTGGCCCCTACATCGCCGATTGGCCCCGGGGCGATCGGGCGCTGAGCCGGACCGAGAAGGAAGAGCTGCAGCGTCGCCTGACGGCGCTCGGCTTCGACACGAAAGGAGCGGATGGCATCATCGGCCCCAATTCCCGCTCCGCCATCCGGGCCTATCAACAGGCCAATGGGCTGATCCCCGATGGCTATGTCTCGGGCAACCTGCTCGACCGGATCCGCGCTTCGGGCTGATCGCCGCATGGCCCGCCACCGACATGAAATGTCGGAATCGAAAACGCTAGGGTCGCTCGCCCATGGCCCTTTCGGTCGAGCTTGTGCAACATCCTCGTCAGAGCGAAAGCGAAGGAGCGCGCCATGAAAACCCATTCCCGTGCCGTTGTCGTCGGTGGCGGGGCCGTCGGGGCCTCGATTGCCTATCACCTGGCCAAATCGGGGTGGGAGACGGTGTTGCTCGAGCGCGACGAGCTGACCGCGGGCTCCACCTGGCATGCCGCGGGTTTGCTGCCGCTTTTCAACATGAGCTATGCCACCAGCCATATCCACGACTACTCGGTGAAATTCTATAAGAAGCTGGAGGCGGAGACCGGTCTGAACGCCGGGTTCTCGGTCGTTGGCAATCTGCGCATGGCGCAGACCCAGGACCGGATGGACGAGTACATGCTCTATGCCTCCACCGCCGAGACGGTGGGTATCCCGTTCGAATGGATGGCCCCGGCCGAGATCAAGGAGCGTTGGCCGCTGGTCCGAACCGAAGATCTGAAAGGCGCGATCTATCACCCGACCGATGGCTACATTAACCCCGCCGATGTGACCCAGGCCATGGCCAAGGGCGCCCGCCAGCGCGGCGTCGAGATCTACCGCAAGGTCCAGGTCGACGGGTTCCGCCGCCAGAACGGGCATTGGGTGGTCCAGGGCTCCCACATGGTCGAGCAGGGCGGCAATCTCGTGCCCGGTAATGAGAGCTTCGAGATCACCTGCGAACATGTGGTCACCGCCACGGGCAACCACGCGCAGCGCACGGCGGCGATGGTCGGATGCTACATCCCCGCCATTCCGGTCGAACACCAGTACATCGTCACCGAGCCCGATCCCGCGCTGGTCGATTACCGCAAGGCCCATGGTGAACACCCCGTGCTGCGCGATGCCGATGCCCGCTGGTATGTGCGCGAGGAGCGCGGCGGGTGGATCCTGGGACCTTACGAGGATGGTGCCCCCGCCTGGGCAACCCATGGTGTGCCCGAGAGCTTCCGCGCCGATCTTCTGCCCTTGGACCTCGAGCGGATCGAAGAGGAATACATGTCGATGATCCACCGGATTCCGTCTTCCGAGACGGTGGGTCTGAAAGACGATTTCAACGGTCCGATCTGCTACACTCCCGACGGCAACCCGCTGGTCGGCCCGGCGCCAGGGGTCGAGAATTTCTGGTTCGCCGAGGGGTTCTCATTCGGCATCACCGCCGCGGGCGGGACCGGGCATTACATGGCTCAGATGATGACCGAGGGCGAGGCCGAGATCGATATGTGGTCGCTCGATCCCCGCCGCTATGGTCGATGGGTGAACCGGGAATATGCGGCGCGCAAGAACGAAGAGTGCTATTCCCATGTCTTCATTCTTCACCATCCGGATGAAGAACGCGAGGCCGCCCGCCCGCTTCGCACGGCGCCTTGCTATGACCGGCTGAAGGCAAAAGGGGCTCAATTCGGCCAGGTCAACGGGTGGGAGCGGCCGAATTACTACGCCCCCGCAGGCTTCGACGACCATGCAAGCCGCAGCTTCCGCCGCGGCGGCTGGTGGCAATATGCGGTCGAGGAGGCCAAGGCCGTGCGTGAGGGCGTCGGCCTGTTCGACGCCACGGCCTTTACCAAGCACCGGGTTCGCGGCCCGGGTGCAACCGCCTTCCTCGATTGGCTGACCTGCAACAAGCTGCCGAAGGTTGGCCGGATCAACCTCACCTATGGTTTGACCGATGCGGGCACAGTGCGCACGGAGTTCACGATCGTGCGCCTTGGCGAAGACGATTACTACTGTGTCACCGCGGGAGCCGCCCAGCTCTATGACAGCGACTATCTGGTCAAAGAGGCCGAGAAGAAACGCAGCGAATTCGGCTGGATCGAGGTTTGGGATGTTTCGACTCAATGGGGTGTTCTGGCCATTGCCGGGCCGAAATCGCGCGAAGTCCTGCGCCCCCTGACAGTCGATGGCGCGCCCGAGACCGCATTGTCCAACAAGCGGTTTCCATGGCTGTCGATGCGCAATATCGATCTGAAGATGTGCCCGACCATGGCGATCCGCGTCGCCTATACCGGTGAGCTCGGTTGGGAGCTGCATCACCCGATGGAGATGCAAAACTATCTCTTCGATCAGATCATGGCCGCCGGTGAGGACCATGGGCTGAAACTCTGCGGTGCCAGGGCACAGAACTGGCTGCGGCAGGAGAAAAGCTATCGCGCCTTCGGTTCCGATCTCGGCCGCGACGCCAGCCCGTTGGAGAGCGGGCTGGATCGCTTTGTCGACATGACGAAGGAGTTCAAGGGCAAGGCGGCGATGGAAGCGCTCGGCATCCGCTCCAAATGCGTCACCGTCTTGATCGATGGACCCGAGGATGCCGATCCCTGGGGCCGCGAGGCGCTGCTGCATCAGGGCCGCAAGGTCGGTCGTCTGACTTCGGGAGGGTACTCGGTCGCCTTCGGCAAACAGATCGGCATCGCCTATGTCGAGCCGGATCGGGCGGTCCAAGGTCAAAAGCTCGAAGTCCGTATGCTGAACCAGCTCTGGCCCGCCGAGATCAGAGAAGACAGCCCCTATGACCCACAGAACGCGACCATCCGGGCGGATGGCTGAACCTACGGCCGTATAGAAGCAGATGCGGCGGCGGCCGGACGTCGCCGCCATCCGTTCTTTACCTGGCGCGTCTGACGAACGCGATGGAGGGGTGATCAAGGCGTCAGACTTATCGGACTCAGTGGCGCAAAGGCCGACACATGCCGCCACGGTACGACCCAATCGGCGCGTGGGTTGTGCTCTAGGCGCGAGCCAGGGCCACAAAGCGCACTCACTCACGGACGAGCAGGGCAAGGATGCACGCAGTTCGGCAAGGACAGCGGTGGCAGGCAGACCATCGCCCGGCTTGTCCGAACGCAGCGCCCATGGTTCTCTGCATCGAGGTGATCCTAAGAGGGCGCGCATAAAAATGGATGCTTTGCGAAGTTTTCTGATGGCCTTCTGCCTCTCGGCCTTGGCCGGGCCTGCCGCCGCTGCCGAGATCGCGCGGATCGAAGGCATGGCCAACTATGAAGGCGATGAGATTCCTCCCCCTGGCGCAGTGCTCGAAATCGATCTGATCGATCTCTCGCGCGTTGGCGAGAAAGGGCGGCTGCTCAGCCGGATGCGGTTCGAGATCGAGGACGGAGTACCGGCGCCGTTCTCTCTCCCCTATGATACCGGGCTGGTTCGCCAAGGTGGGCGCTACTCTCTGGCGGCCAGGATCATCGCCCATAACTCAAAACGTCAGGAGGTGCTTTGGCGGACCACGGCGGTCTTCCCGGTGCTTGCCTCGGGCCTAGATCCCACACCGGAAGTCTTTATGGAGCAGGTGGTCCCGCTCGCCTCCGGCGGCACCCCGGTCGGCTATCGCTGGCGGGTCGAGCGGGTCGAGGGGCTCGAGCGTTTGGGCTTCACCAAGGCGCGGATGCGGTTCGACGAGGATGGCACGGTTTCAGGCAATACTGGCTGCAACAGGTTCCAGGCGGAATATTCGATGGATGGCGAGAAGCTGGGTTTCTCCCCGGCGGCACTAAGCAGACGCGGCTGCCAACCCGAGATCATGCGCCGCGAACGGCTGTTCATCGTTGCCCTCAAACGCACCGAACGGTTCCGGCGCGAGCAGGATGTGCTGAGGCTTCTCGATGTCAACGGACTCGAGACGATGCGGCTGAGCCGCGAGTAACCGCGCCCGGCGCGCTGCATCCCACGCCGGGCGCTTGCTCGTCACTTCATAAAACGCTCCAGCACATCATCGAGCGCCGAGCCGTCGCCGTCCGCATCCAGCATCCGGTTGAGCGCACCGAGATCGAGCCCGCCCTGCGCGCCCTTAGCCCCACCCAGAAGCCCGGTGATCATGCCCATGATGCCACCGGCACCACTGCCGCCAGAACTTCCTGAAGCCCCGCCCAACATACCTAGCAGCGTGCTGTCGGGCATCTGGCGCTGCATGCCGCCTTGCAGCATCGCCGCCAGCGCCGGCAAAACCTCGGAGACTTTGTCCTCGGCGACGCCCGTGCGTTCGGCCGCTGCCTGGCCGAGCGCCTGCGTAGCGTCGCGCGAGCCGAGAATCTGTTCCAGGAAATGCGCCCCTTGCTCGCGCGCTTCTGGCTCGGCTGCGGCGGCGGGATCGTCGAGATAGCGTCCCTGGCCTTCCCCCATCATCTGGCCCAGCATTGCCTCCAAACCGCCCGGCTGTGCCGCCCGGCGCTTTGCCCCGCTCGAGATCGCGGGTGCCACCATGCCAGCCAGGCCGCCGAGATCGCTTTCATCGATCCCAAATTTCTGCGCCAACTGCCCCAGCCCCTGACCGCCCTGGGCCTCCATGATCATCTTGAGTAGCGACATCGGTCTCTCCTGTCCTGTCGTTGCAGTATTTGACGTTTCCGCTATGCGGGCAATCTGTCGGCGATGCGACAGCGCCGTGACATCTTTGCCCGAATTCGCCGCATCCGGGCCCGCGCGGCCCGGCCGCCGTCGCCATTGCAGGCGGCCTGGCTTTCGGGCATCTAGGGGCAAAGCATGGAGGGCGCCCGCGCCATGAAATTAACCCAAGAGATTACGTTCGCGGCCCGGGCAGGACAGCTCGACCGCTCGGCGCATATGCGGGAGCTGGCTTACGACCTCTTAAAACACCGCCGGGCGGCGCTCTTACCGATGTGGGAAGACAAGCTTCTGTTCGATCTTACCGGCGATGGGCCGGCTTTAGGATGGGTGCCGCCTTCGAAGGATTATCTGGCCATGGCGCTGGAGCCGCCGGTCTTCCTGGGTCTTTCCGGCGAAACCCCCTGTTTCTGTGCCGATTTCTCTAATCTGACGCGCGAGCGGGCCGAGGAGTTTTTCTGCGACGGTGCGAAGTTCATCGATCTGCGCTCGGTGGCGGCTGATCTGCCACCCTCCTCGGCCACGATCGCGGCGATGGCGAAGGGGATCCTGGGCTGGCACGCGACCCATCCCTATTGTGCGCGCTGTGGCTCGCTGACAGGAATGGAGGATGGCGGCTGGCGCAGGAGGGGCAATTGCGGCGCCCTGCACTTCCCTCGCACCGATCCAGTCGTGATCATGCTGGTGGTCAAGGACGATCACGTATTGCTCGGTCGCCAGTCGAGCTGGCCCGAGGGGCTCTATTCTCTGCTGGCGGGTTTCATGGAACCTGGTGAGACGATCGAGGAGGCCGTCCGGCGCGAGACCAAGGAAGAAACCGGGATCCAGATCGGTCGGGTGCGCTATCTCGCCTGCCAGCCCTGGCCGTTCCCGTCCTCGCTGATGCTGGGTTGCGTGGGCGAGGCGTTGAGTTCAAACATCAAGATCGACCGGACCGAGCTGGAAGACGCGCAATGGATCAGCCGCGCAAAGATGGAAGTGGTCCTGGACGGCCGCCATCCGCGCATGGGCGCACCTCGAAAGGACGCCATCGCCAGCGTGATGCTGAATGCCTGGGTCGACGGAACATTGGTCAAAGGCTGATATGCGGAGTCCGACCGATATCCGCGCCCTGCGCGATGCGCTGGGCGCCTTCGCCACGGGTGTGACCATCGTGACTGCGCGCGCGCAGGACGGCGAGCCGGTGGGCTTTACCGCCAATTCCTTCACCTCGGTGTCGCTGGACCCGCCCCTATTGCTGGTCTGCCTGGCGCATAAGGCCTTCAGCTATGGCATTTTCCGCGAGGCCGACAGTTTTGCCGTGAATGTGCTCGAGGCCGGGCAGGAGGAGATCGCCAGGCGCTTCGCGACCAAAAGTGTCGACAAGTTCGGTGAGACCGAATGGACCCCGGGCAGCCTGGGTGCACCGCTGATCGCTGGAAGCCTGGCCCGGTTCGACTGTGCCATGCATCAGCGGGTCGTGGCCGGAGATCACGATGTCCTCATGGGCCGTGTCCTCGGCTTCTCACGCCATGAGGGTCAGGCGTTGGTCTATCATTTTGGAGAGTTCCGGACCCTGGGCTGAGCCCGTTCAACCGGGTGCAGTCGCGCGCATCAGGCGCTCATAGGCACGGTTGACGGCGGCGAGGCGTTGTTCGGCAAAGCGCCGGGCCTCCTCGGGCACGCCTTGGGCGATCATCCGGTCGGGGTGGAGGTCGCGAACCAGCCTTCGGTAATGGCGTTTGACCTCATCGGGCGGCGCCGAGGGATCGAGGCCAAGCACCTCATGCGGGTCATTCAGATCGGCGATATGGCGAGCGCGGATGGTGCGCAACTCGGCGGGCGAGATCCGAAAGATCTCGGCAACCCGCTTCAGAAATTCAGCCTCGCCCGGGTGATATTCGCCATCGGCAGCGGCGACGAAGATCAGCCCTTCGAACAGATCGCGCAGCACTTCGGGCCGGTCGCGGAACATCCGGGCGATCTGGCGGGCATAGACTTCGAAACCTGCCACCTCGGAGCGCGCAAGGTTATAGACCTTGGCGGCATAGCGCTCCTCCTCCGGCGGAACATGGAAGACCTGGCGGAATGCCGTGATCTCGTCACGGGTCACACGACCATCTGCCTTGGCCATCTTGGCGCCCAGAGCAAT
Organism: Pseudomonadota bacterium; assembly: GCA_038746695.1. Taxonomy (GTDB): domain Bacteria; phylum Pseudomonadota; class Alphaproteobacteria; order Rhodobacterales; family Rhodobacteraceae; genus Thermohalobaculum. The sequence goes on along the minus strand of JBCDKL010000133.1, from coordinate 239 downwards.
GACTGCGATGGTGAAGGCGACCGTCTCCTCCGGCGGCCTTGTCAGAGTCTCGAAAACAGAGGAAAGCGACTGGCCTTTGGCCAGGTCAGACAGGGCATTTCGAATGCGTCTCCAAACCGACATATCGCCTTATCCAGGAAAAATCCTGCCGAACACGTGCCGAGCTTACCTTTTTTGAGACTGAAAACGTATGTTCAATTTGCAATGCAACGTCAACTCTGCGTCAAAGAAGATGAGGG
>JBCDKL010000132.1:0-8392 GCA_038746695.1 Pseudomonadota bacterium | reverse complement strand
GCGGTGGACCACCAGAACAGAATAGTTCTGACATGGGAGACCGGGCAGGTGATCTTGAAATAGGTCAGGATCGCCAAGCCGAATGGGAGGCTCATCAGCAGCACATAGATCTCGAAGCCGCGGGTCCGCCACCAGTTCAATGTCGTGACATGCGACGCGCTGGGCGAGGCGCCTGCGGCGCGGCTCCTCTGGCCGAGATCTCTTGTGCGCATGGTCGCTCCCGGGCGTCGATCAATTGTACTTTGAAATGGTATGGAGAATGCCGGGCCGGGGCAATGCGGGATCGTCAGCGGAGGCTTGGGCAGGGATCGAAGACAGTTAGGGGTCGAGACCGCCAAAGGTCGGACAAGACCATCTAGTATGATAGTTTGGCATCGATCCAGTCATGCTGCCTTCCACTTGATCGAGCATCCCATCGAGGCGATCTGATCTTCCGGGCCGCGCCCTGTCTCGACCACCAGGCGCATCGCCTCGACCAGGTCGCGGCGGGTAGTGTCGGGGACCGAACCGAGCCTTCCAGCATCCAAGCGCCCGCGATACTGCAGGCCGAGCGATGCGTCGAAGCCGAAGAAATCCGGCGTGCAGACGGCATCATAGGCGCGGGCGATGCTCTGATCCTCGTCATGTAGATAAGGGAAGGGAAAGCCTCGATCCTCCGCCAGCTCGACCATTTTATCAAATCGGTCCGCCGGATAGCTCACGGCATCGTTCGAGCAGATCGCCGCGGTGCCGATCCCCATCGTGGCGAGCGTTTTGACATCGGCGATCAGGCGGTCGAGCACTGCGACGACATACGGACAGTGATTGCAGATGAACATGACCAGAGTGCCCTTGTCTCCGCGGATCTCCTCGAGCGACCAGACCCGCCCATCGATGCCGGGAAGGGAGAATGCGGGCGCGGGCCAGCCGAAATCGCAGATGGGAGGGGTGGCGGCCATCGGAAGCTCCTTTGGTGAGGTTCGCGCGAGTCTAGCACCGGTTGGGGCGACAATGCCATCTCGGTCAGGCGGGCACATTTGTGGGATGCAGGCGGATGTTGGAGGCCGCGGTCTTTGATAGTTAGGCGGCGGTGCTCGGGAGGACAACCAAGCTGTGATCGAGCCCGTTTAGCGCGGTTTCGATCAGCGGAGCAATCACCAGCCAATCGCCTCCCGCAAGACCCGCCCCAATCATCGGATAGCCAATGCGGACCTCTGGGAAGGCCGCGGCAATGGCTCGGAAACAGGTATCGACCGCGTCATAGCTGACCTTACGCCCGTCGCCGCGCCAGTGATGCTGGGTATAGGCATTGACGATGGTAAAATGCGCCTTCCCACGCCGGATCTCGGCGGTCGAAATGGTGCCGAGCTTACCGGCATCGCCATAGGGGTTGGCCTTGTCAGCCTCCAGCGCTTCGGGGAAGCCTTGAGCGATCGGTTTGGCGAATCCGGCGTTCATGGCGTGGAAGCAATTGCAGCCATGGACGATCACATCGAAGGCGCCGTCCAGGGCCAGTTGGATCAAATCGCCTTCGATGCGTCGCATCTTCACATCCCCGGTCCGTGTTGCAGCCTAGCGCGAAACGCCGCCCCTCGCCATGATCCGCCCCGCCGGGCTTGACCCGGGCCGGGCTTCCGCCTTTGGTGGCGCAGCGACTGCAACCGCAATCGAGCCGAGAGAGCGCCCATGACAGACCGAAGCCGCCCCTATGTCGTGGGTCAGTACTACACCAGCCCAGCCGAGAAACAGGCGTTTCTCCGCGCGATCTTCGACAAGACGGCCCCCTATTATGAAGGGATCGCGCGCTGGGGCTGGTTCGGATCGGGTGCGGCCTATCGCAAATGGGCGCTGCGCCGGGCAGGGCTTCAGCCGCAGATGCGGGTGATCGACGTCGCCTCCGGCACCGGGCCTGTGGCGCGCGCCATCCTCTCGATCGTTGGAGAGCCGGAGCGGGTGGTTTGTGTCGAACCCTCCGCCGGGATGATCGCCGAATCGAAGAAGACCGTGCCCTGCACCCATCACCAAGCCACCGCCGAAGATCTGCCCGTCGCCGATGAGAGCTTCGATTTCCTGACCATGGGCTTCGCACTGCGCCATGTCGACGATCTGAACGAGACATTCCGCGAGTATCGCCGCGTCCTCAAACCCGGTGGCAAGGCCTTCATCATGGATGTGACGATTCCAGAGCACCCCGTGGGCCGCGCTATCTTCACCGCCTATTTCAAGCATTTGCTGCCCTGGTTCACGCTGGTGTTCTCGTGGAACCGGGAAGCCTACCGGCTGATGAAGTACTATTGGGAGACGATGGACCAGATGACCCCGCGCGACGAGGTCACTGAAATCCTGCGCGAGGCCGGGTTCCGCGACGTGTCGCATAAAGTGTTGCTGGGCTGTTTCTCGGAGTACGAGGCGATCCGCTGACAGGTCCTCTGATCGCGCTGATCCCCGCCCATAATGAGGAAGCAACGATCCGGGCCGTGGCCGAGGGCGCGTTGGCCCATGCCGATCAGGTCTGGGTCGTGGATGATGGCTCCACCGACGGGACCGCAGCGGCGCTGCAAGGACTGGCGCTACGCCTGATCCGTCATGCGGAGAATGCGGGCAAGGGCCAGAGGTTGGCCGACGCGCTGGACGAGGCGTTGGCGTCGGGCGCCTGGGGCGTGATCACCCTGGATGCGGATGGACAGCATGATCCGGCCGATATCCCAGCCTTCCGCGCCCGCGCACTGGAAGCGCCGGGGGCGCTGATCCTGGGGGACCGATCGATCGGGCGCGAAGCGATGCCGCGCGTTCGGGCGATCGCAATCGCCTTCGGCAATATTTTTATCGGCTGGGCCTGCGGGCAGCGCCTCCGCGATGCGCAATGCGGCATGCGCCTCTATCCCGCTGGTTTCGTTCACGCCGCTGTGCCCGCCCGCCTGCGCCATGGGTTTGTATTCGAGACCGCGGCCCTGATCCATGGCGCAGAAGCAGGGCTGCGCTTTGCAACCGTGCCGATCCGGGCGCGATACGCGGGGTTTCAGCACCGGCCGAGCCATTTCCGCCCGGTCGCCGACTTCGCTCTGATCTTTCTTGCGGTGACTGAGCATTTGCTAAGCCGCCACCTGGCCTTGCGTGGACTTTTGCGCTCGCTTGGCCTACGGATTTGGAATTAATCTGCCACCATCAGGAGGATGTGCCATGCGCGTGAACGCCCGCCCCCCTCGTCTTCTCACCTTTGGCTTGATCGCTGCCATGCTGGTGTTGGCAGGCTGTCGAACCGCGCCTCTGCGCAATGTCCAAGAACAACCCTTCGCCGCCTCAAGCACCGGCGCGCCACTGGCGGAGGTCGAGAAGGCGATCATCCGCGCCGGCGCCAATCGCGGTTGGATCTTCGCCCGCGAGGCGCCGGGTCATCTGATCGGCAATGTCACCGTGCGCGGCAAGCATTTCGCGGAAGTGGACCTGTTCTATACGCGCGAGCAATTCTCGATCCTGCATCGCACGTCTCGCAACCTGAACTATGACGCCGGGAAGAACGTGATCCATCCGAACTATAACTCGTGGGTATCGCTGCTGGAGCAGGACATCCAGAAGGAGATCCAGATTGCCCGCAGCCAATAGAACGGAGAGCGTTGCCCGGCCCGGACTGACGGCCGACGCGCCCTGCCTGGACGGCCATTTCCCGGGCAATCCGATCGTTCCGGGCGCGGTGCTTTTGGCCCAAGCGGCCGAATGGCTGGCAGAGCAGGGGAGCGAGATCGCAGTGGTGAAGCGGATGAAATTTCTCCGCCCGCTCCCTCCCGAGAGCGAATTCCGGATCGAAATGATCCGCGACCAGCGATCCGCCCGGCTGTCATGGCATGCGGATGCAGGGCTTCTGGCCGAGGCGCAGGTGACCCTCGCCGCCCCGGCCGAGGATTGAGTGGAGGGCAAAGCCGCATGGGTCGCCCAGCCCGAAGCCGGTACCGCCCCGGCGATGCGGCTGATGCGCTGGCTCGCGCTGCATGCGCCGGACTGGGCTCTGAAAGTGCTGCTCTGGCTGCTTTCGGCATGGTTCGTGGCCTGGCCCCAGCGCGAGGCTGTGCGCGCCTCCGCGGACTATCTCCAACGGCTCGGGGCGGCTACTGGATTTGCCGCACGCCATCGCCATGCGCTCAACTTCGCGCATGTGATGCTCGACCGGGTGCGGCTCCTTGCAGCGGGGGTCGATGGTTTCCGGATCGATGCCGACGGCCAGGAGCTGATCGAAGAGCTTCATGCAGAAGGCCGAGGTGCTGTGCTGCTCGGCGCTCATTTCGGCAGTTTCGAGACGCTCCGCGCCTTCGACCGCACTCTGCCGGGCCTGACCGTGCGCTATCTTATGTTCGCCGAGCATGCTGCCAAGTCCGCTGGGGTCTATGCCGAGGTCAATGCCGAAATAAACAATCTGATCATACCTCTGGAGCGTGGACCGGATGCGATGCTTGCGGTCTACGAAGCACTCGACCGGGGCGAGTTCGTGGCGTTTCTGGGCGACCGAATGCCCGATACCGGCATCCGTGCACAGTGCCCAGTGCAGTTTTTGAGCGGCGAGATCCGGGTGCCAACCTCGCCCTATATCGCCGCCATGGCAGCGCGCGTGCCGATTTTCCTTTGTTTCGCACCTCGGATCGGACATCGCCATTATGCCATCTCCTTCGCTCCACTCTTTGACGGCAAGCCGGTGCCACGTGCCCAGCGCGATGCCCTGGCGGGCGAACTCGCGCAGCGCTACGCCGACGAGTTGGCGGTGCGTTGCCGCGATCATCCTTATAATTGGTTCAATTTCTTCGACATCTGGGGCGATGGCCTGCGCGGCGCCGATGCCGCTCAACGTGGCCGAGGCGCTGACCGCAAAGGCGCCGGCGAAGGAGGGATGGATCGCCTATCGCGAGGAGATCCTTCATCCCGGCCTGCCCGAACCGCTGACCGCACGTGGACGGCTGGGGGGTGAGCCGGGCCGGCTTATCCGCCAGCAAGAGCATCCTGTGGTCGAGACCTCCGAGATCGGTACCAACCTTATCACCGTCACAGGTGCAGCGGGGCAAAGCAACGTGCTCCCGGCCCCGGATCGGCTCCGCCCGATGATTGCTGCGATGGACGCGTTGATCAAGGGCGAGATCGCAGCTTTGGAGAGCCATTTCGCGCTGATCCTGTCCCCCGATCCCGATGGCTGGCAGGTGGTGATGGCTGAGCCAAAGGGCGGTGCGCCGCTGCTCCGCCTTACGGGATGCGGTGCGGTGATCCTGGCGCTGCATCTGCCCGAGGACGACGGCATCAAACGGATCTTCCATTTCGGTCCGGAATGAGCGGCCCGCCCAACACAATCTGGCCGCTCACAGCCGCTGCGCTGATCGCAGCACTTCTCGCCATCCTCCTGGTTACGCCGCGCAATGATGCGGAATCCGTGTTTGGTGCTGCACGCCCAGCTGCCGACGCGCTCGAGACGGGAGAGGGCCGCACAGCACTCCTCGCGCTCATTGGAGCTACGGTTGAGGACCGGGGCGCAATTGCCGAGGCGCTTGCCCGCCGCTTAGCTGAGAGCCCGCTAATCGCTGATATAACCGACGCGGCTCCACCGCCCGATCCGGCGGTGATCGATTTTATCTGGCGTCACCGTCTGCGCCTCGCGCCCCCCCAGCCCGGCGATCTGACCGAGGAGGCGATGGCCGACGCGTTGTCGCGCGGTCTCGCCCGGCTCACCACCGCCGAGGGCGTGGTTCTGGGTTCTTACCTTCTCGACGACCCCACCGGTGGTTTCGAGCGGTTGCTGACAAGCTTCCGCAGCCTCGGACCTGGCTCAAACCTTGGTCCGGGTCCAGGCGGATTCCTGTCGGCGGATGGACGCGGCACGCTTCTTTTCGCGCGGTTCGCCGAACGCCCCTACGATGCCGCCAAGACCTTTGACCTTGCCCAGGATCTGCGCGAGATCACCTCGGCAGGACCCGAGGGCACACGACTCCTGCTGATCGGTCCGCGGTTGATCGCCGCCGAAACCGGCGCGCGGATCGAGCGGGCCGCGCTGATCGCCTCATCCTTGGCGGGGGGGCTGATGCTGCTCTGGTTGCTGCTTGTTCTTCGCGCCTCGCGCGCTGTGCTGCTGTGCCTGCTGCCGCTTGCGCTTGGGATCTCGAGCGCCGCGCTGGCGGTGCAGACCCTGTTTGGCAGCGTGCATGTTCTTGCCTTGGGTTTTGGCGGTGCGCTCACCGGTCTTGCGCTCGACTATCCGCTGCACATGATCGCGCATCGCGGGGGCCGGGAAGCGGCACGGCTGGTATTGCTTGGCGCTGGCACCACCTCGATTGCCTTTCTCGCCATGTTGGGGGCGGGCCTGCCGGCCTTTGCTCAAACTGGAGTGTTCGTGGCCGTTGGTCTTTCGACCGCGGCAATGGCCAGCCGGGCGTTTCGGGTCTCTCAGCTCAGACCTCGGCTGCCAGCGGTTGAGCGCTTCCTTTGGCCTCTTCCCGGCAAGCTCTGGCTTGCAGGTGCCCTGGCCGCGCTCGGGCTGGCCAGCCCGCTCTTTGCGCCAGAGCGCCCACCAGGAGGGGTTTTTGGGCTGCCCCCAGATCTGGCCCAGGATCTGGCCGAGATTCGAAACCTGGTCGATCTTCCCTCAGGCAGGGCGGTCCTAACAGTCGAGGCAGCCACGGCTGACGCCGCCCTGGCCTGGGCCTGGACGCTGGAGCCAGTGCTTCAAACGGCCATTGCTGAAGGTTTGATCGAGCGTGCCATCAACCCCGCTAGAATTCTCCCGGATCGCGCCCGGCAAACCGTGGAACTGCCCACCGCTGCCAGCCTCCGCTCGGTCTTCGCCAATGCGGTGGCGCGGGCAGGGCTTGCCCCTAGCCAGGTCGAGCGGATCGCCACTGCCTGGGACGCAGCCCGGCAAGCCGCTCCGGTCAGCCTCTCCGATCTGGCCGCGCATCCGACACTGTCACCGATAGCGGGGCAGGTATCGCAGCAGAGAGACACATGGCAGATCGTGATCCCTCTCTACGGTCTGACCGATCCCGACGCAGTGCCAAAGCTGCGCGCGCTGATCGACGAGGCCCGCCTGCCCGGCGTTACATTTACCGACCGGGTGGCGGATCTCGATGCCACCGTTGCGGGGTTGGAGCGTAAGGTCACGCTCTGGCTCGCACTCGGAGCATTCGCGGCCTTGACGTTTCTCGCGCTCGCAGCCCGATCAACGCAGATGACCTTCCGCGTGGCGCTTGTCTCGGCGGGAGCACTTGGCCTCGTGACCCTCGCGATCACCTGGATCGACGGGCCGCCCGGTGTCTTCCAGATCATGGCCCTGACCCTGGTCGCTGGGATCGGGGTGGATTACGGGCTGTTTCTCGAGCAGGCCCGCGCCGCACGCACCGATATTGCCCTGGCCGCCCGCTCCACCGGTCTTTGCGCCGCATCGACCCTGATCGCTTTCACGGTTATGGCGCTCTCGCCCGCTCCGGTGCTGGCCGAGATCGGCTGGACAGTTTCGCTGGGCGTTCTGGCCATGCTAGGGCTGCACTTGGCACAAGACCGCCCCCGCTCGGCCAGCCGCCCGCCCGAAGGAGACCGATGACCGCCCCCCAGCCGATCCGGATCACCGCGCTCTGCCTGGCCAGTTGCCTCGGCCGTGGGCGCGCGGCGCATCTTCAGGCGCTGGTCGAGGGGCGATCCGGCCTGACCCCTTGCGATTGGGGCGATCTTCCGTTCGACTGCCATATCGGGCGCGTGCAGGGGTTGGAGGAGGACGCTTTCCCCGAGGCTCATGCCGCCTATGACAACCGCGCCACGCGGCTGGCGCTTGCCGCCTTGCGCCAGGACGGATTTCTCGACGCCTTGGGCCGGTGGCGCGCGGCCCAGGGCGCGGGTCGGATCGGCTTGGTCATCGGCACTTCCACTTCCGGGGTGGAGCGGTTGGAGAGCGCTTATCGCGCACGACCCGAGACCGAACCGCTTCCGGCCGAGTATTCTCTGCGTCATCACAACGACCACCATGCCGTGACGGCATTTCTGCATGGGTTTTTGCAGATCTCCGGACCGGGGCACACGGTCTCAACCGCGTGCTCTTCCTCAGCCAAGGCATTGATCGATGCGGTGCATCTGATCGAGGCTGGGCTTTGCGATGCGGTGGTGGCGGGTGGTGTGGATTCGCTGTGCCTCACATCCCTTGCCGGCTTCGAAGCTCTGGAACTGGTCAGCCGCGCGCCTTGCCGGCCTTGTGATGTCTCTCGTGACGGTCTGTCGATCGGTGAGGGGGCGGCGTTCCTTCTGATCGAGAGAGCCTCGGCTGGGCCGCGCCTCGCGGGCTATGGCGAGACCTCCGATGGAACCAACATGTCGACCCCACCTGAAGACGGGCGAGGTGCTGCCGAGGCAATGCGCCAGGCGCTGGCCCGCGCCGGGTTGGGAGCGGGTGAGATCG
>JBCDKL010000131.1:0-8425 GCA_038746695.1 Pseudomonadota bacterium | reverse complement strand
GTCTGTGCCAGATGACAGTCCATGCAGACTTTCACATGCAGCGGAAACCGGCGCTCGGCGGCAATTGCCTGCGGCCCTTTCAGATAGGAATTCGCCAGAGGCGTGGCGCCGAGATCCGCCAGAGTGACCTCCAGCGGCGCGCCGCAGAAACGGCAGGTCATGGGAGCGCCTCGAACGCGGCGATCTGGTCCATGGTCCGGGCGCGCATATCGCCGCCATTGGCCCAGGCACCGTACCATTCCGCAGTCCAACGGATCGCCTCGCGCGAGCCGAGGCGGCCTTGCCAGCCCAGCGCCGTATGGGCGCGGGCGGCGTCGATGGCAAGCTTTGCCATCTCGACCGGCCCGGTCTCAGCCGCCTCAAGCCAGGTCTCTTCTACGCCCATTCCCATCTGCATCGCAGCGGTAACTTCTGCGACCGAGAGCGCATCAGCCGGATCGGCCGGGCCGAAATTCAACGCTGAAGGCGCCTCGCCCACCATCATCGCCTCAAGAAAGCAGAGATAGCCGGAGAGGCAATCCAGCACATGCTGCCAGGGCCGAGTTGCTGCAGGATTGCGCAACTCTACCGGCTGACCCGCCCGGATCGCGCGGATGATGTCGGGCACAAGCCGGTCCTCGGAAAAATCCCCGCCGCCGATCACATTGCCACCTCGCGCCGTGGCGAGGCGCACGCCCCGCTCCGCCAGAAAGGACCGCCGGTAGGAGGCCGCAACGATCTCGGCCGCAGCCTTCGACGCGGCATAGGGGTCATGACCGCCCAGCGCGTCGTCTTCGGCAAGGGCGCGGCCGGTCTCGTCATTCTCGTAGACTTTGTCGGACGTGACGACGAGGACGGCCCGCAGCCCGTCGCAATCGCGCAGCGTCTCGAGCAGATGCGCCGTGCCCATGATGTTGGTCGCCAGCGTCTCCAGCGGTTCTGCATAAGAACGCCGGACCAGGGGCTGAGCAGCCATATGCAGCACAATCTCGGGGCGGGCTGCGGCCACGGCCGCCTCCACCGCCGCCCGGTCGCGCAGATCGCCCAGGATCGACCGTCCGGGAAAGCCGATCAGGGAATGGGGGTCGGGCGAGCTCTCCGGCGGCAGGGCGAAGCCGGTCACTTCGGCGCCCAGCCGTTCCAGCCACTGACCGGCCCAGGCGCCTTTGAAGCCGGTATGCCCCGTCAGGAACACCCGCCGCCCAGCCCATGCTTCCGGCGTCAGAGCCATCCCATCAGGTCCAAGTCTTCCAAGGCGCCTCACCGCCCTGCCAGAGAGCCTCGAGATGGTTCTTATCCCGAAGTGTGTCCATCGCGTGCCAGAACCCGTCATGATGGAAGGCCATCAACTGCCGATCCCGCGCCAAACCTTCCAGAGGCGCCCACTCGAACGGGGTGGCATCGCCTTCGATCCGGTCGAGCACTGCGCGGTTGAGCACGAAAAAGCCGCCATTGATCCGGCCGCTATCCCCAGGGGGCTTTTCAGTGAAACGCTGCACCTCGCCATCCACGGTCTCGAGCGCGCCATAACGGCCGGGCGGGATCACCGATGTCACCGTCGCGTCGCGGCCATGCGCATGGTGGAAATCGACCAACGCGCGGATATCAACATCCGCGACCCCGTCGCCATAGGTCAGCGCGAAAGTCTCGCCGAGATAGGGTGCGACCCTCTTCAGCCGCCCTCCGGTCAGGGTCTCGGCCCCGGTATCCACCAAGGTGACCTTCCAGGGCTCGGCCACGGTCTGGTGATAGGAGATCTCGCCCGACAGCGTGTCGATTGTGACATCCGAGCTCTGCAACACGTAATTCGCGAAGAACTCCTTGATCATATAGCCCTTGTAGCCGAGGCAGATCACGAACTCGGTAAAGCCATGATGCGCATAGATTTTCATGACATGCCAGAGGATCGGACGCCCGCCAATCTCGATCATCGGCTTCGGGCGGAGATGGCTCTCCTCCGAGATCCGGGTGCCGAGCCCGCCTGCCAGGATGACGGTTTTCATGGATGTTAGCGATGCCTCCCCGGTCCGACTTGCGCCGGGATTTAACCGATGGAGACGAGAGGGTCTAGCTTGGCGGTTTCAGCATCCGCCTGTCGCAGCAGGATGGTCGGTGTTGCGCGATATCCAGGGCTCCGCTCAGAAATCGTAGGCGATCCCATCCTTCTCCCAATCGCCATAGCGGGTAGGTTCGGGACCGTCGCGTCCACCCTTCTCGGGCGCCATCGCTGCCTCCTCCGCCAGTTTGCGCCGAGCCGCGGCTTCGGCCAAAGCGCGGGCGGCGGCGGCGGGCAGGGTCTCTTTTTCCGGTTCGTCTTCGGTCATATATAGCCTCCGATGGCTTGCCATGGGATATGTCGCAGCCGGGGCGGCCTGACAAGCGAAGGTTCGCGAAACGGGAGTCTGAGATGAACTACGTGAAGACCATGCTGCTTTTGGCGTCGCTTACGGCGCTGTTCCTCTCGATCGGCTATGTGCTGGGCGGGACCGGCGGCATGATGATCGCTTTTGTCTTCGCACTCGGCACGAATTTCTACGCCTGGTGGAACTCGGACAAGGCAGCGCTTTCGATGCATGGCGCCCGGTCGGTCACGCGCGCTCAGGCACCTGAATTCTATGAGATGATCGAGGATTTGGCCCGCCGCGCGGATATGCCGATGCCCAAGGTCTTCATCATCGAAACCGATCAACCGAACGCGTTTGCCACCGGCCGCGATCCATCAAACGCAGCTGTGGCCGCGACTACTGGCCTGATGCGGATGCTCAGCCGCGAGGAATTGGCGGGTGTGATGGCGCATGAGCTGGCGCATATTCAGAACCGCGACACTTTGATCATGACGATCTCGGCGACTGTAGCCGGGGCAATCTCGATGTTGGCGCAGTTTGGACTGTTCTTCGGGGGTGGTTCGAACCGCAACCCGCTCGGCCTGATCGGCGTGATCCTGGCGGCCATCCTCGCCCCACTGGCGGCGATGATGATCCAAAGCCTTATCTCGCGCACCCGCGAATATGCCGCCGATCGGCTGGGCGGAGAGATCTGCGGCAACCCGATCTGGCTCGCCTCGGCCCTGGCCAAGATCTCCGGCAGCCCGGTCGAGATGGCGAGCGCCGAGAGGAACCCCGCCTCGGCCCATCTTTTCATCGTCAACCCGTTGCGCGGCATGCGGATGGACCGGCTGTTCTCGACCCACCCACCTGCCGAGCGCAGGATTGCCGAACTGCGGACCCAGGCCGCCGAGATGGGGCGCACCGAGAACGCGGTCTCGGGCGTCCGGCCCGGCCAGCCCTGGGGGCGGAAGCGGCAAAGTCCGTGGGGCTGACCGAAGCCGCAACCGCCCAGGGTCTCGCCGCCCGACTGGGGGCGGTGGAGCTGGTCCGTGCAGTGCTGGACGAAGGCGCAATGCTCGACGAAGGGCGCCTGCCAGGAGCGGTGGCCAAGGCCTCGCCGCCCGAGCGGGCGCAGGCGCGAGCCCTGGCCGATCTGACCCTGCGCCGGAGGGGACAGATCGACGATCTGCTCAGGGGGTTCGTCCCCAAAGCGCCGCGCACACCGGTCAATCATATTCTGCGAGTCATGGCGGCGGAGCTGCTCTTCGCTCGCACCGCTGCCCACGCTGCGGTTGATACTGCCGTGCGTACGGCCAAACAGCTCAAGGCGGGCAAGATGGCCGGGCTGATCAACGCGGTTGGCCGGCGGATCACGCGCGAGGGCGCTGAGGTGATCTCCGGGCAGGATGCAGCGGCCCTGGCCATGCCGGATTGGCTCTGGGACCGGCTGGAAGCCGACTGGGGATTGGAGGCAACTCGCGCGATCGCGGAGGCGCATCTGATACCCCCACCCCAGGATCTCGCCTATCGCGACCCGGCTTACCCCTTGCCCGACGGGGCGGAACGTCTGCCTTGCGGCACGGTGCGCCTGCGGGAGCGGGCGCAGATCACGGCACTTCCAGGCTTTGCCGAGGGCGCTTTCTGGGCACAGGACGCCGCAGCCCATCTGCCGGCGCAGATGATCCCAGAGCCGCGCGGCAAGCGGGTTCTTGATCTCTGTGCAGCGCCGGGAGGCAAGACCATGCAGCTTGCCGCGATGGGGGCCGATGTGACGGCGCTCGACATCTCGGCCAGGCGTTTGGAGCGGCTGGGCGAGAACCTTGCGCGCACCGGGCTTGCGGCCCAGATCATCACCGCGGATGCGCTCTCGTGGCAGCCGGAGGCAGCTTTCGATGCAATCCTGCTCGATGCCCCCTGTTCGGCCACAGGCACGATCCGCCGCCACCCGGATCTGCCGCACAGGCTGCGGGCCGGAGATCTGGCCCCGCTGATCGCGCTGCAGACAGCGCTGATCGACCGTGCCTTTGGCTGGCTGGCTCCCAAGGGTAGCCTTATCTTCTGCACCTGCTCGCTGTTTAAGGCCGAGGGCGAGGAGCAGGTTGCGGGTTTTCTCGACCGACAATCGAATGCCCGCCTGGTACCGGTGGTCCTGCCAGGCCTCGACCCGCTCTTCTCCGTTGGAGTGCTTCGCAGCCGCCCAGATCATTGGGCCGGGCTTGGCCATCTCGATGGTTTCTATGCGGCGCGGATCGACCGGAGCTGAACAGCGCCGAAACCGATGCTGCGTCAGGCGAAAACTCCGATGACTTTTCCGCGGTTTATGCGATAGTCGGGAGAAAGCCGGACCGACTAGAAACCGGCGACCCCTGCAGCACGCGGCAGGACAGAGGCAGAGACCGGGCAGGCAGGCCGCAGCGCCGATCATGGCGGCGTCGGCCCGAATCTCCGGACCATTTAACTTAGATCGCCGGCGCACCGGCGGTGAACCGCATCGGCAGGCTCCGGTGGCGCAAGAGAAAGGGCAGATCCGGATGGGCGTGATCGACCAAGCCGCCGAACTCCGCGCTAGTCTCGAGGCGAAACGCGCCTGTTGGGGCGCCGAGCCCCGCGCCTTGGTCTGGCAACCCGAGCCGCCGGCGGAGGGGGATGCCGCCGCCGCGAGGCGGCTCGCACAAGGGGTCTTGCTGTTCGACGGCCGGATTGTGGCGATCCCACCGGGCAGGCAGCCCTGGACCCTTCCCTGTCCCAGCCCCGCATGGAGCGCCGCCTTGCATGGTCATGGCTGGATCGACGACCTCTCCGCCTCGAACCATGCGCAAAGCCGGCGAGTTTTGATCGGTTGGGTTCATGGCTGGATCGAGGTTTTCGGTCGGGGTTCAGGCCCGGGATGGCGGCCGGAGCTGGCAGCACGGCGGTTGATCCGCTGGATCGCCCATGCGACCGATCTGCTGAACGGCGCAGATGCCGCGACCAGCCATGCCTTCTTCCGCACACTGAGCGCCCATGCCCGGTTCCTCGACCGCCGCTGGCGGCATAGCGGGCCCGGGTTGGCACGGCTCGAGGCGCTGTCCGGACAGGTCTATGCCAGGCTGAGCCTCGAGCGCGGCATGCCCGCCGAAGAAGCGATCGCCCAACTCGGCAAAGCCGCCGAGGCCATGGTCGATCCCGACGGCGCACTCGCCAGCAGAAACCCCGAGGATCTGCTGCGCCTGGTCGAGATGTTGGGATGGACCGCCGAAGTGATCGAGGCTGCGGGCAAGCGGGCCGACCCTCGCCATCTGAATGCGCTCTCTCGCGCTCTGCCAGTCCTTGGCCGGTTGTGCCACGCCGATGGACGGCTGGCCCGGTTCCATGGCGGGCGGGCCGGGGCGACAGATGCGGTGACCCGGGCGGCCGCGGCGGCACCTGTCACTCCGATGCCGCCGGCGGAAGGCCCGGCCATGGGTTTCGTGAACCTGAAAAGCGGCGCGAGCAGCCTGATCCTCGACGCCGCATCACCACCAAAGGCAGAGACCGCATGCCCGCATCGCTCGCCGCTGGCGCTCGAGTTCACCCATGGCAGCCAGCCGATCCTCGTCAGCGCCGGAACCGGGCGCGGTTTCGGCCCCGAGGCGGATGCAGAAAGCAGACAGATGCGCGCCCATTCCTGCATGGTGTTGGGGGAAGGCGTGCAGGAACCGCACGAGCTCTCCGGCGCGGTCTCCGCAAGGGTGACCGAGGAAGCGGATGGGATCTGGGCGCTTGGTGAAAGCATGGCCTTCCATGCCAGCACCGGGCTGCGTCACGAGAGGCGGCTGCATCTGGCGCGCTCGGGTCTCGCTCTCTCGGGTGAGGATACGTTGGTGGCGGGTTCTGCGGAGGAGCGTGCCCGCCTCACCTCCGCCATGCCCGAGGATCTCGCACCACGGCGCTTTGCAGCGCTCTTCCTGGCGCATCCCGATATCGCAGTGGAACCGGCGTTGAATGGGCGTGCAGCGCTATTGCGCCTGCCCGATGGAGCAAAATGGATGCTGCGCACCGACAGTCAGAGCGTGGCGCTCCGCCCGGTACGCTATTTCGAGACAGGGCGAACCCATCCCCGCGCGACAAAACAAATCGTGGTCTCGGGCGAGATCCTGCAGTATTGGGCGCGGATCACATGGACGCTCGAGCGGCTGGCCCCGGCGCCTGTCTGATCCTCGCACCGTCCGAGCGGGAGGATCCATGATGAGCAATGATCTCGCGCCTGTGCGCGCCGCGCTGCTCTCGGTCTCGGACAAGAACGGGCTGATCCCCTTTGCCCAGCGTTTGGCCGGGGAGGGGATCGCCTTGATCTCCACCGGCGGCACCGCGCGAGCCCTGCGCGAGGCGGGACTAGGCGTGCGTGACGTCAGCGAAATCACTGCGTTTCCCGAGATGATGGATGGTCGTGTCAAGACGCTCCACCCGATGGTCCATGGCGGGCTCCTTGCGGAACGCGGCAATCCCGAGCATGAGGCGGCACTGGCCGAGCATGGCATCGCACCGATCGATCTGCTTGTCGTCAATCTCTACCCCTTCGAAGCGGCGGTTGCGCGTGGCGCCTCCCATGCCGAGTGCGTCGAGAATATCGATATCGGCGGTCCGGCAATGATCCGGGCGGCGGCGAAGAACCATGCCTCGGTGGCCGTGGTGGTCGATCCGGAGGATTACACGGCGCTTGCCGAGGAGATAGTGGCAGAGGGCGGCACCCTGCTTGCGACCCGCCAGCGTCTGGCAGCGACCGCCTATGCCCGAACGGCCGCTTATGACGCGGCGGTCTCCACCTGGATGAGCGAAGCGGTCGAGGATCTCACACCCCGCCGCCGTGCATTTGCAGGGCATCTGATCGCGCCGCTGCGGTATGGCGAGAACCCACATCAGCGCGCGGCCTTCTACTCCGATGGATCGACCCGCCCCGGCGTGGCCAGTGCCGAGCAGGTTCAGGGCAAAGAGCTGAGCTACAACAACATCAACGATACCGATGCCGCCTTCGAAGCGGTGGCCGAGTTCCAGGATCACCCAGCCGCTGTGATCGTCAAACATGCCAATCCCTGTGGCGTGGCCGAGGCGGAGACCCTTGCCGCTGCCTATGGCAAGGCTTTCGATTGCGACCGGGTCTCAGCTTTCGGAGGGATCGTGGCGCTGAACAGACCTCTCGAAGGGGCGACGGCAGCGGCGATTTCCGAGATCTTCACCGAGGTCGTGATTGCCCCGGGCGCCGATGCCGAGGCCCGGGCGATCTTCTCCGCCAAGACCAATCTACGTCTTTTGCTGACCGAAGATCTGCCGGACCCGACTACGCCGCGCTTGGCTTGGAGCCAAGTCGCGGGCGGGTTTCTGGTTCAGGACCGGGATATAGGCGCCGTAGGGGCAGGTGACCTGCAGGTGGTGACCGACCGGGCGCCAGAGGCGCGCGAGATGGCGGATCTCCTATTTGCCTGGCGGGTCGCGAAACATGTGAAATCCAACGCGATCGTCTATGCCAGGGATGGTGCAACCGTTGGGATCGGCGCGGGCCAGATGAGCCGGGTTGATTCCACCCGCATCGCCGCGCGCAAATCCGCCGATATGGCCGAGGCGTTGGGTCTTGCCGAACCGACGGTTCGAGGCTCAGTAGTCGCCTCCGACGCGTTTTTCCCCTTCGCGGACGGACTAATCGCCGCCGCCGAGGCGGGTGCTACTGCGGTGATCCAGCCGGGTGGCTCGATGCGCGACGGCGAGGTGATCGACGCGGCGAATGCCCGTGGCCTTGCGATGGTCTTCACCAGCATGCGGCATTTCCGGCACTGATTTCCCTCGAGCAGTTAGGCGCGAACCGCAGTACACCGCACCGAGGGCTTCGCTCTTAGCATAACCCCGTGTGAGGCTAGCGGCAGGAGGCTCGCAGCGAGCATGATTGCCATGTGAGATCTGGGCGGCCTGAAAACGGAGATATGCCCCGGCGGGCAGGTGGGGGCACCCGCCGGGGCACTTTGTCCCGGACCACCCGGGAACCTCTGTCACGGCCACTTCGGGCCATCCGCCTCGCATCGGCTTTTGGGATCTTTTCAGAGCCCGTCTTGCCTCCCGGCCTTTCAAGCCGGCTGATCACCGCAAATTCTTCGCTGTCATGGCACGAG
>JBCDKL010000130.1:0-8427 GCA_038746695.1 Pseudomonadota bacterium | reverse complement strand
CCCGTTTACATGGTCGATCAAACGGTGGGCGATCAGCACGGCAGGCGGGATCGGTAAAAGCAGCGGCGCGATTAGGAGGAAGCCCTCATGCACGCTCGCATCCACCGGATCGTCGGAATAATTCGACCAGACCGTCGGCGCCAGCGAGCCGTGATGCACCCGGTGGAAGCGATAGAGCGGGCGCCAGTGCATCAGCCGATGCGCCCAATAGAACCAGGCATCGTAGAGAAGGATGGTGAGTGCGAACATTATCGCGACATTGAGCCATGTCAGCTCGAGCGGAGCGAAGATGCTGAAGCCATTCGCCGGCAGCCAGATGCCGCCAGCCATCAGAATTGAGATCGGGATCAGAGAGGTCACCGAGCGGCGGATCTCCTCGCGGGCCCGGTCTTCGCCGCGGCGGTCCTTTTGGATGCGCCGCTCCGGATGGCGGCGATTCCACCAGATCAGCGCGGCGCCAAGACCGAAATAAGCGATGAGATGACCGCCATAGATCAGCGCAAAGAGGACGGCAAAATGATCAGGCAGGGCCATTCGGGCTCCAGTGTTTGGTTGTGAGAGAGGTAAGCCACTGCCCTGCAAGGGTCAACGCGGCGCTTTTGGCGACCTTGAACAAAGCCGCCACCGCCCCTCCACCCGCCCACCCACGGGTCGTTGGCGGCTTTGCGCTTTTGCTCGCTTTGGACGAGCAGGGATCTCCAGACTCGGCCAAAGCCCGCGCAATGCTGCGGTTGGGTGTCGGGATGTCAGAGGTGGTGACGGCTTCGTCCAAGACTGCAATATGACGCCAGATCTCGTGGTCATGCGAATCGGTGACACGAGAGGTTGCGACGCCTAGGCTCCGGTCCATGACAGATCCAAGCTTCATTCATCTGCGTTGCCACAGTGCTTACTCCCTTCTGGAAGGTGCAATCCACGCCAAGAAGCTGCCGGGCATGGCTGCGGCACTCGAGATGCCGGCCATTGCGATTTGCGACAGCAATAATCTGTTCGGCGCGCTGGAATTTGCCGAGACCGCGGTGAAAACCGGGGTGCAGCCGATCCTCGGCCTGCAGCTCAGCCTGGCCTATGCCGAGACCTCCCCGGGTGAGAAACCGATCCGGCCCGCGCCGGTCGCGCTCTATGCTCAAAATGCGACGGGATGGGGCAATCTCATGGCGCTCTCCTCGGCGGCCTATCTTGAGACCGATACCGGTGCTTTGCCGCATGTGCCGCTTGCCCGCCTGCTCGCCCATGCCGAGGGGGTTATCTGCCTGACGGGCGGTGCCCCCGGCCCGCTCGGCGCCTTGATCCAGCGCAACCTTCCGGATCGCGCGGCATCCCTGGCGGCGCGCTTGGCCGAGGCATTCGAGGATCGTCTCTATGTGGAGATTCAACGCCATGGCGATCCGCGCACAGCGGAGGAGGACGCCACCGAAGCGGCCATGATCGACATCGCCTACAAGCAGGGCCTGCCGCTCACCGCCACCAACTCCGTCTATTTCGCAGATCGCAGCATGTTCCAGGCCCATGACGCCTTTCTCTGCATCGGCGAGAGCCGCTATGTGAACGAGAGCGACCGGCGCATGCTCACGCCCGAGCATTACCTCAAGACCCAGGACGAGATGTGCGCCCTGTTCGCCGATCTGCCCGAGGCGCTGGGGACCACCGTCGAAATCGCCCGGCGCTGTGCGGTTCGCCCCCGCTGTCACGACCCGATCTTGCCGAAATTCGCCGAGGACGAAGTCGAGGAACTGCGCCGCCAGGCGCGCGACGGTCTCGCGGAGAGGCTCTCGGTGATCCCCCATTCCGCCGATATCAAGGTCTATGAGGATCGGCTGGAGTTCGAGCTTTCGATTATCGAGGGGATGGGTTTCCCCGGCTATTTTCTGATCGTTGCTGATTTCATCAAATGGGCGAAGGAGCGGGGTATCCCAGTCGGTCCGGGCCGGGGGTCTGGCGCGGGCAGTCTGGTTGCCTATGCGCTGACAATTACCGACTTGGATCCATTGAGGTATAGCCTTCTCTTCGAGCGGTTTCTAAACCCCGAGCGGGTGTCGATGCCCGATTTCGACATCGATTTCTGTCAGGATCGGCGCGAGGAGGTGATCCACTACGTCCAGGAGAAATACGGTCGCGACCGCGTGGCCCAGATCATCACTTTCGGCGGGCTGCTATCGAAGGCCGCGGTGCGTGATGTCGGGCGGGTCTTGCAGATGTCCTACTCCGCCGCCGACCGTATCTCGAAACTGATCCCGGTCGAGGGCGTGAAGCCCGTCTCGATAAAACAGGCCCTCAAGGACGAGCCCCGGATCGAGGAGGAGGCCAGGCGCGAGGAAGTCGTTGCCACCATGCTGGACATCGCGGAAAAGCTGGAAGGTCTGCTCCGCAACGCCTCCACCCATGCTGCGGGTGTTGTGATCGGCGATCGGCCGCTGGTGGAATTGGTCCCGCTCTACCAAGATCCGAAATCCGATATGCCCGCGACACAATACAATATGAAATGGGTCGAACCGGCGGGCCTCGTGAAGTTCGATTTCCTGGGGCTGAAGACCCTCACGGTCATCCAGAACGCCGTGGATCTGTTGAAGCTGCGCGGGATCGAACTGGATATCTCGACCATCCCGCTGGACGATCCCGAGACCTATGCGCTCTATGGCCGGGCCGATACGGTGGGGGTGTTTCAGGTTGAAAGTGCGGGCATGCGCGACGCGCTCCGCCAGATGCAGCCGACCTGTATCGAGGATATCGTGGCCCTGGTCGCGCTGTACCGCCCCGGCCCGATGGAGAACATTCCGAAATTCTGCAACGTCAAGAACGGACGCGAGGAGCGCGAGAACCTCCATCCTCTAATCGATCATATCCTGGACGAGACCCAGGGGATCATCGTCTATCAAGAGCAGGTGATGCAAATCGCTCAGGTGATGGCGAAATACTCGCTGGGTGGCGCCGACATGCTCCGCCGCGCCATGGGCAAGAAGATCCAGGAGGCGATGGATGCCGAGAAGCCGAAATTCCTGAAAGGGGCCGAGGAGAACGGGGTCGACAAGGCCAAGGCGAACGAAGTCTGGGATCTTCTGAACAAATTTGCTAATTACGGCTTCAACAAATCGCATGCAGCAGCCTATGCGTTGGTCAGCTACCAGACTGGCTGGCTGAAGGCGAACCATCCGGTCGAGTTCATGGCTGCGGTCATGAATTTGGATCTGCATCTGACCGATAAGCTGAATACCTATGTGCAGGAATGCCGGAAGACGGACCTTCCGGTTGCACCGCCTTGCGTGAACCGGTCTGAGGCACGGTTCACGGTGAAGGAGGGGCAGATCCTCTATGCCCTCGGCGCCCTGAAGAATGTCGGTGTCGAGGCGATGGGGCTGATCGTGGCCGCACGTCAGGACGGGCCGTTTGCCGATCTTTTCGACTTTGCCCGGCGGGTCGATCTGAAATTGGTGGGAAAGCGGCCCCTCGAGATGCTGGCCCGTTCAGGCGCGCTGGAATGCCTGACCAAGAACCGCCGGCTGGTGGTCGAATGCCTGGATGCGCTGGTCGACTATTCGGCGGCGGTGCATGAGGAGGCGCGGTCCTCGCAGGTTTCGCTATTCGGCGGCTCGGATGAGGGACTGCCGCCGCCGCGCCTGCCGCGTGTCGAGGATTGGCTGCCAACCGAACGGCTGCGCGAGGAGCATGCCGCCGTGGGCTTCTACCTCTCCGGTCATCCGCTGGAAGACTATGCCGGGCCGTTGAAGCGCAAACGCGTGCTCAGCCATGCCGATTTCATGGGCCAGGCGGCGCGTGGTGGGGCAAGAGGCCGGATCGCCGGAACCCTGGCGGCCATCCAATTCCGCAAATCGGCGCGGGGGACGCGCTTCGCCTTCATCCAGTTCTCCGACATGACCGGCGGATATGAGTGCATGGCCTTCTCCGACACGCTGGCCGAGGCTGAGGCGCATCTCGAAACCGGCGCCAATCTGGTCTTGCATGTTGAAGCCGAGGCGGGCGAGGGCGGAGAGACGGGCCGCCTGATGCTCCGCGCCGTGCAGCCAGTCGAGGATGTGGTGGCAGATGCGGGCACGATGGGTCTGAAGGTTTTCGTCGAGGACAGCGCCGCGTTGGCCTCGATCCATGCGCGCTTGAAGGCGGTCGGAACAAAAGGGGCGGCGGGCAGGCCGCGTGGCCAGGGACCGGTGCATCTTGTTTTTGGCCTCGACGATCTGGGCCAGGAGGTGGAATTGGCCCTGCCGGGTGTCTGGCCGCTCGGCCCCGGAGTGAAAGGTGCGATCAAAGACGCCCCCGGCGTCGCCCATGTCGAGGAATTTTGAGCGGGTCCGCCAGAGACCTATGTCGGTTGATTTGCCCGTGTGAGTTCTGTCGTGCCCTACTTACCGGTCCATTGCCTCCGGCCTTAGGCCGAAGGCGTATACAGCGCGCCAGCCTGATCGTCAGTGCCGTCGCTTTCCCACCGACAGACAGGAGTGGCGGAGATGTCGGATTCCGATGTTGCTGTGAGCCGAGAAGGTAAGAACCGCCTTGCCGCAGGCTGTCGGGCATCTGACTCCATTGCTCTCTGGGCGGCATCTCACGGCCTCCGTTCTGTGGATGCTTGCGACAGGTTCAGGCTGAGAGCTTTGGGAGAATCATCGGCGCCGCATTGGTTCTTGAGATCCTGGCAGACTTCGCTTGGCCAGTCCCCTGTTCCTCTCCGCCACGCGCTTGCCGCCATTTCGTCGGGTTTTTGTACCTGCTTCGTGCTAGATAATGGCGCCAGACAGTGGCGAACCGCAACCAAGGACCCTCGTATGGCCGTTTCGCATGCCACCATCGCGCCGATCCGTTTCGGCTATGGCCGCGCGCCATGGGGGTCGAACCCACGCGATGCGGGGGATCTCTTTCGCCAGCTCTCCGAAGGGGCAGGGGCTCAACATCGTCTCGGCCCGCCATTGCCCGAGCGGATCAAGATGCTCCGCGATGCGGGCCGCGCCAAACGGGCCGATCGTGAGAGTGCCGAGGCCAAAAGACTCGGCGATCTCAACCGGGATCAGATCATCTCGGACATCGCCGGTCTCCTCCAGCGCCGCGCCTTCGGATATGGTTTCTTCGAACGCCTGGCGAGTTTCTGGGCCGATCATTTCTCGGTCACCGGCAAGTCGCTCAACCGGGTCCTGTTCGTGCCGGCGTTCGAGGTCGAGGCGATCCGCCCGCATGTCATGGGCAATTTCGCCGATATGCTTGTAGCGGTGACGCGCCACCCGGTGATGCTGGACTATCTCGATCAAAGGGTCTCGGTCGGCCCCAATTCCCGCGCAGGCCGCCGCCGCGAGCAGGGGCTTAACGAAAACCTGGCCCGCGAGATCTTGGAATTGCACACGATGGGGGTCGGATCCTCCTATGCCCAAGCGGATGTGCGCGAATTGGCGGAGCTCCTCACCGGATATACCTATCACGGCGAAACCGGCGCCTTCCGCTTTGTCGAGAACCGGGCCGAACCCGGGGCGGAGACGGTTCTCGGCCGGACCTACGGCCGCGGCAAGCCAGACCCGGGCGAGGCCGAGCAAGCGCTGCGCGATATCGCGGCGCATCCCGAGACACATCGGCATCTCGCCCGCAAACTGGCTGTGCACTTTACTTCGGACACGCCCGATCAGCGCCTGGTCGCCCATCTCGAGGCCGCGTTTCGTGACGGCAAGGGCCATCTCCCCTCGGTCTATGCCGCGCTTTTGGAGCATCCAGCGAGTTGGGAGAGCTTTGGCCAGAAGGTGAAACAGCCGATCGATTTTCTCGCCTCGATCCTGCGGGCGACCGGCTGGCAGCCCGAGCAGATGGAAAGGGCACAGCGCAATCAGCTTCGCTATGCGCTCAGGATCATGAACCAGCCGCTCTGGCAGGCGCCGGGGCCGGATGGCTGGCCTGAAGCCGGGGTGGAGTGGATTTCGCCGCAGGGACTGTCGGCCCGCATCGAGATCGCCTCGAAAGCAGGTCAGCGCCTGGCGCGGGATCGCACGCTCGACCCGCCCGGTTTCGCCGAGCAGGTGCTGGGCGACGCCCTGGCTCCGGCCACTGCCTTTGCCATCGGCGGGGCCGAGGCGCGATGGGAGGGGTTTGCCCTGCTCTTCGCCTCCGCCGAGTTCAACCGCCGCTGAGGGAGCCCGCCATGAGCCTCACCCGCCGCAGCCTGCTCCGCGCCACGCTCGGCACCGCTTGTTCGGTGGCGGCCCATCCGCTCGCCAACCCCGTGGTCTGGGCCGCGACGCCGGGCGAGAACCGGCTGGTCGTGATCGTGCTGCGCGGCGCGATGGACGGGATCGGGGTCGTGCAGCCCTATGGCGACCCTGCTTTCGCGCGGATGCGCCCCAGCCTGGCAAGCCAGGGCGCGGATCTGGCCGATCTCGACGGATTCTTTGGTCTGCATCGCGATTTCCATCCGCTGCTGCCTTTGTGGCAGGCAGGAGAGCTGGGGTTCGTCCAAGCCGTTTCGACCCCCTATCGCGCGAAGCGCAGCCATTTCGACGGGCAGGACTTTCTCGAGAACGGCGGCTCCTCGCCCGATGGCACCATGACGAGGGCACGCGATGGGTGGCTAAACCGCGCCCTGGGTCTGATCCCCGGCGCAACAGCACAGACGGCAATCGCGGTCGGGCGCGAGCATATGATCCTGCTCGATGGCGCGCTTAAAGCGGGGGCTTGGTCGCCGACCAATCAGCTTTTACTCAAGGATGATGAGCGCCAGCTTCTGAGCCTGATCTATGCCGGAGACCCGCTGTTTGCCGAAGCACTGTCCTCTGCCGAAGGGCTCTCAACACTTGGCCCAAAATCGTCACGGCGCGAAACGAGCCAGTCAATGGCTGGTTTCGCGGCGGAGGTGCTGAATGGAGCGGGCCGTATCGCGGCCTTCTCGCTGACCGGCTGGGACACGCATCGCAATCAAGACCGGGTCTTCGCGCGGATTGGGAAGGAACTAGTCCGCGCGATCCTGACCCTGAAGACCGATCTCGGCCCGAATTGGGACCGGACCACCGTGCTGGCGGTCACCGAGTTCGGGCGTACGGCGCGGGAGAACGGTTCGGCCGGGACAGATCACGGCACCGGAGGAGCAATGCTCCTGGCCGGGGGTGCGATCCGCGGCGGCAAGGTCCATGGGCGCTGGCCGGGGCTCGGCGAGGGCGATCTCTACGAGGATCGCGATCTGATGCCCACAGACGATCTCCGCCGCTATTGCGCCTGGGCGCTTGCCGGGCAGTTCGGGCTTGCTGGATCGGATCTGGAGCGCACGGTCTTTCCCGGACTGGATCTTGGTTCGGATCCTGGGATCCTCGTCTGATGTGCGTTGAGCGGCACCGACGATCAGCGCAGGCCGTCCTCGCCGATGATCTTATCTACAGTTAGGCCACCGATGCGCGGCAGGGGGCGGCCGCTGTCGGTGAGGGCGATGGCGAGCAGCAGTTCTCCGGCCCTGGGGGCATCGGGCAGCCGAATTTCGACCGCATCGAAATGGCTGCGGACGAAGGCTGCGTCCTTATGGCCGAGCGGGATGTCCAGGCTCTGCCCCGGCCCGCCCATTTTCTTGGCCGATGGGATCAGCGCGGCTCCACCCCCTGCGGCTGCGCGCATCGGGGCGCCCAGGGATGGGTGGAGCAGGGCAGCAGCATGTTCAAGCTCGCCTGCCTCGCCCACCATGGCGGCTTTTCCATAGCTTTCGATCCGCTCCGGCGGCACCGCCAAAGCCTCGCGGCAGCGGGTCGCCAAGGCGCCGCCGAGTTCGGCGCCGATCTCGATCAGAGGCGCCAGATCCTCGACGAAGACGCCCGCAAAGGGGTTCGCGATCACCGCCGCCGCCACCGCTTTGCGGGTCGGAGCAGCCAGGATCTGACCCGCCTCGCGCTGTATCTCCTCGATTGTCAGGACGATTTTCCGGATTTCGGCGGCCATGATGCTCCCTCGTTCTCCGCAGATTCAGCCTGCCCGAAGCAAGCCACCAGCGGAAGTCCTTGCGGTTCGCGCGCCTGCGCCCAAGCTCCTCGTGGGGCAGAATCCACTTGACGGGTTGGGCGGCCTCACGTAATTCCACGCAACCCCTGAGAGGGGGCCACGCGGTTGTAGCTCAGTTGGTTAGAGTACCGGCCTGTCACGCCGGGGGTCGCGGGTTCGAGCCCCGTCAACCGCGCCAGACTTCTTGAAAATCTGAACTCTGCCAGACAGCTGCGCGAGTACATCGCTTGGTCCGAAGGATCCGATTAAACCCGGTTTAACGCCGCTGGCCCTAGCAATTAGCATGTGATGCTGGAAGCCCCGGCGCTGTGACGCTTTTATGCGTTGCATATCACCACGTTTGGAACGCAGACTGTTTGCACCTAGTCGCCGCAGTTCCCCAGACACTCTGGCAGTCAGATTTGAAATCGCATGGTGCAATAAATTGCGACGTTGTAGATAAATAATCTTAAAGCCGGATCGATT
>JBCDKL010000129.1:0-8450 GCA_038746695.1 Pseudomonadota bacterium | reverse complement strand
TGTCGGCCATTCCGACAATGTGGGCGAATTGCTCGTCAATATCGATCTCTCGCGCCGCCGGGCCGAAGCGGTGCGCGATGCGCTGGCCGCCCGCGGCGTTCCGCCTGAACAGATGAGCGCCAGCGGGGCAGGGTTCCTGGCGCCGATCACTTCGAACGCCTCGCCCGAAGGGCGCGAGCGCAATCGCCGGGTCGAGCTCGTCCTTAGATGAGCGCGCCCTTGGACTGGATGCTCGCCGTGTTCGAGCCGTTGGATCTGACAGCCCTCGCTCTGTTCCTTGCCAGCCTGTTCGCCACAACTCGCATGGTCGAGAAATGCCCGGAGACCTGGCCCTCGACCAGCGTTTTGATGGCACGGCATCGGGCGGCTTGGATGGCGCAGTTACCGCGGCGCGATCTGAAAATGTATGACGCGGTGCTGATGACCAGTCTCCGCAACGGAGCGGCCTTCTTCGCCTCGGGCGCCATGCTGGCGATTGGCGGGCTGATCGCTCTGCTTGGCCAGTCCGAGCGGCTGGTTACACTGGCGGTCGAGCTTTCGATGGCCGATGGAGTCAACAAGGCTGCCTGGGATGCGAAGTTGATCGTCATCCTGCTGTTCACAGTTCAAGCCTTTCTCTCCTTCGTCTGGGCGCATCGGATCTTCGGCTATTGCGTGGTGATGATGGGTACTGTGCCCGATCGCAGCAGCTTGCCTGAAGACGGGCCGGGTCCGGAGGTGACCGCCGCGGTCGACCGGGCCGGTCAGATGCTGGTCCGTGCCGGGCGCAGTTTCAATCGTGGGCTGAGGATGATCTATTTCACTCTGGCGGCACTGGCCTGGTTCTTGGGCGCCTGGGCTCTGATCATCGCCACGGTGATCATCGTTCTCAGCATCATGCGGATGGAGTTCTTCTCGGAGACCCGGGCGGTTCTGCTGGAGAAGGCAGAACCCGAATCCGCGGCGCTTGAGACGTAAGGGCCCGGCGCACCGCCAAGGACGCGCCGGGCCCAGTGTCTCTCGGTCTTTTTCATTTTTATTGTCGGTTAGTTCAGCCGCTGTCCGACTTCTTCGATGGCGCTGTCGATCAGGCCGTCAGCCTTCTCGCTGGTCATCTTGCTTCGCAGCACTTCAGCTGCGGCGGCGATGGCAATCTGGGCCGCCTTGTCGCGCACTTCTTTGACCGCGCTGGACTCGGCCAGTTCGATCTGTTCATCGGCGCGTTTGAGACGCCGCTCGATCGAGGCATCCAGCTCTGCCTTGGCCTGTTCGGCCGCGGCTTCCGCCTCGCGTTTGGCATTTGCGACAATGTCCTCGGCTTGGCTGGCGACGTCCTTCTGCTTGCGCTCGAAGGTGGCGAAGATCTCCTGTGCTTCCTCGCGCAGGCGGCGGGCTTCGGCCAGGTCATTCTTGATCCCTTCGGCCCGTTCGTCCAGTTTTCCGGCCAGAAAGGTGTGCACGCCGAGATAGTAGAGCAGCGCGAAGAACAGCACGAAGCTGATGGCGACGACGAGATCGGTATTGTACAGGAAATCCATCGCCGACCTCTCAGTTTAACCGTGCGGCGATCGCCGCTTTCAGGGCGTCCGCATCGGCCGCGTCGGGCAGGACCGCGTCGACGACGGCACCGGCAGTATCGGAGGCTACAGCCTCAACCGACTCCATAGCGCTGTCGCGGATCTCAGCGATGCGCTTTTCGCTTTCAGCAGTACGGGCGACGATCTCGGCATCCGCTTTAGCCATGGCGGCGTCGACATCCTTCTGGATCTCAGCCCTGGTTTTGCCCGCGATTTCCGACGCCTCGGCGCGGGCATCGGCCAGCGCCTTTTCATAGGCTTTCTCGGCCTCCTCGGCCTTCTGTTTGAACTCTTCCGCCTTGTCCAGATCGTCGGCAATCGCGTCGGCGCGCTCTTCGAGAACCGTTGCGATGCGTGGCAGTGCGATCTTGGTCATCAGCTGATAGAGCACCACCAGCGACACCACCAACCAGAAGATCTGGGTCGGGAAGGTCGTGAAATCCAGCTGCGGCAGGCCCGAGGAGGTCTCGGCACCATTGGCAGCGTCAGAGGGCGAGGCCATGGGTCCTCTCCGCGTTCGAGGGGGCAAGCGGCCACCGTAGCGGCCGCGTAATCGTCAATCCAATGAGGCCGATCAGACGGCGAACATCAGCAGAAGCGCGATGAGGAAGCCGAAGATCCCCAGAGCTTCGGCAAAGGCGATGCCGAGGAACATCGTGGCGGTTTGGCTGGCCGCGGCGGCGGGGTTGCGCAGCGCGCCCGCGAGATAGTTGCCGACCACGTTCCCCACACCGATCCCGGCGCCCGCCATGGCGATGCTGGCAAGACCTGCGCCGATATACTTGCCCAGCAGGGCGGCAGCTTCAGCTTCCATCGTGATGTCTCCTCTTGAATGGAATTCTGTGATTGCGGGGCGCTGCCCCCGATTTGGTCCCGATTAGTGCCCAGGATGCAGCGCGTCGTTGAGATAGATACATGTCAGGATGGCGAAGATGTAAGCCTGTACACATGACACCAGGAATTCGAGACCGGTGATCGCCACCATCATACCCAAGGGCAGGATCGCCAACGGTGTCATACCGGCGAAGACGAGCATGCCTAGAAGCCCAGCGAAAACCTTCATAACGGCGTGGCCTGCCATCATGTTGCCTGCAAGCCGGATCGAGTGGCTCAGCGGGCGCACGAAGAACGAGATCACCTCGATCAGAGCAAGCACGGGGCGCAGCGCCAGGGGCGCGCTCTCGACCCAGAAGAGCTTCAAGAAACCCGTCCCGTGGCGATAGAAACCGATCACGATCACGCTCACAAACACCGCCAGCGCCATCACCCCGGTCACCGCGATATGCGAGGTCGTGGTGAACGAACCCGGGATCATGCCTGTCAGGTTCGAGAACAGGATGAAGACGAAAAGCACGAATATGTAGGGAAAGAACTTCGGCCCGTCATCGCCCAGTACATCGACCACCATCTGCCGCACGAAAGTATAGAGAAGCTCGGCACAGGACTGCACCCGGCTCGGCACGATCGCACGGCCCGAGGTTCCAAAGATGGTCAGTGCAGAGATGCCCAGCAGGGCCACCGCCATCCAAATCGTGGAATTGGTGACCGACAGAAGACCGATCTCGCCACCGCCAATCGGGCTGATGATGAACTGGTCCATCGGGTGGATTTCAACGCCGTCTTCGCCTGGAGCCGCCACAGGTTCTACCTCTTACGTCCCGCGCCTTCCGGCGCCGATTGATTCGCCGCCGCTGCAGCGTCCGCCTGATGCTTTTGCAGCTCGTTGGCGGATTGCATGACCATGCGAATCCCCGCCGCGAAGCCCAAAAGCCAAAACAGGATAAGAAAGAACGGGAGCGTCCCGAACAGGCTGTCCAGCCCCCATCCCATCGCTGCCCCGACCGCCATTCCGGCGGCCATTTCGAACACCATGCGCCAAGCCATGCTGACCAGGGTGAACTTGTGCTTCTGGTTGCGGGTGGGAGAAGGTTCAGGGCTGCGCGCCGCGCGGATCCTGGCGTCCAATTCCCGCAGTCGGGTGGTGCCGGCCGGCGTCCGCTCCCCCATCGAAACCCTTTCACCCGCCGCGGAGGCTCCCCCGCGAAGTCGGGCGGACATTAGATGCGGGTCTATCGGGTGTCAATGCCGCCTTCCCGGCGCTGGCCCGGTCTAACGCGTTGTAGAAAATCTGAAAAACCAGCATGCGACCGGACGGCGCACCGGGCGGCGATCTGCTTTGTTGCAATGCGGTGAAAGGCGGCGATTTTCCGTCCCGCCGGAAGGCGTTGCCGCAGACGTATCGCCAAGCATCCGCTCCTGCTCTGGCCCAAGGCGAATGAGCCTGTTAGGGCTGATGCTTGGGGGGATGTCTGGGCTGTCACGGCAAGGGAGATCGGTATGACCGCAGTCTTGATCGGACCGAAATGGGGCGAGATCCCGCTCGGAACCCCCGGCGGCGTGGTGACTTGGAGCGTGGCTGGCGCGGGCACGTTCGTTCCTCTGGGTATCGATGCGACCAGCGTGGACGGCTCGGGGCTCTTCACCTTCGATTTCGAAGCGGTCTTGCGCGATGCTTTTGCGCAATGGAGCCAGGCAGGCAATCTCGAATTTATCCAGGTGCCCGACCATGGCGGTGCCTTCGATGCCGCCGAAGACGCGGATATCCGGATCTTCTTTACCCCAATCCCAGGCTCTGCCGTTGGATTCGCCTCCAGTCTCAGCTCGGGTTTCAACGGGGATGAGAGGTTCATCTTCCAAGACGTGGATATCGTGCTCGATACCGATATCGGGAACGATGCCGACAAGTTGCTTGAGGTCACCCTGCACGAGATCGGGCATGGTGTGGGCTTCGAGCATAACAATCTCAATTCGATCCTGTTTCCCTTCGTCCAGGGCCGCACCGCCCTAACCCAGATCGATCTCGACGGGGCCGAGCTTCTCTATGGCGCCCAGGACGGGGCGGTGGAGGTGTTCGAGATCGAGCCGAGTGCACTCGAGTTCGAGGTGCTTCATGTCACAGGCAATGTGGCGATCCAGGGCAATGATCTCGCCAACCGGATCATTGGCAGCGACCAGGGTGACCGGCTGCGTGGCGCTGGTGGCAATGACACGCTGATCGGTGGCGAGGGCGCGGATATCCTGACCGGTGGCGGCGGGACCGACACTGCGTCCTATGAACAGGCCACCGCCCGGGTCCGCGCCGATCTGCAAGGCGGGCTGAGCGGGATCGGAGAAGCGGCGGGCGATCTCTTCTTCACCATCGAGAACCTGCTCGGCTCGATCCGCAACGACGATCTGCGCGGCGATACAGCGGAAAACCGGGTTGAGGGCGGCAACGGGTTTGATAAGCTCCATGGCAGGGCAGGCGATGACAGTCTGATCGGCGGTTCGGGTGGGGATGTGCTCTATGGCAATGCCGGGTCGGATCAGATGTCGGGTGGGTTCGGCAATGACCGCTATATCTATTTCAGTGAGAATGACAGCCGGGTCGGCACCTCTCGCCGGGATACGATCACCGATTTCAACCGATTTGCCGACCGAATCGAACTCGGTCGCCTGGATGCCGACACGTCCCGCGGTGGGAATCAGTCCTTCGATTTCATCGGCACTGCGACGTTTTCAGGCACGGCCGGAGAGCTGCGTTTCTTCCAGTCTGCCGCCAATGGGTTCACCCTGCTCCAAGCCGACACGGATGGCGACGGAGTGCAGGAATTCCAGATCGAGCTGACCGGCATGATCACGCTCACCGAGGATAATTTTACCCTCTGAGCTTGGCCTTATCCGTCCGGACCGACTAGGTTGCCCGGAAAGAGGGAAGCCGAAATGTCCGAGACGATCCGCCTCGCCGAGGCAGATAACGTGGTGACCGCCACCCAGCCGCTGATGCCCGATGCAAAAGTCGAGGGGGTGACCATCCGCGACCGCATCCCCCGTGGGCACAAGATCGCCACCGCCCGGATCGCGCCCGGCGAGCCGGTGCTGAAATACGCCAATATCATTGGATATGCCGAGGGAGAGATCCCGCCCGGCGTCCATGTCCACACCCATAACGTGGCCTTCCGGGCAACCGATCATGACTATGATTTCTCGACCGATCTGCGCCGGGTGACACCGGTCGAGGGCGACAGCTTCCTCGGTTATCGCCGCGCCGGTGGTCGGGCCGGCACACGCAACCACATCGCGGTGATAACCTCGGTGAACTGCTCGGCAACCGCCGCGCGAATGATCGCTGGCCATTTCAGTCCGTCGGAGATGGCGGCCTTCCCCAATGTCGATGGAGTAACCGCCTTCGTCCATGGCACCGGTTGCGGCATGGCGGGGGATGGCGAAGGTTTCGAGGCGCTCCAGAGGGTGATGTGGGGCTATGCCCGCCACCCCAATGTGGCTGGAGTTCTGATGGTGGGCCTGGGTTGCGAGATGAACCAGATCGACTGGTTGCTCGAAGCCCATGGTATCGAAAAGGGGCCGCTGTTCCATGCGATGAACATTCAGGACGTGGCGGGGCTCGCCAAGACGATCGAGGTGGGAATCGCCAAGGTGCGCGCCATGCTGCCGCTAGCGAATGAGTGCCGTCGTACGCCGTGCCCTGCCTCGGATCTGATGGTCGCGCTGCAATGCGGCGGCTCGGATGCCTGGTCGGGGATCACCGCGAACCCGGCGCTCGGCTATGCCTGCGACCTGCTAACCGCTCAGGGTGGCACCGGGGTTCTGGCCGAGACGCCCGAGATCTATGGCGCCGAACATCTCCTGACCCGCCGCGCCGCCACCAAAGCAATCGGTGAGCGGTTGATCGACCGGGTCAGCTGGTGGGAGGATTACACGGCCCGCAATAAAGGCTCGATGGATAACAATCCCTCCCCCGGCAACAAACAGGGCGGGTTGACGACCATTCTCGAGAAATCGCTGGGGGCGGCGGCAAAAGGAGGCACGACACCGCTGAACGGCGTCTTCAAGTATGCCGAAAGAGTGACGGCACCCGGCTTCACCTTCATGGACACGCCCGGATACGATCCCGCCAGCGTGACCGGGCAGATCGCCGGCGGGTGCAATCTGGTCACATTTACCACCGGACGCGGCTCGGCCTTCGGTTCAAAACCCGCGCCGACAGTGAAAATTGCCACGAATTCAGAGCTTTATGCGAAGATGGAAGGCGATATGGACATCGATGCCGGGCGCGTCCTCAGCGCTGGGATCGATATCGAGGAGATGGGGCGCGAGATCTACCGCACCTTGCTGGCCACCGCCTCCGGCCAGCCGACCAAATCAGAATCCCAGGGCCTCGGCGATTACGAGTTCGTGCCCTGGCAGATCGGCGCCGTGATGTAGGCCCTTTAGAGCCCGATTCTCGCCTTTTTTCGGTCGCCTGTCAGCCGCAAATCTGAGGTGTCTTCGATTGGGATTGATCGGGACAGGGGGTTCAAGATGACCGATGTTATGAGTCTGGCGCTCGAGGAGCGTGCGCGGGTCGCGCGTGAACTGGCAGAGTTGAACGCATTCCTGGATATGGCCCAAAGCTTGATCGACGCGCCGATTGCCGATCGAGAAGCAACGGTCGCAGGGTCCGCGCCTGCCCCAGCTCCAAAAGCAGAAATGACCCCAGCGCCGCGCCCGAGTAACTCTGAAACCAGACAAAAAACGGCTGATGAAACGGAAAGCGATATCGCTGCCACATCCTCTCAGACAGAGACGCCCGCCACTGCAGCTCCGATCCGGGCCCGGGCCGCTGCTCCGATGCAGGAAGACGCTCAGCAAACCGCGACAACCCCCAGCTCGGAGAACTCACCGGAACTGGACCGGTCGGGGATCATACGTGCGCCGGAAATGGACGCGGCCACTGCCTGGAAGACCTACATGAAGAAGGGACAGCGCGCCCGGTCGGGCGAGAGCGATTCGTTCCTCTTTAAGACCGGCTGAGCCGCCCACGGTTGCGCACTGCAGGAGACGGCACTGCTCAGCCCATAATGGCTGCATATCGATAGACTGGGAGAGGCCTCAACCCTGCTCCTCCAGCCTGTCTGTCGCTGGGGCGGGTTTTGGGGAGAGTGCCGCGAGACGGTTATAGAGTTCCGCATCGACTTCTATGGTTGCCGCGTCAAGCGAAGGCGCGAGTTGCTCGACCGAGCGGCCGCCGATGATCGGACAGGTCACGCCGGGATGGGCGCCCGCCCAGGCGACCGCGAGGCTAACCGGATGATGCCCCTGTTCGCGCGCGAGAGCCGTGAATTCCGCCGCCGCGCGGTGCATCCAATCCGGGCCATAGCGGGCATTGTAGCGGTCATCGCGGGTTAGCCTGCCCTCCTCGCCACCCGCATATTTTCCGGTCAGCAATCCGCCGCCGAGGGGCGAGTAGGAGATTACTCCCAGCCCCTCGCTCTCGGCCATGGGCAGGATCTCGACTTCCACCTGCCGTTTGACCAGCGAGTACATCGGCTGGATCACGTCGAGCTGCGGCCAGCCGCAGCACCCGGCAATGCCATTCGCTTTCACATATTGCCAGGCCGCCCAGTTCGAAGCCCCCAGATGCAGCACTTTGCCGGAGCGGACCAGATCCTCCGCCGCCCGCATCACCTCGTCGAGCGGGGTGATCGGATCCCATCGATGAAAGAAGAGAACATCCAGCCGGTCGGTGCCAAGGCGCTGGAGAGAGGCTTCGACCGAGGCTGTGACCTGGCGGCGGTTATTGCCCCGATCGTTCCCGGTCGGGCCGGTCTCATAGCCTGTCTTCGAGGTGATCACCAACCCGTCGCGGCTGCCTGCGATCAGGCGGCCCAGGATCTCCTCGGCCCGGCCGCCATTATAGATGTTGGCGCAGTCGAAAAAATTCACTCCGGCATCGCGGCAGGCGTCAAACATGGCGGCCGAGGCCGCCTCATCCGCATCGCCTCCGTAAGCCATCGTCCCGGCACAGAGCGCCGACACTTCTATGCCGGTGCGGCCGAGCCACTTGGACTTCAT
>JBCDKL010000128.1:0-8453 GCA_038746695.1 Pseudomonadota bacterium | reverse complement strand
GGCAGGCGTGCCGCTCTACATCGTCCATGTCAGTTGCGAGCAGGACCATGAAGCGATCCGCCGGGCGCGGCAAAAGGGGATGCGGGTTTATGGCGAGCCCCTGATCCAGCACCTGACCC
Source organism: Pseudomonadota bacterium (assembly GCA_038746695.1). Lineage (GTDB taxonomy): Bacteria > Pseudomonadota > Alphaproteobacteria > Rhodobacterales > Rhodobacteraceae > Thermohalobaculum. The sequence continues at coordinate 8,334 of JBCDKL010000128.1, read as the reverse complement.
TCGATGAGAGCGAGTATTTCAACAAGGATTGGGAATATGCCGCGCGTCGGGTGATGTCTCCGCCCTTCCGGTCAAAGGACCATCAGGATGGGCTCTGGGCCGGGCTGGCGGCGGGTTCGCTGCAAGTCGTCGCCACCGACCACGCGGCTTTCACCACCGAGCAGAAACATATGGGCGATGCCGGTTTCCCGATGATCCCCAACGGGACCGGTGGGTTGGAGGATCGTATGCCGGTGCTCTGGACCCGCGGTGTCGAGACCGGCCGCCTGACCCCCAGCGAATTCGTCGCTGTCACCTCGAGCAACATCGCCAAGGTGCTCAATATCTATCCCCGCAAGGGGGCGATCGTCGAAGGTGCTGATGCCGATATCGTGGTCTGGGACCCGAAGATCTCCAAGACGATCTCGGCGACCACGCAGAAATCGATCATCGATTACAACGTGTTCGAGGGGATCGAGGTCACTGCTCAGGCTCGCTATACACTCAGCCGCGGCGAGGTGATTTGGGAGCATGGCAGGAACTCGACCCCCCAACCCGGCCGAGGCCGCTTCATCCCCCGCCCCGCCTTCCCCGCGGTGAACCAAGCTCTGTCGAAATGGAAGGAGCTGACGGCACCCAGGAGAGTTGTGCGGGATGTCACGAACATCCCGAGTGGCGTTTAGATGAAGTGCGGCGATCTGGTTAAGGTCAGGGGTTATATCACGCAACTTCATTTCATTGCCAAAAAGACCGGGCCACAGTTGGAGTCGCTGATTGGCTACAAGGCGGGCCGGCTGGGGTTCGGGTGGGCTTTGTTGCATCTGACCAAGATGCCGACACCGGGTGATTTTCAGTTTCGCGGATATTCTCAGATGTCGGGAGGTGTCTCGATGGGGCATCTCAAGAACCCTGTCGACAAAAGAACGGCCGAGCAAGTACTCAAGGACAAGAATTTCGACGTTGTTCGAATGAAGGAAGCGATCATCAAGACCACGTTTCAGGTCAGCGGAAACCGGCGACTGGTCAAAGTGATCCCGAATCGCAAGCCGTCGGGAAGCCGGGATTACCCTCCGGTCTCTGGAATACCACAGTGGGAGCTCGTAAAACCACTACCGTTCAAAGTTGCCGCCCTGATCCTGCCCGATGGCATGAAATGGACGACGAAAGCGTAGGCTCCACGCAGAAGCGCTCCCCAGATATCGAGGCACGCCCAGCCGTTTCGGCAGTCTCTGTGAGCCTGGTGTTCCAGAAGAATGACTAGTGATTCTGACTTCGTTCCTGCTGCCAAGCTGGCACGGCGCGAGGGTGTTCGGATCGTCCTTCACCCTCTATGGCAAGATGTGAAAGCCGAGCTCATCGAGCATATTGACAATCTGCGCAGCGTTGTCCCACGTCCGGCCGTCCGTGCGAGATCAGACGATCAGGAATGATCCGGTAGGATTTCCGTCATGTTCGGGAGGTCGCCTACCAGCTCCTCTAACTCCGGCAGCAGCAATACGCTTTCCTGTTCGTTGGGGTCGGTGCGGGCCAGGACCACCGTTGCCGGGGCGTCGGTCAGGTTGACGGGCAGGTGGGGCATTCCGGGGGGGATATAGATCATGTCTCCCGGGCCGGTATCCATCCGGTGCTCCAGCCGCTCGCCCCACCACATCACCACTTCGCCCGAGATCGTGTAGATCGCCGTCTCATGCGCCTCGTGCAGATGCGCTTTGGCGCGGGTTTTCGGTGGGAAGGTCAGCACATGCATGCAGAGCCCATGGGCCCCTACCGTCTCGCGCGAGATGCCATGGGCATAGTCCAGCCCCTGTTTTCCGCGATAGGTATCGCCCAGGCGCAGTTTGCTGCATTGCAACGGAGAGGCGGATGCGTCCATTATGATCCTCCAAGCGGGATGATGGCCAGCGAGGGTGAGTAAATCATGAATGCCGAGGGCCGGGCCCCTACCAGCCACATGGGAGTTGCGACGCGGGATGCAAGTCATGCCGTGGGCGCGCCGGTCATTCGGGCCAAGCGGCTCTCGCTGACCTTTCAGACCGGTGACGGCCCGGTGCATGCGCTCTCTGAAGTGGATCTGGAGATCGAGGCGGGCAGTTTTGTGAGTTTCATCGGCCCGTCCGGCTGTGGGAAGACCACGTTTCTTCGGGTGATCGCGGATTTGGAGCAGCCGACCTCGGGCGAGATCTCGGTCAACGGGATGAGCCCGGAGGCGGCGCGCCAGGCGCGATCCTATGGCTATGTGTTCCAGGCGGCAGGGCTCTATCCTTGGCGCACGATCGAGCGCAACATCCGCCTGCCGCTGGAGGTGATGGGCCTGCCGCGTGCCGAGATACCCGGCCGGGTCGCGCGGGTGCTGGACCTGGTCGGTCTGGCCGAGTTCGGGCGGAAATATCCTTGGCAGCTTTCGGGTGGGATGCAGCAGCGCGCGTCGATCGCGCGGGCGCTGGCCTTCGATGCGGATCTCCTCCTGATGGACGAGCCCTTCGGCGCGCTCGACGAGATCGTGCGCGATCATCTGAACGCGCAGCTTTTGGCGCTGCATGCCCGCACCGGCAAGACGGTTTGCTTCGTGACCCATTCGATTCCGGAGGCCGTCTATCTCTCGACCAAGATCGTGGTGATGAGCCCGCGCCCCGGACGGATCATCGATGTGATCGACAGTACGTTGCCGACCGAACGACCGCTCGAGATCCGCGACACGCCGGAATTCCTCGAGATCGCGGCGCGTGTGCGCGAAGGGCTGCGGGCGGGGCATTCCTATGACGATTGACCGGCGGTGCCGTCGCCCCGGTCAGCCGGGGCACGCCCCGGACAACGCGGAGGGGGCATGATGCGCGCGCTCCCTCCAGTCCTCACCGTTGTCGCCGCCTTGATCGTGCTTTGGTATGCGGGTGCCGTGCTGCTCAACGCGCAGTGGGAGCGCGATCAGGCCGAGCGGGCAGGGATCGAGATCTCCTGGGCCGAGATCATTCCCAAGACCATGGCGCAGGAGCGCCCGGTTCTGCCCGCACCGCATCAGGTGGCGGGCGAGATCTGGGCCACCACGGCTGAGAAGAAGATCACCTCGAAACGCTCGCTGGTCTATCATGCCTGGATCACGCTGTCGGCGACGCTTTTGGGCTTTGCCATGGGGGTGGGATTGGGAATTCTGCTCGCCATCGGAATCGTGCATTCCCGCGCGGTCGATCTGAGCATCATGCCCTGGGTGATCGCCTCGCAGACCATCCCGATTCTGGCGCTGGCACCGATGATCATCGTGGTTCTCTACAATATCGGGGTCGAGGGGCTGGTCGCAAAGGCGGCGATTTCCGCCTATCTCAGCTTTTTCCCGGTGGTGGTTGGCATGGTGAAGGGTCTCCGCAGCCCCGAGGCGATGCAGATGGATCTGTTGCGGACTTATAACGCGAGCGCGTCACAGACCTTCTGGAAGCTCCGCTGGCCGGCCGCCCTGCCGCATCTCTTCCCCGCGCTGAAGATCGCCATCGCCGTCGCCCTTGTCGGCGCGATTATCGGAGAGCTGCCGACCGGCGCCCAGGGCGGGTTCGGCGCGCGGATGCTGAACGGGAGCTATTACGGCCAGGTCTTGATCATCTGGTCGGCCCTCGTGGGGGCGGCGGTCTGTGCCGGTCTTCTGGTCGGCGGCATCGGGCTGGTCCAGCGGGTCACCATCGGGGGCCGGAGATGAGCGGCTGGGTTCGCGATGGCCGGATCGTCTACCTGGCCATGCCGGTCCTCGGGCTCCTCGTGCTGTTTGTGTTGGCGGTCGCGCTGCTCGATCAGGGGCGGATGCCGGGGGTTGCGATGCCGACCGCATTGTTCCTGGCCGCCCTGTTCGGCCTGGTCATCTGGGCCATTGCGCGCAATCCCGGCTTGCCGCGATGGCTACGGGCGCTGCCGCCGCTTCTGTTCGGTTTGGCGCTGGTGATGATCTGGGAGGTCGGTGTCCGCGTCCATGAGGTCCCGATGGTGATCCTGCCCGCGCCCAGCCAGATCGGCGCGGCGATGGCAGGCAATGCGCCGATGCTCTGGGCCGATTTCGTGCAGACGGTGCTGAGATCCGCCCTCCCCGGCTATCTGATGGGGTGCGGCGCGGCGGTGACGGTGGCGATCCTGATCGACCGCACGCCGTTCCTGCAACGGGGGCTCTTGCCGGTGGCCAATCTCGCCTCGGCCCTGCCGATCGTCGGTATCGCCCCGATCATGGTCATGTGGTTCGGATTCGATTGGCAGTCCAAGGCCGCGGTCGTGGTCCTGATGTGTTTCTTCCCCATGCTGGTCAACACGATGCAGGGGCTGGCGAGTGCCGATAGGATGCAGGCCGACCTGATGCGCACCTATGCGGCGAGCTATTGGCAGACGCTTCTGCTTCTCCGCCTTCCCGCCGCGGCGCCGATGATCTTCACCGGGCTCAAGATCTGCACCACTCTTGCGCTGATCGGGGCCATCGTCGCAGAGTTTTTCGGCACGCCCATCGTCGGAATGGGCTTTCGGATTTCCACCGAGGTCGGGCGCCTGGCGCTGGATGTCGTGTGGGCGGAAATCGCGGTGGCGGCGCTGACCGGCACTGCGTTCTATGGCGCGATAACGCTCCTCGAGAGAGCGGTCACATTCTGGCATCCGTCCCAACGGGGATAGACGGAGCCGTAACAGGAGAGAGAGATGAAGACGCTGACTGGACTAACCGCATTGATGACCGGGGCCGCGCTCGCGCTGACCGCCGGTGTGGCGGGTGCCGCCGACAAGGTCGTGCTGCAATTGAAATGGGTCACCCAGGCGCAGTTCGCCGGATATTACGTGGCCGCCGAGAAAGGCTTTTATGACGCGGAAGGTCTTGACGTGGAGATCAAGCCCGGCGGGCCGGATATCGCGCCCGCCCAGGTGATCGCCGGAGGCGGCGCGGATGTGATCCTAGACTGGATGCCCTCAGCCCTGGCCAGCCGCGAGAAGGGCCTGCCGCTGGTCAATATCGCGCAACCGTTCAAAAGCTCGGGCATGATGCTGACCTGTCGCAAGGATACCGGCATCACCTCGCCCGCCGATTTCAAGGGCAAGACGCTGGGTGTGTGGTTCTTCGGCAATGAATACCCGTTCCTGAGCTGGATGAGCCAGCTCGGCATCCCGACCGATGGCGGCGATGCCGGGGTCACCGTGCTGAAACAGGGGTTCAATGTGGATCCGATCCTGCAAAAACAGGCCGATTGCGTCTCGACCATGACCTATAACGAGTATTGGCAGATCATCGATGCGGGGCTGAGCGCCGACGATCTGGTCGTGTTCAAATACGAGGATCAGGGGGTCAGCACGCTCGAGGACGGGATCTATGTGCTGGAAGACCGCCTTGCCGACCCCGCTTTTGCCGATAAGATGGTGCGCTTCGTGCGGGCCTCGATGCAAGGCTGGAAATATGCCGAGGCCAATCCGGACGAGGCCGCGGAAATCGTGCTGGAGAATGATGCCACCGGCGCACAGACCGAGAAGCATCAGAAAAGGATGATGGGCGAGATCGCCAAGCTGACGGCCGGCAGCAACGGCAAGTTGGACCCGTCTGATTTCGACCGCACGGTCGACACTCTGCTGAAAGGCGGCTCTGATCCCGTAATCACCCAGAAGCCGACCGGCGCCTGGACCCATGCGATCACCGACAAGGCGCTCTGAGGCCTGACCGACGTGCTGTCCCGGGCTCAAGCCCGGGTCAGCACTCGATTTCAGGGAGACCGCTGAAGGACCTGTCGCGAGCGATGGACGAAGTCCGCCATCTCCTCAGGGTCCGGGTTTTGGCCGGTAAAGCCGATCAGATAGGCCTCGAGTTGAGCGATCCTGGTCTCCAGCGGCTCAGTTTCGACCAGGGCGTAATACCCGATCTGCATGTAATAGATGATCCGCGCGCGGGTGTAGGCCTCGCCCTCCTCATAGCCATGGCGCGAAAACATCGACTGGATCGCGGCAATCCGCGCGGCATCGGCACGGTCGACCTCGGCGCGAACCTCCGGCGAGCGGCGGGCCCATTCGCGGATGGCGAAATCCAGCCGCGGGTCGAATTTCGCCTGGTCGATGAAGCACTCGAAAAGGTTCATCACGGCTGAGGTGATCTCGCGCGCCTCGCGCCCGCAATGGTCGACGACAGCCTTGGTGTTGCGCCCCTGCCAATCGGCCAGCAACTGGTCGAGCAGGTCCTTGCGGCTTTTGAAGTACCAATAGAAGGACGAGCGCGAGACCGCCAGCGTCTCGGCCAGAGTCAGGATTTTCACTTGCGCCACCCCGCGCTGGATCAGCACCGTCTCCGCCGCTTCCAGCCAATCGGCGCGGGTGACCTTGATATTGCCCTTGCGGAGATCGCCGTCCATCGGCCAAGCTTAAGAGTTCTGGACAGAACTGTCTAGACAGCCGCGCGCCCGCGTGATTATCGTAGCAGAAGAAGACTCGCCATAAGGGAGGCCGCCCATGATATCGCTGCATTCTCGGGCCGGAATTCCCGTTGCTTTCCCGACCGCGACGATGGCGCTGATGCCGCTCGCGCCCGCCGCGGCAAAGGAAGCCTGCGAGACCTGCCGGTATGACGGCCAGCTCTACACGGTCGGCGCGGTTCAGCAGACACCCCGGGGCCAGGTTCAAACCTGCAAAACCGCCAAAGACCAGTCCGATTTGAACTGGCGCAACTGAAACCAGGAGACAGCCCATGAAATCGCAATACCGTGTGGCCATTATCGGAGGCGGCGTGGTCGGCGCCTCGGTCGCCTATCACCTGGCGAAGTTCGGTTGGACCGACGTGGCGATCCTGGAGCGTTCGGTGCTGACGGCCGGGTCCTCCTGGCACGCGGCGGGGGGGATCCATGCGCTGAATGCGGATCCCAACATTGCGGCCTTGCAAGCCTATACGATCGATCTGCTTGCCGAGGTCGAGAAGGAAAGCGGGCAGAATATCGATCTGCATATGACCGGCGGGATCACCTTTGCCTCGACCCCGGACCGCTGGGAGTGGTTGCAGGGCGCCTATCGCACTTTCCAATCCATCGGTATCGAGGATTGTTGGCTGATGACGCCCGAGGAAATGAAGGCAAAATGCCCGATCATGCAGACCGAAGGGGTGTATGGCGGGCTCTGGGCCGACCGCGAGGGCTATCTCGACACAACCGGCACGGTCCACGCCTATGCCAAAGCGGCGAAGATGCGCGGCGCCGATGTGATCGAGCATAACCGGGTCATCGAGCTGAACCCCCGCGGTGACGGCACCTGGGATGTGGTGACCGAGAAAGGCACAATCATCGCCGAGCATGTGATCAACGCGGGCGGCCTCTGGGCCAAACAGGTGGGGCGGATGGCGGGGCTGGACCTGCCGGTCTCGCCGCTGGAACACCACTACCTCGTCACGGACAATGTGCCCGAAATCGAGGGGATGGATTGGGAAGTCCCGATGATGGTCGATCTCGACGGGTTCACCTATGCCCGTCAGGACCAGAAGGGGATGCTGGTCGGCATCTACGAGATCGAGCACAAGCATTGGAACATGGAGGGCGCGCCCTGGGATTATGGGTTCGAGCTGATCCCCGAGGATTTCGACCGGATCGAGAAAGAGCTTGAAATCGGGTTCAACCGATATCCTGCGCTGGCCAGTGTCGGGATCAAGCGCTGGGTGAACGGCGCCTTCACCTTCACCCCCGATGGCAACCCGCTGGTCGGTCCGGTGCCGGGCGTGCCGGGATACTGGTGTGCCTGCGGAGTGATGGCGGGCTTCCTGCAAGGCGGCGGCGTCGGGAAAGCGCTGGCCGAATGGATGATCCATGGCGAGCCGGAAGAGGATATCTACGGCATGGATATCGCCCGCTATGGCGCGTTCGCCTCGCAGCGGGAATATCTCAAACAGATGACCGGGCAGTTCTACTCGCGCCGGTTCGTGATGTCCTATCCCAACGAGCAGCTCTGGGCCGGGCGGCCGTTGAAGAAGGCGCCCGCCTATGACGCGATGGAGGCGGAAGGCGCGCGCTTTGGCGAAAGCTGGGGCCTTGAAGTGCCAATCTACTTCGCACCGAAAGAGTTCGAGGAGGAGCGCAGCCTGAAACGTTCCAACGCCCATCCGATCGTGGCCGAGGAATGCAAGACCGTGCGGACCGGCTGCGGGATGGTCGACACGTCCGGTTTTTCGCGCTTTGAGGTGACCGGACCGGGCGCGAGGGACTGGCTCGACCGGATCATGGCTTCGAAACTTCCAGGTGAGGGCCGGGCGCGGCTGGCGCCAATGCTGGCCCCCTCGGGCAAGCTGAAAGGCGATCTGACCGTGATGAACTGGGGCCCCGAAGGCGATGGCGGCACCTGGTGGATCATGGGCAGCTATTACCTGCGCAACTGGCATCTGCGCTGGTT
>JBCDKL010000127.1:0-8532 GCA_038746695.1 Pseudomonadota bacterium | reverse complement strand
GGGCTCGAGGATGCCTATGAGCCGGGCCGCCTGATGGGCACTTATGCGGAGGATTGTGCCGAGACCTATCAATTCACCCGCGAGCGGCAGGACGAATATGCCCTCGCCTCGCTCTCCGGCGCTCTGGCGGCTCAGCAGGAAGGCAGGTTTGCCGCGGAGATCGCTCCGGTCACGGTACGCAGCCGCAAGTCCGAAGCTTTGGTGGCCGAGGACGAGCAGCCGAAATCGGCCCGGCCAGACAAGATCCCACATCTGAAACCGGCTTTTCGTGAAGGGGGCACGGTGACCCCGGCCAATTCCTCCTCGATCTCCGATGGCGCCGCGGCGCTTGTGCTGATGCGGGAAAGCACGGCTTCCGCCGCAGGTCTGCCGATCCGCGCCCGCATCTTGGGCCATGCCAGCCACGCCCAGGCGCCGGGGCTGTTCACGACTGCACCCGTCCCGGCGGCGCAGAAGGTGCTGGAGAAAGTCGGTTGGCACGCGGAGGAGGTGGATCTCTGGGAGGTCAACGAGGCCTTCGCGGTGGTTCCCATGGCCTTCATGGCTGAAATGGGCGTTGCGCGCGAGCGTCTCAACGTGAATGGCGGGGCCTGCGCACTTGGCCATCCGATCGGCGCTTCCGGTGCGCGGATCCTGGTCACGCTGCTCCATGCGATGGAGGCGGCGGGGGCGGCCAAGGGCGTCGCCGCGATCTGCATCGGCGGTGGCGAAGGCACTGCCATGGCGCTTGAGCGGGTCTGAGATGGAGATCACCGGCGACATCGCCGCGGTTGTGACCGGCGGAGCATCGGGCCTCGGTGAGGCCGTGGCGCGGGATCTGGCGGCTAAGGGCGCGCGCGTTGCACTCTTCGACCAAGACGGCACCAGGGGCGAAGCGGTTGCCGATGAGATCGGCGGGATCTTCGCGGAGGTCGATGTGTCTGACCCTGCCAGCGTGGCATTGGGGTTGCAGCATGCCCGACAGGCCCACGGAGTTGCGCGGATCTGCGTCAATTGCGCTGGTATTGCCCCGGCGGGCAAAACGGTCGGCAAGGGCAAGGCCCATGATCCCGAGGTCTTTGCGCGAGTAATCAGGGTCAACCTGATCGGGACCTTTCTCATGGCCTCGCAGAGCGCCGAAGCGATGGTGGCGTTGGAGCCGATAGGGCCCGATGGTGCGCGCGGAGTGATCGTGAACACCGCCTCGGTGGCGGCGTGGGACGGGCAGATGGGCCAGGCGGCCTATGCCGCGTCAAAAGCCGGAGTAGCTGGGCTGTGTTTGCCGATGGCCCGCGATCTGGCGCGAGACGGGGTACGCGTGGTGGCGGTGGCGCCGGGCCTTTTCGGCACTCCGATGCTCAGGGGATTGCCTGAGGGGGTCCAGGAAAGCCTGGGCGCCCAAGTCCCGTTCCCGTCACGTCTTGGCCATCCAGAGGAATTCGCATCGCTGGTGGCCCATATCATCGGCAATCCGATGCTGAACGGCGAGACAATCCGCTTGGACGGAGCGATCCGGATGGCGCCGCGCTGAACCGAGACCGACGCCTGCCCGGGCGTGCGCCCAGCGTGCACGGCCCCTGAAGGGGCCGAGGCACGACTGCCCGCCCGCCCAGCCATACGCCGGTCGAGCACAGAGTGGAGATCAGTCGATCCGTCGCGCATTGACCCATCCCGGTCGCGCAGCGCCTCTTGCTGGATATGGCCGGGTGGGCGGGCAGCGGCGGCGTCCCGCAGGGACGGCACGCTGGGTGCTCCCCGGGCATGTCCGGCAGTGTCTCAATCTGGCTCGGAACTGAAGCTCTCGGTTTTGTAACGCCAGACTTTGATGTCATCGGCCCAATATGTCTCCTCAAGACCCGCCTTTTGCTTCAATCCGCACAAGAATCGCCGCCGGTCGGGAAGGCTTGTCCAGACCTTGGGCAGGAAGGTGCCGCGCCGCCCGTTCGCTTGTAGAATCAGCCCGTCTTCGCCCGGGATAAGCTGTTCGAGGAGATCCGCCTCGCTCTCGAACCGCATTGGTGCCGGTCGGGTCAGAAGGGCGATCTCGATCTCGGCGCGGTCGATTTCTGACTCGGTCATCGGGTCAAATCGCGGATCTTCGAACCCGGCTTTGCCGCTGTTGATCACGATGTCCTCGACCAGTGCCCTATGCGGCTGCAATGATCCGATACAGCCGCGCAGCCGTCCTGCATCGGTCAATGTCACAAAGCTCGCGCCGATCGTTTGCAGGGGTTGGGCGAAGCTCGAAAGTTGCACGCTGGGTGCCTTGCCGCGCCGCCCGCGGCTGGCCAGGGCCTGGCGAGCGATGCCCAACACTTCTTGGCGCAACTCTTCCGCCATGACCTGCTGGCGCGGCCAATGTGCCATCCAGGTGCCATAGCCGACCACCCTTGCCAGATCGCCGGTCACCTTTCCGGAATGGGTCAGGCCCAGCCGGGTCAGCCGCAGGCCATGGCTCTGTGCCAGCATCAGAAACGCCTGAAGCGGGCGCACCCCGCAAGTCTCGGTCGAGCTTAGCCCCTCCGGCTCGGCCAGTTCCACCTTGCGCGCGGTGGCGAGATCGATTTCCCGCCCCTTCTCAGCAGTTAGGAAATGGGTGAGATCGGTCGAGATCACCACCAGCGTTTCGGCACCGCCCCAGACCGCCTCGAGGATTTCGGCCAGACGTGCCGCAGCGATCCGGCCGACCACCAGCGGTAGAACGCGGAACCCCCCGATCCGGGCTTGGAGCAGAGGCAATTCCACCTCGATCGCATGCTCACGTTCGAAGGCTTCCTCGATCACTGCGACATCGGGCAGATCCAGCAAGGCCGCCGCTGAGGGATCCACCGGCAACTGGCCGAGCGGTGTCTCCAGCGCCTCCGCCGCCGGCAGGGCAATCCCGTCGAACTGGTGATAATGCGAAGGCCCGAGCACCACGACCCGCTCGATCGCTGCATCGGGGGCGATCCGCGAGATCCCGGCCGCTGCCACAGCACCCGAGAAACGATATCCCGCATGGGGCAGGATCAGCGCCTTCGGCGTCGGCACCGCCCGCCCCTCGCGCGCGGCCAAAAGTTCGGCCGTCAAATGCCCCAGGGCGTCCGCCTCCGCCGGATAGAACCTGCCTGCCACCGCCGGTTTCTGGATGCGCATCGCTAGCCCCTTTAACGCTTTGACCCTACCATGGCTCTCGCCGATTCCGCGAGCCGGGAGGAGAGCGATGGCGCGCGACATCCAAGCCGGAATTGTCCCCGGCAGGCATTGGGCGGCGCTCGAGGACGGGCGTGTGGAGTGCCGGGTCTGCCCGCGCTATTGCCGGATGAAGCCCGGCCAGCGCGGCATGTGCTTCGTGCGCGCGGCGGCTGAGAGCGGTGCCGAGGACGGTGTGGTCCTCACCTCCTATGGCCGCTCCTCTGGGTTTTGCATCGATCCGATCGAGAAAAAACCGCTGAACCATTTCTTGCCGGGCACGCCGGTCTTGAGCTTCGGCACCGCGGGCTGCAACCTCGCCTGCAAGTTCTGTCAGAACCATGACATGTCGAAGAGCCGCGAGATGGACCGGCTGATGCAGCGCGCCTCGCCCGAGATGCTTGCCAATGCGGCGCGCAATTCGGGATGCCGCTCGGTTGCGTTCACCTATAATGACCCGGTGATTTTCCTCGAATACGCGGTCGATACGGCCCGGGCATGCCGGGCACGCGGGGTGAAATCGGTGGCCGTGACCGCCGGCTATCTGACCGCCGAGGCCCGGCCGGATTTCTTCGAACATATCGATGCCGCCAATGTCGATTTGAAGGCATTTACCGAACGGTTCTATCGCCGGATCACCGGCTCGGCCCTGCAACCGGTACTGGAGACGCTGGAATATCTTGTCCATCAGACCGAGGTTTGGGTCGAGATCACCACGCTTCTGATCCCCGGCGAGAATGACAGTGTGGAGGAGATCCGCCGCCTCTCCGAATGGGTTGCCACGCGCCTGACCCCGGATGTGCCGGTGCATTTCAGCGCGTTCCATCCGGATTTCCGGATGCTCGACAAGCCGCGAACCCCGCCTCAGACTCTGCTCAGGGCCCGGGCGACGGCACGACAGGTCGGGCTTCGTCATGTCTATGTCGGCAATGTGCACCACAAACCGGCGCAATCCTCTTATTGCGGCGAATGCGGGACGATGGTGATCGGCCGCGACTGGTATGAGCTGTCGGACTGGCGGCTGGACGCGCGCGGCGCCTGTCTCGCCTGCGGCACGCCCTTCCCGGGTGTAATCGACGGGAGGCCAGGCGATTGGGGCCGCAAACGACGCCCGGTGCGCATTGTGGGAGGACCGGCATGAGCATGGCTTTCATAGATCACCTTCGCGGAGAGCTGGACGGCCTGCGCGGCGCGGGTCTCTACAAGACCGAGCGGGTGATCACCTCGAAACAGGCCGGGGTGATCGCAACTGGCGGAGCCGAGGTGCTGAACTTCTGTGCCAATAATTACCTCGGCCTGGCGGATAACCCGGATCTGGGCATGGCCGCCAAAGAGGCGCTGGACCGTTACGGTTTCGGCATGGCCTCGGTCCGCTTTATCTGCGGCACGCAGGAGGAGCATAAGGCGCTGGAAGACCGGATTAGCGCCTTTCTCGGCACCGAGGATACGATCCTCTATCCCAGTTGCTTCGATGCCAATGGCGGGCTGTTCGAGACGATCCTGGGGCCGGAGGATGCGGTGATTTCGGATGCGTTGAACCATGCCAGCATCATCGACGGCATCCGCCTCAGCAAGGCCAGGCGCCTGCGCTATGCCAACAACGATATGGCCGAGCTTGAGGCGCGGTTGCAGGAAGCGGCGGATGCGCGGTTCCGACTGATTGCCACGGATGGGGTTTTCTCGATGGATGGGGTGATCGCCGATCTTGGATCGATCTGCGATCTGGCCGAGCGCTATGACGCGATGGTGATGGTGGATGATTGCCACGCAACTGGGTTCTTGGGCGCTAATGGCCGCGGCACGCCGGAATATTGCGGAGTCGAGGGCCGCATCGACATTCTGACCGGCACGCTGGGCAAGGCGCTGGGCGGGGCCTCCGGCGGATACACGAGCGGAAAGCGCGAGTTGGTGGATTGGCTTCGCCAACGCTCCCGCCCCTATCTTTTCTCCAACACCCTGGCGCCGGTGATCGCGGCGACCTCGCTGCGGGTCTTCGATCTTGTCGCCGAGGGAGACGCGCTGCGCCAGCGCCTCGCCGCCAATGCGGCCCATTTCCGGACCGAGATGACCGCGCTCGGCTTCACGCTGGCGGGCCGCGACCATCCGATCATCCCGGTCATGCTGGGCGATGCGGCCCTGGCCGCCGCGTTCGCCGAGCGCATGCTGACCAAAGACGTCTATGTCATCGCCTTCTCCTATCCGGTCGTCCCGCAGGGTACGGCGCGGATCCGCACTCAGATGTCGGCTTCACATAGTCTGGACGATGTTGACCGCGCGATTGCCGCCTTCGCCGAGACCGGGCGCGAGATGGGAGTGATCTGATGCAGGCCGGCTCCGTGCTCGAAACCGTGCTCTATGCCGAGGATCTGGATGCTGCCGAGCGGTTCTATGGCGAGGTCTTGGGACTGGACTGTTTGCACCGCCACGCGACCCGGCAGGTCTTCTTTCGCTGTGGCCAGGGCATGGTGTTGATCTTCAACCCGGCCGAGACTGCCTCTCCGCCACTCGATCCGGCCCTTCCGGTGCCGCCCCATGGTGCGCATGGAGCTGGCCATCTCTGCTTTCGCGCCACCCGTGCCGAGCAGGCCGCCTGGCGCGACCATCTGCAAGGCCACGGCATCGAGATTGAGGCCGAGATGGAATGGCCCCAGGGTGGGCACTCGCTCTACTTCCGAGATCCTGCAGGCAACTCGCTGGAGTTTGCCGAACCGCAGATCTGGAGGCTGGGATGAGCGCGACCATGCAGGCCCTGGTCAAGGCCGAACCGCGCGAGGGTCTCTGGCTGCGAGAGCTACCGATCCCCGAACCCGGTCCCAACGAGGTGCTGATCCGGGTCAGAAAATCCGCCATTTGCGGGACCGATGTCCATATCTGGAATTGGGATGCGTGGGCAGCCAAGACCGTGCCGATCGGCATCGCCACCGGGCATGAATTCTGCGGCGAGATCGCCGCGGCCGGTGCCGCTGTCACCAAATACCAGGTCGGCCAAAGGGTCTCCGCCGAGGGGCATCTGACCTGCGGAATCTGCCGCAATTGCCGCGCCGGGCGCGGTCATCTCTGCCGCAACACGCTGGGCGTCGGAGTTCATCGTGCGGGTAGTTTCGCCGAATATGTCGCTCTGCCCGAGGCGAACGTGGTCCCGATCCCCGACGACATCTCCGATGAGATCGCCGCGATTTTCGATCCGTTCGGCAATGCGGTTCATACCGCGCTCAGCTTCGACATGATCGGAGAGGACGTGCTGGTCACGGGTGCTGGGCCGATAGGCATCATGGCCGCGCTGGTCGCGAAACGCTCTGGCGCGCGTAAAGTTGTGATCACCGATCTGAACGAAGGCCGCCTGGCACTTGCCCGATCGATGGGTCTGATCCATACGGTCAACCCCGCTCAGCAGGATCTCGGCGAGGTCATGGCCCGGATAGGTATGACCGAAGCCTTCGATATCGGGCTAGAGATGTCCGGTGCCCCGCAAGCTCTGCGCCAGATGATCGACAAGATGAACAATGGTGGCAAGATCGCCATCCTCGGCATTGCCCCGACCGCCTTCGAGATCGACTGGAACGAGGTGATCTTCAAGATGCTGACTCTGAAAGGGATCTATGGCCGAGAGATATTCGAGACCTGGTACAAAATGATCGCTTTCGTCCAGACAGGCCTCGATCTCACCCCTTTAATCACCCACCGCCTTCCGATCTCGGAGTTCGAGGACGGCTTCAAGTCCATGCGTGCAGGTGAGGCTGGGAAGGTCATCCTCTCTTGGGAGTGACGGTGCTCCTCGGGCGCAATGCGCTAGGGAGGGGGCTGGTGTCTCGTATGCGGGGGACCCGCATTCCTTTTTGATCTGCATCGCCCATCCGCACGCCAGTACAACGAAGCCACCGCCCACCCCCACCCACCCCCCGGTGAGCAGTGGCGTCGTTGAACTGGCGTGCGGATCGGTGCTTCTTAACCGCTTCGGATCAGAGGATCTGAGGGAGCCACAGAACCAAGCCCGGCAAAGCCAAGATCAGAGCCACCCGCAGCAATTCCACTGCAAAGAATGGTAGAACGCCGCGAAAGATCTCGCCCATAGCAACGCTCCGGTCGAGCGAAGCGATGACGAAGACGTTGAGGCCAACCGGGGGGGTAATCAGGCCCAACTCCACCACAACCACCGCCAGGATCCCGAACCAGATTTTCAGATCCTCGCTTTCCATGCCATAGGCGGACCCGGACGCTGCGACGTAATCTCCGCCATTTATCTCGACCAGGGCGGGCCAGAAGAACGGAACCACCACCAGGATCATCGCGAGACTGTCCATGAAACAGCCCAGAACGATCAGAACCAGCAGCATGGCGACCAAGACCGCGAAGGGATCCATCCCGCTCGCCGCGGCCCAATCGGCCAGGGCAGATGGCAGGCCGGAGCGGGTGAAAAAGCCCTTCAAAACCTCGGCTCCGAACAGGATGAAGGCGATCATTCCGGCCGTCACTGCGGTCTCCAGCATGGCACGGCGCAGCCCGTCCAGACCCAGCCCGCCCCCGGTCAGCGCGCGAAGTGCGATGCCATAGGAAAGGATCGCGAAGACCCCAATCGCCGCCGCCGGGGTCGGCGTGAAGAGCCCCAATCCCAACCCCAGAATGATCGCTCCGAAAATCGCCAGAACCGGAAGCAGTCGCCAAAGGGCGCGGCGGCGCTCCTCCAGTGCCATGGCTTCGGCCTTCGGGGCCAGGGCCGGATCGGCCCGCACCCAAAGCGCGATCACCGCCACGAACCCTGCCACGGCGACCAGGCCGGGCAGCACTGCCGCCTGGAACATGTCGATGATTGAGGCCTCGACGATCACCGCATAGATCACCAAAGCGACCGATGGTGGGATCAGAATGCCCAAGGTTCCACCGGCGGCCAATGCTCCAGTTGCGAGCCTCGGGTGATAGTTGAGCCGTCGCAATTCCGGCAGCGCCACCCGGCCCATGGTCGAAGCAGTGGCGAGCGAGGAGCCACAGACCGCTCCGAATCCTGCACAGGCGGCGACGGCCGCCATCGCCACGCCGCCACGCAATCGCCCCACCAGAGCATTCATGCCGCGGAAGAGATCGCGGCTCAGTTCGGCTTCAGAGGCCAAATGCCCCATCAGGATGAAAAGCGGCACGACCGACAGATCGTAGTTCGCCGCATTGCTCCAAAGGAGCGATTTGAACTGCTTGAGATAGGGTTCGAACCGGACATAGCTGAGGACCAGCGACAGCGCCCAGGTCCCGCCGACGCCGACGAGGATCATCGCCAGTCCCACAGGAACCCGAAGGATCAGCAAACCGAAGAGCGCGCCGAGCCCGCCGAGCCCGACAAGTTCCGCCTCACTCACCCGCCCGCGCCTCCAAAGGCTGGGTCAGCGCCACCAG
>JBCDKL010000126.1:0-8575 GCA_038746695.1 Pseudomonadota bacterium | reverse complement strand
GCTGCCATAGCTACCTCACCCCAATTACCGCTGCCGCCCTGTACAATTTTTCCGGCCAGCATATCGCGGGCTGTTTCATCTCCTTGATAGCGCTGGGCAACTTTCTGGTAAGATGGCCCGATAGACTCACCGACTTCTTTGTGACAGGCCATACAGTCAGAATTAGCAATTAGTTGCTTACCAAGCATACCTACCGGGGTGCCGGCCATAGAGGCATCAGCCAGTTCAGTGTGATCTTTAGCAGCTAGCACCTTATCTCGGCCTTCGGGTAGATAGTCAAATGAAACGATGACGCGGGAAGGATCAATCGTGCCATTAGTTAAGCTACCATCTTCGGCATCGCTCACGTTGATGGCGTAGTTTAGGTTCAACGGCTGATCGGGCCAGAAGAAAGTTTGGTTGCCATCCTTAATTTCCCAGCTTAGCTGAGGCAGCTCGTTGCCTACTTTAATTTCGGTTGTGGTTGTAGATTTATTTCCCTCCTTATCCGCTACAGTTAGCTCCACCTGGTATACTCCCGGCTCTTCAAAGATGTAGCTAGGATTGGTTTCTGACGATTCAGCGTCTTCATTACCCGTGTTCCAGCCATGGCAGATCGCGATCGCCAGCGCGTCGGCCGCATCCGGACCCGCCGGAACCGCGCCCGGCAGCAACAGCTTGACCATGTGCAGCACCTGCGCCTTATCGGCATGGCCGACCCCGACCACCGCTTTCTTGACCGCATTGGGTGCGTATTCGGCCACGGACAGCCCGCGCCGCGCCGGTACCAACAGAGCGACCGCCCGGGCCGCGCCCAGTTTGAGCGTTCCCGCCGCGTCTTTGTTCACGAAGGTCTGCTCGACCGCCGCCGCTTCGGGCCGCCATGTGTCCAGCACCGTCTCGAGCGCCTCGTAGAGCCGCGCGAGCCGCAGTGCCAGATCGCCATCGCCTGACCGGCAGATCCCATCGGCGATATGCGAAAGCCGCTGGCCACGGATCTCCACCACGCCCCAGCCGGTCTGTCTCAGCCCGGGATCGAGCCCGATCACCCGCATCTGCCTCTCCTGCGCTCGATTTTCGATGGGCTAGCACGAAGCGCGAACATTTACCAGAGCGCGCGGGATCCGCTTGCGCGGTTCCCGCGCTAGAGCGGCGCCCAGGCAGGCCGGGCATCGCCAGCATGCCGGATCATGCAGAAGCCGCATGGGGGATTTGCGCGCACCCCTCTTGCGTTCGGTGCCCATCCGCCCCAGATCGGGCAACACGCAGCCGGGCGGATGGTGAGCGTCTCCCCCCCTTCGCTCCAAGCCCTTTTTCTCTGCGGGGCATTCCGCCGCTGCAGGCTGCCACCTGTCGCAGGGTGGCAGCCGTTTTTCCTTCGGGTGGTTTTTCGCTGGTCAGTGCTCTAGCGGCTCGGCTAGATTTAGACACAAGATATAGATTCGTCCCGGGAGGTTCTCATGGCAGGCAGCGTCAACAAAGTGATCCTGATCGGCAATTTGGGCGCCGATCCGGAAAGCCGGACCTTTCAGAATGGCGGCAAAGTGGTCAATCTGCGCATCGCGACCTCCGAGAACTGGAAGGACCGCAATACCGGCGAGCGGCAGGAGCGCACGCAATGGCATTCGGTTGCGATCTTCTCTGAGCCACTGGCCAATGTGGCTGAGCGCTATCTGCGCAAAGGATCGAAGGTCTATATCGAGGGTCAGCTCGAGACGCGCAAATGGCAGGATCAGAACGGGCAGGACCGGTATTCGACCGAAGTTGTGCTGCGCCCCTATCGCTCGGAGCTGACCATGCTGGACAGCCGTGGCGAGGGTGGTGGTATGGGCGGCGGAGGGATGGGAGGCGGCTATGGCGGCTCCTCTGGCGGTGGCGGTCCGCAGGGCGGCCAAGGCGGCATGGGCGGCGGCAATATGGGTGGAATGGACGACGAGATCCCGTTCTGAATGCGCCCAACGTGCGCAATCTTCTCAGATCTAGCAGATCGCCCCTGACGCCTCGATTTTGGTCCTGAAACACGGCGACAGTGGTTGTCTCGAACTTAGTAGCCCGCCCGGTTTCTCCTGGCGACGAAACAACCCGTCGATTGCCCCAGTGACTCGGCTGTAATATAGTCTCCAACCCGCCCCAGATCCTTCCGGCAGGAGCCCCGTTTGAGCGACGATACCGACGATCAGCCGCCCGAGGAGACACCTCCCGCGGCCCCAGAACGCCCGCCTTATGACGGCTTGACCATTGCCGTCGAGGAGGAGATGAAACGCTCCTATCTCGACTATGCGATGAGCGTCATCGTCTCGCGCGCCATTCCCGATCTGCGCGACGGCCTCAAACCGGTCCACCGCCGCATCCTCTATGCGATGAGCGAGACCGGGAATAGTTTCGACAAGCCCTATCGCAAATCTGCCCGGCCGGTGGGGGATGTGATGGGGAAATACCACCCCCATGGCGATGCCGCGATCTATGACGCTTTGGTGCGGATGGCACAGCCCTGGTCGATGTCTCTGCCGCTTCTCGACGGGCAGGGCAATTTCGGCTCGATGGACGGCGATAACCCCGCCGCCATGCGCTATACCGAAGTGCGGATGGCCAAGCCCGCCGATTATCTGCTGGAGGATATCGACCGGGACACGGTCGATTTTCAGGACAATTACGACGGCAAAGACCGCGAGCCCGTGGTCCTGCCTGCACGGTTCCCGAACCTTCTGGTCAATGGCGGCGCAGGCATCGCGGTCGGTATGGCGACGAATATCCCGCCGCATAATCTGGGCGAGGTGATCGATGGGACCCTGGCCCTGATCGAGAACCCGGAGATGACGCTCTCGGAGATGATGGAGATCATCCCAGGTCCGGATTTCCCGACCGGTGCGCTGATCCTCGGCCAGTCCGGAGTGCGCAAGGCCTATGCCACGGGACGCGGCTCGGTCATCATCCGGGCCAAATCGCGGGTTGAGGAGATCCGCAAGGACCGCTTCGCCATCGTGCTGGACGAGATCCCCTATCAGGTCAACAAATCGACCATGATCGAGAAGATCGCGGAACAGGTGCGTGAGAAAAAACTCGACGGCATCGCCCATATCCAGGACGAGAGCGACCGGATCGGTGTTCGCGTGGTGATCGAACTCAAACGCGATGCGACCCCCGATGTGGTGCTGAACCAGCTCTACCGGGCGACGCAGATCCAAACCTCGTTTGGCTGCAATCTTCTCGCGCTCAATCATGGCAAGCCCGAGCAGTTGGACCTGATGGGGATCCTGCGCGCATTCATCGCCTTCCGCGAGGAGGTGGTGGCCAGGCGCACCGCGCATCTGCTGCTGAAGGCGCGCGAGCGGGCCCATGTGCTCTGCGGTCTGGCGGTCGCGGTCGAGAATGTCGACGAAGTGGTCGCGACCATCCGCTCCTCGGCCGATCCCGCCACGGCGCGCGGGCGGCTGAAAGAACGGCGCTGGCCCGCCGAGAAGATCGCAGATTACATTCGTCTGGTCGACGATCCAAGCCATACGATCAACGCGGATGGCAGCTATAACCTCTCGGATGTGCAGGCGCGCGCGATCCTGGATCTGCGGCTCCAGCGGCTCACTGCGATGGGGGTCCAGGAGATTGGCGAGGAACTGGCCGAACTGGCCGGAAAGATCACCGATTATCTCGAGATCCTGCGGTCGCGCACACGGATCCTGGCGATCATCTCGGACGAGCTTCGTGAAGTGCGCACCCAATTCGCCGTCCCGCGCCGCTCGGAGATCGTCGAGTATGACGGCGATCTCGAAGATGAGGACCTGATCGAGCGCGAGGACATGGTCGTCACCGTCACCCATAGCGGCTATATCAAGCGCACCCCGCTAGCCCAATTCCGCGAGCAGAAGCGGGGCGGCAAAGGTCTGGCCGGAATGGCGACCAAGGACGAGGATTTCGTCACCCGCCTCTTTGTCGCCAACACGCACACTCAGCTTTTGTTCTTCACGACGGATGGGATCGTCTACAAATTGAAGACCTGGCGCCTGCCTCCCGGTGGGCGCAATGCCCGCGGCAAGGCGATCGTGAACATCCTGCCGATCCCCGCAGGTGTCTCGATCGCCGCGATCATGCCGGTGGATGTGCCCGAGGAGGAATGGGAGAAGCTTCAGATCGTCTTCGCCACCTCCGAGGGCGATGTCAGACGCAATGCGCTCTCGGATTTCACCAATGTGATGCGCAACGGCAAGATCGCGATGAAACTGCCCGAGGGCGTGTCGCTGGTGAATGCTAGGATCTGCGACGAGGGAGACGATTTCCTTCTGGTCACGGCGCAGGGCAAGGCGATCCGCTTCCCCACGACCGATGTGCGGGTGTTCAAGGGCCGCGATTCGACCGGTGTGCGCGGGATCAAGCTGGCCGGGGGCGACCGGGTGGTCTCGATGGCGGTGATCCGGCATTTCGTGGCCAGCCCCGAGGAACGCTTGGCCTATCTGAAAATGCGCCGCGCGGTGGCGGGCGCGCCGGAGGAGGAAGATCCTTCGGACGAGGATCCCGTGGCGGATGTCGGGCTCGCGCAAGAGCGCTATTCCGAGATGTCGGCGGCCGAGGATCTGATCCTGACAATAACGGCGCAGGGATCCGGCAAGCTCAGCTCGAGCCATGATTACCCGGTCCGCGGGCGCGGCGGCCAAGGCGTGATGGCAATGGACAAGGCGCTCAGGGGTGGAGAGCTGGTGGCCTCTTTCCCGGTGGAGATGGATGATCAGATCATGCTGGCCACCAATGCCGGCCAATCGATCCGATGCCCGGTCTCGGGGATCTCGTTCCGCTCCCGAGGTGCGGGCGGGGTCCGGGTCTTCAACACCGCCAAAGGCGAGGAGGTTGTCTCGGTTGCCTGGATCGCCGATCAGGGCGAGGATGGCTCGGAGGATGGAGCCGTCGACTGAGGTGGCTCGTCAACCGTTGACGGGCTCGCAGACATTGCAGCGACCAGGGCCTCGGCTTGCTTCGCCCAAGGCCAATTAAAATGCGTGCCCGTTCCGGGCACACGACATGCCCTCGCCCCCCTCCGCCCGCAAGCGGGCAGAGCGGAGCGAGGCGATAATAAATCACTGAAACGTATCCGCTCAGGTCACCCTCTCCCGCTTGCGGGGGAGGGCAGGGGAGGGGGTGACGCGTTTCGGTACGAAACGCCATTATCACGTATGCGGGCCTTGGCCCGCATTCCGCTTTGTTTGGTTTGCGGTCGCCTGGAGCATTTACCTCGGTTTCAGCCTGCGC
The DNA here is from genome assembly GCA_038746695.1 of Pseudomonadota bacterium. GTDB lineage: Bacteria > Pseudomonadota > Alphaproteobacteria > Rhodobacterales > Rhodobacteraceae > Thermohalobaculum. Next base: position 3,361 of record JBCDKL010000126.1, on the reverse strand, counting down.
CTCGGCGTTGGTCCAGGATCGAGCCCAGCCCATTGATCCCGCGCTGATAGCCTGCGCTGATCGTATCCAATTGTGCCAGCCAGTGAGCCGCAGGCTGGCGCTCGGCCACATCTTCGGGCAGTGCCACCTCGTCGAAGCCGCATTGCAGCAAGTAGGAGAACTGGTCCGAGATCACCGGCCCTGCCGCGCGCAGCCGGCCGAGGAACCCCTCGGCCCGCAGCCGTCGCGCGATCGAGAAGCCACGCCCATCGGCAAACCCAGGGAAATCCACCGCAATCATTGCGACACGTCCGAGATGCGGTGTCAGGTCCCGCGGATCTGTGGTATTCGGGATCTCAACCCCTAGCTCCAGCCCTGTTTCAAGTGCTTCTTCCAGCCGCGCCAGCGGCACCAGGACCCTGCCCGACGCAGGCAGGGTCTCGCCTGAAGCGGGCCAGAGGTCGTCGATCGCGCCGGTCCGGTCAAGCAGCAGCATAGAGCGCCTCTTTGAACGGGGCCATGCCGACCCGGCGATAGGCCTGCAGAAAGCTCTCTCGCGGATGCTCGCGGAGATCCATATAGGTATCGACGATCCGCTCGATCACTTCGGGCACCTCGTCATAGCCAAAACCCGGTCCGGTGCGCTCGCCCAGCGCGGCGGTCTCGGTCGCGTCCCCGCCCAGCGTGATCTGATAGCTTTCAACCCCGGCGCGGTCGAGGCCGAGGATTCCGATATGGCCGACATGGTGGTGCCCGCAGGCATTGATGCAGCCCGAAATTTTTATCGAGAGTGGACCGATCTCCTCCTGCCGTTCGACCGCCTGGAAACGCTCGGCGATCCGCTGTGCCACGGGGATCGAGCGGGCTGTCGCCAGCGCGCAGTAGTCCAGCCCCGGACAGGCGATGATATCGGTCACCAATCCCTTGTTCGGCGCGTCCAGGCCGATCGCCGAAAGACCCTTCCAGACCTTGTAGAGATCTTCGAGCGCCACATGGGGCAGCACCACGTTCTGCTCATGGGTCACGCGCATCTCGTCCTGGCTGTAACGCTCGGCCAGATCCGCCATCGACCGCATCTGTTCGGCCGTCGCATCACCCGGCGCGCCGCCGATCGGTTTGAGCGAGATCGTCGCTGCGACATAGCCCGGCACCCGGTGGGCAAATGTGTTGCGGTCGATCCAGGCCGAGAATTCCGGGTTGGCGGCCCGCATACGGGAGATCAGCGGCGCGCCCTCGGCCCGCTCTGGCAGCGCGGGCGGGGCGAAATAGGCCCGGATCCGCGCCAGTTCTTCTGAGGGAGCCGCGACCGCGTCGCAGTCCATAGACTCGAATTCGGCCTCGACCTGCGCGCGATAGGCGTCGATGCCCATCTCATGGACCAGGATCTTGATCCGCGCCTTGTATTTGTTGTCGCGCCGTCCGTGCAGATTATAGACCCGCAATGCCGCTTCGAGATAGGGCAGCAGATCTTCGCGCGGCAGGAAATCGCGGAGCTCTTTTGCGATCATCGGAGTGCGGCCCATGCCGCCGCCGACGAGGACGCGATACCCGATCTCCGTGCCTCTTGTGACAACTTGCACCCCGATATCGTGGAGCTTCAACGCGGTGCGGTCTTCTTCGGCCCCTGTCACTGCGATCTTAAACTTGCGCCCCAGAAACGTGAATTCCGGGTGCAGCGAGGACCATTGCCGGATCAGCTCTGCTGTGATCCGCGGGTCTTCGACCTCGTCGGGGGCCACCGCAGCATAGGGGTCGGACGTGGTGTTCCGGATGCAATTGCCCGAGGTCTGGATCGCGTGCATTTCCACCTCGGCCAGTGCGTCGATGATATCCGGGACGTCTTTCAACTTGGGCCAGTTGAATTGGATATTCTGGCGGGTGGTGAAGTGGCCATAACCCTTGTCCCACCGCTCGGCGATCATCGCGAGCTGGCGCATCTGCCGCGCCGAGAGGGTGCCGTAGGGGATTGCCACGCGCAACATGTAGGCGTGCAATTGCAGATAGAGCCCGTTCATGAGGCGCAGCGGCTTGAACTCCGCCTCGGTCAGATGGCCGGCCAGGCGGCGGCGCACCTGGTCGCGGAATTCGGTGGCGCGCTCGGCCACGAAACGGTGGTCGAATTCGTCATAGCGATACATCGCGATGCCTCCCAGGCAGGGGCGCTTCAGGCGGCGCGGCCTACGGCGATGGTGGGCGCACCGGCGGCGCGGATCTGTTCGCGGCGCGAGATCGGGACAGGGGCGCCATCCTCGAGGGTGACATCGACCCGATAGGGACCGACTACACTGTTTTCGATCACGTGGCGGTCGGCCAGCGCGTCGAATTCGGCAGCCTGCTCCTCGGTCAGCGCGACCATTGCCCGGTCGATCCGGCGGGTCCAGCCTTCAGGGCCGAGAAAGACCGAATGGCCTTCGACCAGATCATTGGCGGTGATGACGGCGGCTTTAAAGGCTTTGGCCATGGCGGGCTCCTGATCCGAATTGCCGAGATCTCCGGCGTGTCGAAGTAAGATAGGAAAATCTCATGTGAATTGCAATGTACCACATTATTTTTATGAATATTAAAAATATACCAAATAACAGATGTGTTATTAGCCCTTGCCGCCGAATGGGTGGCAGGCTATCGACCCGGCAATGACAGAAAAGCCGCGTCTCCGTCCGATCCCCTGCTCGCTCAATCGTACTGGCGCCATGCGGCTGGTCGGCGGCTGGCGCGGTTTCGTCGAGATGGAAGTCCTCCGCCCCGGAAAGCCACCGGAGATTTTGCCTGCTGAGGCGGCGGTTCATATGCATGACCCGATGGCGATGGAGCGGCTGAGCGGCGCGGCGCCTGAGATTTGCGGCCTGGCACTAGACCGTCCACGGCTAATGGGCGTGGTGAATGTAACGCCTGACAGTTTTTCGGATGGTGGCCAGTTTCCAGGTCCAGAGGCGGCAGTCGAGCATGGGCTGCAGTTGGTTGCCCAGGGCGCGGATTTCCTCGATATCGGTGGCGAGTCGACCCGGCCGGGTGCCGAGCCGGTGGCACTGGAGGAGGAAGCTGCCCGGGTTTTACCGGTGATTGAGGGGTTGGTGGCTGCACGCTGCCCGGCCCCGATCTCGATCGACACCCGTAACGCGGCGACGGCGCGCGCGGCGATCGCGGCGGGGGCACGGTTGTTCAACGATGTCTCGGCGCTGACCCATGATCCTGACAGCGCCAGCGTTCAGGCCGAATCCTATTGCCTGATGCATGCAAAGGGCGCGCCCCAGACAATGCAGGTCAATCCCAGCTATGACGATGCACCGCTCGAGATCTATACCGCGCTCGCCGCTCGGATCGCGGCGGCTCAGACCGCGGGAATTGCCGAAAGCAGGGTAATCGCCGATCCTGGCATCGGCTT
>JBCDKL010000125.1:0-8598 GCA_038746695.1 Pseudomonadota bacterium | reverse complement strand
TCGCCTCGGCACCTCCGAGGCGACCTTGGTCGAGATGACCGGAGTCTATGCCACCATCGCCAATCGCGGCCGCCGCGCCACGCCCCATGGTCTCACCGAGATCAGCCTGCGTGGCGAGGGCACGCCACTGTTGACCCAAACCACCACGCCGCCCGAACAGGTGATGAGCGAGCAAAGTGCCGGCCTGCTGGCCCATATGATGCGCCAAGTGGTCGAGACCGGCACCGGCAGGCGCGCCTTGCTCGGCCCGTGGCAGGTTGCGGGTAAGACCGGCACCACCCAAGCCGCCAGGGATGCCTGGTTCATCGGCTATACTGCCTCCTATGTGGTCGGCGTCTGGATGGGCAATGACGACAATACCCCCCTGACCGGTGTGACCGGCGGCGGACTGCCTGCCGAGATCTGGCACGAAGTGATGGCGCGCCTGGTCGAGGGCAAACCGCCCCAGCCGATCTTCACCCGCATTCCCGAACCGCCGCTGGTGGAGATGGTGGCCGACCTGCCGCGCCGCGTCACGTCCTCGACGGACGAAAGCGTGGTCGAGAGCATTTTCCGCGATGTGCTGCGCAGCTTGGGCGGTGAGACGACTGAGTCCGGCGGCGGCGGTCGTGGCCTCGCCGACCGCGCCGGACACGATCGCTAGCGCTTATCGGCCCCGGCGCTGGAACAGCTCGGCCCGGTTGACCATCATCACGCCAAGTGCCGCCACCGCCATCCCGGCGATCTCGACAGGGCCCAGCCGCTCGTCGAACAGAAACCAGGCGATCACGGCAGTCGAAGGCGGAACCAGGAAAAACAGGCTCGCCACATTCGAGGCCGCACCCCGCTCGATCAACAGATAATAGAGCATGATCGCCCCCAGCGAGAGCACGATCACCAGCCAGAAGAGCGCGAAGAGGAAAGGCCCGGTCCACTGGATTTCCCCGGTCTCGATCACCAGCGCCAGCGCCGCGGTGGCCAGCATCGCCGAGGCGAACTGGATCAGGTTGCCGCTGCGCATCGGCGTCTTCGCCGCCCGGGTCTTCTGCAGGATCGAGGCGGTCGAGATCGCAACCAGCGACAGGACGCAAAGCGCGACACCCGCCATGTCTCCGATCCCGGCCTCGAGCTTGCGCGCGACCACCAGGGCCACGCCCAGCAAGCCCAGCAACATGCCGATCCGTTGCACTCCGCTCAGCCGCTCACCCAGCAGCCGCACCGCAATGGCGGCGGTGACGATAGGTTGCAAGCCGACGATCAGGGCCGAGACCCCGGCCTCGGTCCCCCAGGCGATCGCCTGGAACACGCCTCCCAGATAGACCCCATGGACCAGCACTCCGATCAGCGCCGCATCCCCCGCCTGGCGCCATGAGGGCCAGGGTGCGCGGGCGATCTGCACCCATAGGGCAAGGGCTGCCGCCGTCAGCGCGAAACGCAGGCTCAGAAAGCTCATCGGCTCGGCATAGGGCAGGCCCAGCTTGGCGCCGATGAACCCCGTGCTCCACATCACGACGAAAAGCGGGGCGATGGCCACGGCCGGCATGGATTAAGTCCAATCTTCGAGATTTGCCAACGGGCAACGGGCCATGCTAGCCCTATCTTAAAGCGCGGCGCAAACCAGAAGACCGCCTGGAACCACAAGGTAGGGACAGAAATGACGGAACACTACGGGGATATCGGGCCGGATCCTTCACTGTTGATCGTGGATGACGACGCTCCGTTCCGCCAGCGTCTGGCCCGGGCGATGGAGAAGCGCGGTTTCGTGCCCTCGATGGCTGAAAGCGTGTCTGAGGGGCTGAGCCTAGCACGCCAATCCCCGCCCGCCTTTGCTGTGGTGGATCTCAGGCTCGAGGACGGCAATGGTTTGGACGTTGTCGAGACGATCCGAGATATTCGCCCCGACAGCCGGGTGATCGTGCTGACCGGCTATGGCGCGATTGCCACCGCCGTGGCCGCCGTGAAGATCGGCGCAGTGGATTATCTCTCGAAACCCGCCGATGCCGATGATGTGGAAAAGGCGCTCCTGACCGGTGGGGGTGAGAAACCGCCACCGCCCGAGAACCCGATGTCCGCCGACCGGGTGCGGTGGGAGCATATCCAAAGGGTGTTCGAGCTCTGCGACCGCAATGTCTCCGAGACCGCGCGCCGGTTGAATATGCACCGCCGCACGCTGCAACGGATCTTGGCCAAACGCAGCCCGCGCTGAAGCCTCAGAAAGTAGCATGGCCGGCGGGCAGTGCTCGCAGAACCCTCGCTATGGGTCATAGAGCGACCTCCGGCAGATGCTCGAAGGCGGCACCGATACCGTCGGCCCAACCGGCCGAGATCGCCTGCCAGTCTTGATCTCCCTCCTCGACCCGGCGCAGGGTCGAAAACCGGCATGCGCCCAATGGGATCACCGCCAGATCCAGCGGCATCCCCACCGAGAGATTCGAGCGGATCGTCGAATCCATCGACAGAAACACAGCTTTCAGCGCCCGGTCGATCGGCGTCTCGGGCGTGATCACCCGGTCGAGGATCGGCTTGCCGTATTTGTGCTCGCCGATCTGCAGGAACGGCGTGTCCTCGGTCGCCTCGATGAAGTTGCCGGCCGAGTAGACCATGAAGACCCGGTGATCTCCGGTGGAGATCTGGCCCGAAACCAGGATCAGCGCATCCGCTCCGGCACCTTGATCGATCAGCGTCTGGCGGTGCCGGTCCTGCATGGTCAGCATGGTCTCGCCGACGAGCTGCGCCACCCGGAACATGGTGGGCGCGTTCAGGATCGTCTCGACTTCCTCGCCCGCCTCTTGACGTTTGATCGCGGCGGAGAGCCGGTTGATCACCCCTTGAGTGATCGAGAGATTGCCAGAGGACATAGTGGCTATGGCCCGCTCGCCCGGAATCTCCCAGGTATACATTTTGCGGAACCGCGAGATGTTATCGACGCCTGCATTTGTGCGTGTGTCCGACATCAGGACCAGGCCCTGGTTCAGCTTTAGGGCAACGCAATAGGTCATCGGGGCCTCAGGATTGGGATTGGCTTTGGATCTGACTGCGGGCGATCTCGACCGAGATCTCCATAGACTCCTCGGTCTCGCCGGTGACATGGCCGCGCAGCGGAGCGGCGTCGGCGGCATCGAAGCCCGAGCAGAGGCGGATATGCCGGTCGGCGGGGCAGACCTCATGGGTCGGGTCGAATCCGGTCCAGCCCAGCCCGTCGAGATAGACCTCGGCCCAGGCATGGGTAGCAAGCTCTGGCGTAGCGCCATCCTCGTCCGCATCCTCCAACAGATAACCGGTCACATAGCGCGCCGGCATCCCCATCGCCCTGGCCGATGCGATGAAGACATGCGTGAGGTCCTGGCAGACACCGGCCCCCAGCGCCAAAGCCTGGGCGGCGGTGGTGTCCGACGCTGTGACCCCCTTGCGATAGCTGATCGCCGCATGCACCGCTTCGCTTAGCGCATGCATGCGGGCGAGCGGGGTCTCACCCTCGATCCCGGAAGCGAAATCGCTCAATTCTTGATCGATCTCGGTCAATGTGGTCGCACGGCAAAAGACGCTTGCGCGGAACCGGCCGAGCTTGCCCAGTACGCCCGATGTGTCGCGCAGTGTCACGGTGCCACTGGCGGTCACCTCCACATCTTCGAGTGGTGTCGAGGAGAACCACATCGCCTCGCCCTCACCGAACGGATTGGTGATCAGCGGCGTGACCGGAGCGCCGTTCACCGCCACCTCCCAGGCGCCGATCTCCTGCTGCGGGGTCGAGAGCGGGAAGAGCTTCAGCCTCAACCCGACCCGAGCCGCTTTGGGCGCGTAGCGGTATTCAGTACGGTGCCGGATCGAAAGGGTCATGTCAGAAATGATAGGCCGTATAGATCTCGCTCGACAAGCGACGCGTGCGGCGGATCCCGTCATGGATGAATTCGTGCAGGCCCTCTCGGAACAGCTCTCCCATCTTGTGGCCAGCGAGGTCGCGGGTCATCTCTCCGGCGGTCACATGGCAGGCATGAGTTGCTCCATATGCCTGGCCGAGCCGTTCGAGATAGGAATTGATCTGATCGTAACAGAAGGCGACCGAGCGTGGGAACGCACGGTTAAGGATCAGGAAATCGGCGATCTTCCAGGGCGCGTAATCGCCACGATACATCTGATGATAGGCGCGCAAGGCCGAAGTGGCATGGAGCACCGAGGTCCATTGGTGATGATCGCGCCCGCCGCCGACCACATCGGTCTCGGGCAGAAGGACCCAGTATTTGACGTCGAGCAGGCGCAACGTCATGTCCGCCCGCTCGATATGCCCGCCGAGAAACAGGAAATCGAAACCCGCATTGCGCAGCATCGAGGTCGCCGCCGCCCCGCGGAACAAGGCCGAGCGCGCCTTGACCCAATCGAGCAGCACCGGCAGATCGCGATGCGCCGTGCGGGTGTCTACCGCTTCGAGCCGCCGCCAACCCTCGTTCAGTGCCTCCCACATGTCGCGGGTCAGAGCTGTGCGCACGGCCCGGCCATTGCCACGCGCCCGGTCGAGACAGGCGCGGATCGAGGATGGGTTCTCGCCGTCCAGCATGAGATGGGCGAGGATCTTCTCCTCGGTGATCACAGCTTCGTCCCTGAAGATCTCAGCGGCACCGCAGGCCTGGGCGACCGAACGCCACTCATCATGGTGGTGGGCGCCGGGCAGCATGGTCATACGGCTGCCCATTTCGATCAGACGGGCTGTGCATTCCGCCCGCTCCATGTAGCGGGCGGTCCAGTAGAGGTTTTCCGCAGTCCGGCTCAGCATTGCCCCGCCCCTCCCCACCGATCTTCGCGATAGTAGGAAGCGGCAGCCTGCGCCCCCCCGCCCGGGGCGGGGCGCGGATGGCAAATGTAGTGCAGACCGGTCCGGCGTGTTGTCCCGCGGCGTGCCGCATCCGATCCTTCGTGCAACGCTGCCCTGTTCCGGGCGGGTGGGCGCAGACTGACCTTGCCAGCAAAGACCGGCTTCGGGGGGGAGGGACGGGGCAGCGTGGTTATGCTTTGTGTCATTCGGTCAGAACCCATGTGTCCTTCACTCCGCCGCCCTGGCTGGAGTTAACCACCAGGGATCCCTCCTTCAGCGCGACGCGGGTCAGTCCGCCCGGCACCAGGCGCACGCTCTTACCGACCAGGCAATAGGGCCGGAAATCCACATGCCGCCCGGCGATCCCCGCGGGCGACATGGTCGGCACAGCCGACAGATCCAGCGTCGGCTGGGCGATGAAATCCGCAGGATCCGCCTCGATCCTTGTGGCATATTCCGCGCGCTCTTCCGCCGTCGCCTTCGGCCCGATCAGCATCCCATAGCCGCCCGAGCCATGAACTTCCTTGACCACAAGTTCTTCGAGATTGGCCAGCACATGGGCGCAGGCGTCGGGTTCTGCGCAGCGCCAGGTCGGTACGTTCTCGAGGATCGCCGTTTCGCCGAGATAGAAGCGGATCATCTCGGGCACGAAGCAATAGATCGCCTTGTCATCCGCGACTCCGGCCCCGGGCGCCGAACAGAGCGTGACACCGCCCGCGCGATAGACATTGAAGATCCCCGGCACGCCCAGCATCGATTCGGGCTTGAACGCCAGAGGATCGATGAAATCATCGTCGATACGGCGATAGATCACGTCCACCCGCTCGGGCCCGCGGGTCGTGCGCATCCAGACCCGCCCCTCATCGACGAACAGATCAGATGGCTCAACCAGCTCCGTTCCCATCAGATCGGCTAAAAAGGAATGCTCATAATATGCCGAGTTGAACGAGCCCGGTGTCAGAACCACGACATTTGGCTCGCCATCGCAGGCTGGCGGAGCCATCTCCTCGAGGGTTGCGCGCAGATGATCGGCATAATCATCCACCGGCAGCACCACACCGCCCGAGAACAGATCCGGAAACATCCGCATCATGATCTCTCGGTTCTCCAGCATGTAGGAGACGCCAGACGGCGTGCGGCAATTGTCCTCCAGTACCTGGAACGCGCTTTCGCCGGTGCGCACGATATCGATGCCCACAATATGCGAGTAGACGCGGCCCGGCGGTTCGACTCCGATCATCTCGGGCAGAAACGCGTCGTTGCGATAGACCAGATCCTCGGGGACGATCCCGGCGCGCAGAATCTCGCCGCGGTGATAGACGTCATAGAGAAACGCGTTCAGCGCCCTGGCACGCTGCTCGATCCCACGGCTCAGGCGTGCCCATTCCTGGGCGGCGAAGACCCGAGGGATGACGTCGAAGGGGATCAACCGCTCGGGATCTCCCCCTTCGCCATAGACCGCGAAGGTGATGCCGATGCGCCGGAAGATCGCCTCGGCCTCGGCGGAGCGCTGGCGAAGCCGATCCTCGCCAGTCTCGGCAATCCACTCGGCGATCTGAGTATAGGCGGCGCGCAAGTCCCCATCAGTGCCGGTCATCTCATTGAACATGATCGCTCGCCCCTCGTGGTCTTCAGCCGAGGTTAGGACGAATTTTGCAGTGCGGGAAGACCGGAGCGGATGGAAAACCTGCTCAAAGGCCTGCGATCAGAGGAGATAGCCGCCAGGATCGACCGGGATATCCGCTGCTCCTGCCTCCAGAACGGGCAGATCGCGGCCCTCGAAGCCTGTTGCCTGCGGTATTTCCGCCAGGAAGGAGCGCGCCGCGGGTAGGGTCACATCTTCGATCGTGCCATCGCTGCGCAGCGACAGTGCCACGCCCTGCAAAGCGGTCAGGGTCAGCTCGGCGCCGCCGGTCTCGATCAGAATGGCCCGGCCCGAGACGGTATCGGTGCTTTGTGTGCTGGTCACCGTCAGCGGAGTCTCGCTCGTCGCAAAGACGAGACGGTCGCCTGGAAAGAAGCGGGCATCCTCCGAGGTGATCAGGCCGACTGCGATCTGTGTCAGATCCTCGGCCTCGAGGGTTTGAAACTGCAGGAGGTCCGCCTGCCCCGCTTCGAAACCGGTCACGTCAAGTTCGAAAACCGCGCCCGTGGCGATCTCGGCCCGCCCTGCGATCTCGGTCTCGGCCACCACACCGGGCGAGAGGGCGAGCGTGCCATGCAGGGTCAGCTCTGCCGAGAAAAGCGTCTGGTCGAGCACCAGCCGTCCCGCGCTGCCGACCGCCACCTCCTCTGCCAAGATCTGGGCGTCTGCGCCGATGGTCAAAGAGCCATCTCCACCGGTTGGGAGCAGCGCTCCCGTCTCGTCCAGCCCAGCGCCGACAAACACCCTGGTGCCGCCATTGAAGACCGTTCCGGCGCCGGAGATATCGACCGTCCCGCTGGAGCCTGGATCCGCCGCGATGATTGTCAGTCCGGCGGGGGCGAGATGTTCCAGTCGCGCCCCGCTACGCAGGGTCAGGCTGCCGCTGCCGGTGCCGTCTCCCACGACGATCCGAGGAGTTTGGAGCGTAGTGGCGCTGCTCGACAGGCGCAGATCCGTGCCATCTAGGAGCAGACTGCCCGTCCCGCCCTCGGCCCCGATGGTCAACCCAGGCAGGCCATAGCTGCCGCCATCGATCTCGATCGCGCCGCTATCGATCACCTCTACAGCACCGGATCCGCCGCGCCCGATATCCAGTGTCAGTACGGTGGTAACTTGGGATGTGGGCGGGTCGCCGGCGGTGTTCTGCAAGCGCAGCAGACTGTCCGCGCCCGTGACCACAAGGCGGCCGGTGCTGTCGCTGCCATGGCCCACGGCGACGGCGCCGTTCGCAGATTGCACTGCATCCAGCGTAATAACCCCGCCCGAGGCGATGGTCAGGCGGCTTTCCTTTGCTGTCACCGGTTGCCCTTCCGGGGCCATCGCAATGGCGAGCAGGGCATGGCTGCCCAGCACCTCCATCTCGGCGCCGTCGGCGATCTGCAACTGGCCCTCACCGCCTTCCCCGATCAGGACCGTCGGGCCGGTATTCGCGATAACCTCCGCGCCGGTCTGCACCACCGAGAGACGCGTGCCTGTCCCCGTCACCGTCCCGCCGCCATAGGATTGGTAATGCATCCCCAACCGCAAGCGCGGCCCGCCGGAACTGTCTTCCATGTTCAGAACCTCGAAGACACCGCCATTCGAGATGTCGAAATACCCCCGCGCGGCACCTTGTACGGCCGGATCGTCGCTGGAGAGACCAAAGCTGGCCCCGCCCGCCAAGGACGCCTGCGCCAGGGCGGCATAGGCGCCGAAACCCCCGCCCACAGTCAATCGGCTGCCGATTCCATCGACCGTCACACGCCCGGTCGCTTCGGTCGCGCCGGTGAGGCCGCGCCCCGCTTCCAGCAAAAACGTTCCAGCTTGCCCGCCCTCGGCGACTGCCAGAACGGCTTGGCCGCCAAATGCTCCGAGACGCAGCAGCGCGCCGGTGCCGCTGGCGCTCAGCAGCGCGTTCTGGCCGGTTATCTGGACATGGCCCGTCCCACCCGCGCCGATTCCCACATTCAGTGTGTCATAGGCGCCGATCGACCCGATGCCCGGCGTATAGACCGCCTCTGCCAACAGGCTGAGTTGCGCGCCGGGGCCGATAGAGAGATACCCGCTGGCAGGATGCTGGCTGTCATAGGCCCGCCCCACGACTGCGCCAACAGCGAAGCCACCGCTCTGCGCATCTCCGAACAGATCCTCGACCACAACACTGGCCCCGTCGACCAGATCGATTCGC
>JBCDKL010000124.1:0-8739 GCA_038746695.1 Pseudomonadota bacterium | reverse complement strand
GCGTGCCTCCCTCGTTCGACGAGATGAAGGAGGCGTTGGACCTCCGCTCGAAATCCGGGATCCATCGGTTGGTGACAGCATTGGAGGAACGCGGCTTCATTCGGCGCCTTGCGCATCGCGCCCGCGCTGTTGAGATTTTGCGTCTGCCTGAGAATTTCGAAGCGACCCGTCCGGCCCGCGGCGGGTTCCGGCCCTCGGTGATCGAAGGCGATCTGGGCCAGCGTGGACGTGAGAGTGAGGCGATCGCCAAACTCGGCGGTCAAAGGGTCGAGACGGACGGTGCAAATACCGTGCCGTTGATCGGCAGGATCGCGGCGGGCGTCCCGATTGAGGCACTAGAGTCTGGTACGACACAATTGGGCGTTCCCTCGATGATGCTGTCCTCGTCGGGCGAGCACTACGCGCTCCAGGTCAAGGGGGACTCGATGATCGATGCCGGGATCTTCGAGGGCGACATCGTGGTGGTGAAGCGCCAAAGCGCCGCCGATAACGGCGATATCGTCGTGGCGCTGATCGAGGACCATGAAGCAACCTTGAAAAGGCTGCGCCGCAAAGGTGGCGCGATTGCACTGGAGGCGGCCAATCCGGCCTATGAGACCCGGCTCTATCGCAGCGAGCAGGTGAAGATCCAAGGCAAGATGGTCGGGCTGATCCGCACCTATCTCTGATTACCTCCCGTCAGTGTCCAAGGGCGCCGGGCCTGGGAAAGGCTCGGCATCACGGAAAGCCTGTCTCCGACCGGATCGATGGCCAGCGCACCGAGACGACGCAAATCCCTGCCTGAGATGCGGTCACAGGGACCGGATAGTGATCTCGGCAATGGACCGATCAGCAGGGTTTTCGGTCGACAGAACCCCTCCGCCCCATCGGCAGCGCGACCGCGGAGTAGGATCACCTGCCAGCCATTCTTAAAGATAATCCGCGTCATAGTCTTGTCGCGGCTCACCCCGGGCCGGACCGCGGCATCGGCCTGGGCAACCATGTCACCATCGCGGGCCAGCCATTGCTCGGCCACAAAGGCCGACGAGCGTGCCTGATCCAAAGCTCTGCCTTCCGGCCCCAGATACCCGCTCAACCGGCCATCGGAGGAGACCAGCAATTCCGGACGCTGCGCGGGGCTGCTCCACAGCAGCAATGCCGCGGCGACCGGGATAATGCCAAGCCCTCGCCAGGGCCCGTGCAAAAGGGCCAGCCAAAGCCCACCGAGCGACATCGCTTCCAAGACGCCAGCGGGCGCCGCGGCCACCGGCACGCTTGCCCCCGGCAGGCTGGCAGTCCAGTAAGAGACGGCGAGGATCCACTCGATCCCCGCCCCCATCGCGGCAAGCGGCAGGTCTTCGAGCCCGAATGGCGCCGAAAGGCCCGAGATCACCGCCGTCGGCGCCACCCACATCCCCATTGCCGGCACGGCGGCGAGATTGGCAACAAGGCCGTAAGGTGCCGCCCTGTTGAAATGGAACGCCGCATAGGGTGCGGTTGCCAGACCCGCCAAGACAGAGGTCATGATCAGACCCCCGAGATAGACCAGCGGGCTGCGCATCAACCGCTGCACCCGGCTGCGCCTGACACGATCTCTATCGTCATAGCGGCGCATTTTTCGCAAAGCCTCGAAGCCTGCGACCAAGGCAGTGGTGGCGGCAAAGCTCATCTGAAATCCGGGCTCCAGCAAGCTGACCGGACGGATCAGCAGCACCAGAACAGCGGCCACTGCCAGGGCGCGCAAGGTGAGCGCGGGCCGGTCGAGCAGCACGGCACCCAGCGCCACGGCCACCATGATGAAAGCCCGTTGCGTCGCGACTGTCCCGCCCGAGAGCGCGAGATAGGCCGCCCCGGTCAAGATCGCCGCCACGGCCGCCCATTTCTTGGTCGGATACCGGGTCGCGATCGCGGGTACCGCCGCCAGACCGAGCCTGAGGGAGACAAAAATCAGTCCAGTCAAAATTCCCATATGCAAACCCGAAATCGCGAGAAGATGCGCGAGATTTGCGATCCTCAGCGCCTCGGCATCCGGCTCCTCGATATGCGCCCGATCGCCTACGACGATCGCCGCGGCGAAGGCGCCTGCAGGGCCCGGCAATGCGGCGGCCAGACTGTCCGAGAGGCGCATCCGCTGACGCTCGAGCCAGATCCGGGCGCGGTCGAACGGGCCACTGAACCGATCCTCACCCAGCGGCACCACAAGGCCTCGGGCGAAGCCGACCGCTCCGAGATTGGCGAAAAAAGCATGGCGGCGAAAATCGAAACCGCCAGGCTCGACCGGGCCTGATGGTGGTGAAAGCCGGGCGTAAACCCGCAGCCGCTCACCGGGAGAGGGTGCGAGATCCTCGGCGCGCAACGTGACCCGGACCCGCGGCGGGGTAGTATCGGAGGCCACGCCATAGATTCGCACCCGATCGAGCAGCACCCGTGGCGCGCCAGATTGCGCCCGATCGCGGCCGATCACCCGGCCCTCGACTGTCTCATCCACCGCGAAGAGAAGCTGCGGCCCCGAAAGTCTTTGCGTCTGCCAAAGCGCCGCCGAGAAACCAAGTGCAAGGCTGAAGACTGCGACCGTAAGGATCAGAAAGGCCAGACCGCCGCGCCGCGCCAGCCCGCTGAGCAGCAACAGCACCGGCAACGCCAATATCCAGGACCAGAGCGGATCGGGCTCCTCAGCCAGGTTGAAATAGAGCCACACCCCCGTGCCAATCCCGACCGGCACCCAGAGGATTGCACGGCGAATCTCGGCGATCCAAATCCGCTGCCAGTTCCAGCGGATACGCGCCTTGCGCCCTGTCACCGCCTGATCCATAAAGCGCCGTGCCCCTTGTTCCCCCTGGCGAATTTTCAACCCGAAGCTGTGCATGAAGCGCCGGCGAAGTCAAAGAGCCCGACCATGAGCCCTGCCGAAATCGTCACGCGTTTTGCGCCCTCGCCGACCGGGTTTCTGCATATCGGGGGCGCGCGCACGGCCCTGTTCAACTGGCTTTTCGCGCGGCACCATGGCGGGCGGTTCCTGCTGCGCATTGAAGATACCGACCGTGCGCGCTCGACCCCGGAGGCGACCGAGGCGATCCTGACCGGCATGCGATGGCTCGGTCTCGATTGGGATGGTGAGGCAGTCAGCCAGTTCTCTCGCATCGCCCGCCACGCAGAAGCGGCTGAGGAGATGCTGTCCCGCGGCACGGCCTATAAATGCTTTGCCACCAAGGAGGAAATCGACGCTTTCCGCGAGGCCGCCAAGGCAGAGGGGCGACCAACGCCGTTTCTGAGCCCATGGCGCGACCGGACAGATCACCCAGAAGGCCCCTGTACGATCCGCCTGAAGGCTCCGCGCGAGGGCGAGGTTCGAGTGGCCGACGCGGTCCAGGGCGAAGTGGCTTGGGCGGCCGAGCAACTCGACGATCTGATCCTGCTCCGCTCAGACGGCACACCGACCTATATGCTGGCCGTGGTGGTGGATGATCACGAGATGGGCGTGACCCATGTGATCCGGGGTGACGATCATCTGACCAATGCCGCGCGCCAAACCCTGATCTATCGTGCCATGGGTTGGGAGGCGCCGGTTTTCGCTCATATCCCGCTGATCCATGGGCCCGATGGAGCCAAGCTCTCGAAACGCCATGGCGCTCTGGGCGTCGAGGAATACGCCAAGATGGGGTATCTGCCAGCGGCGATGCGGAACTATCTCGCCCGGCTCGGCTGGAGCCATGGCGATGAAGAGTTTTTCAGCACCGCCCAAGCAATTGAATGGTTCGGGCTGGAGGCGATCGGGAAGTCCGCCGCTCGGTTCGATTTCGCCAAGCTCGAACATCTGAACGGCCAGCATATCCGGGCCAGCGGCGACGCAGATCTGCTGACTGTCATCGTTGAGAATGCTGCCCTTCACGGGCATTCAGGCTTCACGGATCTGCAAAAAAGAAGGTTGCTCCAAGCGATGCCAGGGCTGAAAGAGCGTGCGAAGACCCTGCCGGAACTGCTTGACCTGGCTCACTATATCTTCGCCGAAAGGCCGTTGGATTTCGACGAGAAGGCCGCCAAGAACCTGACAAGTGAGACAATTCGTATGCTGGCCAGCCTGACGCCAAAACTGCAAACTGCAGTTGACTGGAACGCGTCAAGTTTGCAAGACACGCTCAAGGCATTTGCCGAGGCCAATGGGCTGAAAATGGGGAAGGTTGCCCAACCGCTTCGCTCTGCCCTGACCGGGCGCGCTGTCAGCCCCGGCGTCTTCGACGTGATGGAAACTCTGGGGCGGGACGAGGTGCTGGCGCGGCTCGACGATCTCAGATCGCTTCCGGTCGAATGACCGATTAGGCCGCGCCCCGGGGCACAGCCGCAAGCCATTAAGACCGACCGATAACGACAGACGAGGTAGAACATGTCCGACACAGCGCCCCGTACCGCCACAATGACGCTTGACGGGAGTTCGGCCGAATTCCCGATCTATGACGGGGTGCATGGACCCTCGGTGATCGATATTCGCAAGCTCTATTCCGAGCTGGGCGTGTTTACCTATGATCCCGGCTTCACCTCGACCGGAAGCTGCGAGAGCCAGATCACATTCATCGACGGCGATAAAGGAGAGCTGCTTTATCGCGGCTATCCAATCGATCAACTGGCCGAAAAAGCGAGTTATCTCGAAGTCTGCTATCTGCTGCTCTACGGCGAATTGCCGACTGCCGCGGCACTTGTGGATTTTGAGAAGCGCGTCACCCGCCACACCATGCTGCACGAGCAGATGCAGAACTTTTATCGCGGGTTCCGGCGCGATGCCCACCCGATGGCAATTGTCTGCGGCGTGGTCGGCGCGATGTCGGCTTTCTATCACGACAGCACCGACATCCACGATCCCTGGCAGCGCGAGGTCGCCTCGATCCGAATGGTCGCGAAACTGCCGACGATCTGTGCCTGGGCCTATAAATACTCGATAGGCCAGCCGTTTATGTATCCTCAGAACGATCTCGATTACGCGTCGAACTTCCTCTACATGTGCTTCGCCGTGCCTTGCGAGGAGTACAAGGTCGATCCGATCCTGTCGAAAGCGATGGACCGGATCATGACCCTGCACGCGGATCACGAGCAGAACGCCTCGACCTCGACGGTGCGGCTGGCGGGTTCATCCCAGGCCAATCCCTTTGCCTGCATCGCGGCGGGGGTCGCATGCCTGTGGGGTCCGGCCCATGGCGGGGCCAATCAGGCATGCCTTGAGATGTTACGCGAGATTGGCTCGACCGATCGGGTCGGCGAGTTTGTGCTCAGGGCCAAGGACAAGGACGATCCGTTCCGCCTGATGGGCTTCGGCCACCGGGTCTACAAAAATTTCGACCCACGCGCCAAGGTGATGCAGGAGACGGCGGCAGAAGTGCTCGATCTCCTCGGCACCGGCGACAACGAGATCCTGCAAGTCGCTCAAGCGTTGGAGAAAGTGGCGCTGGAGGATGAGTATTTCATCGAGAAAAAGCTCTATCCGAATGTCGATTTCTACTCGGGCATCATCCTCGAGGCGATGGGGTTCCCGACCTCGATGTTCACGCCGATCTTCGCGCTCAGCCGCACCGTGGGGTGGATCGCGCAGTGGAAGGAGATGGTCGAGGACCCGGTGCAGCGCATCGGCCGTCCGCGCCAGCTCTACACCGGTTCGGCGACGCGCAATTACGTAGCCGTCGAGGATCGCTGAGCCTTACCGCCCGGAAGTTGCCGCAGAACCGATCGCGCCGCCAAATGAGCCGGTGCCATCCCCTCGCGGCCGAGCGCAGTCATCGCCTGGGCGAAAGCCTCGATCTGAGCCTTCCGCGCGTCGCCCTTGCGCAGGATCGAACCTGTGGCCGAAACCATTGCATCGACCGTGGCGGCCTCTTGGTAAAGCTCTGGCACCACCGGTCGGCCGACGGTCAGATTCACCAGATTGGCGCTCTCGGCCTTGATCAACCTGCGCACGATGGCAGCGGTCAGCCACGACGTTTTGTAGCAGGCCACCATGGGCGTGCCCGCGGCGGCCATCTCCAGCGTGATCGTGCCTGAGGCGATCAGCGCGGCATCGGCAGCGGCGAAGGCGATCTGCTTCATCTCCTCGCCATCGGAGGGGTGGATCAGGATCGGCTCGACTGCAAGATTTCGGGCAGCACTTTCGACTTCACCCAGAACTGTCTCGGCCATTGGGATCACCACATGCAGGCCGGGATGCCGGGTCGCCAGACGGGCAATCGCCTCCGAGAAGGGCGGGAGCAAATGCTTCACTTCGCTGCGCCGTGAGCCGGGGCCGACGAGCAGCAGGCGCTGATCGGGCGCCACCCCCCAGATCCCGCGCATCTTGGCCACCAACTCCGGATCGGTCTGAGCGCGACTGGCGATCGGATGGCCAACGAAGTCACAAGACATCCCCGCCGCCTCCATATAGGGCGGCTCGAAGGGCAGGATTGCCAGGACATGATCGATGAACCGCGCCATATGCGCCGCCCGACCCGGGCGCCAGGCCCAGACCGAGGGCGCGACGTAATGCACGGTGCGAATCGCGGGATTGGTCTTGCGCACCCGCTCGGCCACGCGCAGGCCGAAACTCGGGCTGTCGATGGTGACCAAAATGTCCGGCGCCTTGGCCAGCACATCGGCCGTTGTCTGAGAGATCCGGCGGAGCAGACGCGGCAGCCGAGGGATCACCTCGGCAATGCCCATGACCGAAAGCTCTTCAGTGTCGAAAAGCGAGGACAGCCCCGCTGCCTGCATCTGCGGCCCGCCTAGGCCGCTGAAGCGAACGTCCGGTGCCTCCGCCTTCAGTGCCTCGATCAATGCAGCTCCGAGCCGGTCGCCTGAAGGCTCGCCGGCGATCAGGTAGAGCTGCGGGCTCATGGCAAGCCCTCCTCAGCGATCCAGAGGAAAAGCCCGGCGCGGTCGGCGGCGGCGACGATTTCGTCTCGGTCGAGCAACAGCACCCCACCGGCCCGCACCACCAGGCCCGAGAGACCGGCCCGCGCCGCCTCCTCGACCGTGCGCAAGCCAATCGTGGGCAGATCGACCCGCCGGTCCTGATCCGGTTTCGGCAGTTTGACCATCACGCCCGAAGGGGTCGCCCCGCGTAATTCCTCAGGGAGCGCGGCGACCGCAGCGAGAAGACGATCGGTCCCGCCCAGGGTCTCGATCCCCAAGCACTGTCCAGAGGCCACCACCGCCGCCTGCCCGATATCGAGCGGGCCGAGCGCGGTCAGAATTTCCGCCGCGCGCCTCGCATCGGTGCGGGCAGTCTCGTCCGGCTTCGCACGGGTCGGAACCCCGGCCGCGCTGTCGAGACCGCTAATGCTGTCCTGCGCCGCGACCATCCGGAACCCTTCGGCTTCGAAGATCCGTCCAAGACCGCTCAGCAAGCCATCATCGCCCTGGCGCAGCAGGCTTCGCACATGGCCGACGATCTTCAAGGCTCCCGCATCGAACAGCCAAGGGCGCAGGCGCGGGCGGGCCATGCGCCCTGCGAAGACGACCTCCTCGACCTTAGCGGAACGCAGCGCGCGGAACAGCCGCCCCGGTTTCTCAAACAAATGCTCCTGATGCGGGTGATCCGCCATCCAGTCTTGGGTATCCGCCTCGAAACTGACGACGAGATAGGGGGTGCCACGGCGCTGCCGATCCTCGGCGATCAGACGGGGGAGATCGTCGCGGCCCGCGATGATGGCGAGCTTCGCCGTCATTCATACCTCGCGCGGGGTGCAGAATTTGCGGCTGCTATCGGCTTGGATGAAGCGGGTGATCTCCTCAACCGGAGCAATCCCGGCATGTCGGCTCCCAACTTCCGCCGCTCGTTCGGCTAGGGTGGCACCCGGCGCAAAAAGCTCGCGATAGGCCGAGCGCAGCGCGTGGATCGTCTCGCGGTCGAACCCGCGGCGTTTGAGACCGATCAGGTTCAGCCCGCCCAGATCCGCCCGGTCGCCGATGGCGGTCGCATAGGGAATCACGTCTTTCTCGACCCCGGTCATGCCGCCCACCATGGCCTGAGCGCCGATGCGCACAAACTGATGCACGGCGCAAAGACCTCCCAGCAGCACGAAATCCCCAATCTCCACATGTCCGCCGAGCGTTGCGTTGTTCGCCATGATCACATTCGAGCCGACCCGGCAATCATGTCCGATATGCGACCCCATCATCATGAGGCAACGGTCACCCAGGGATGTGAGCATCCCTCCCCCCTCGGTGCCGGGGTTGAGCGTCGCGTGTTCGCGGATCATGCAATCGGCGCCGATCTCCAGTCGGCTCGGCTCGCCCTTATACTTCAGATCCTGCGGCTGATGGCCGACCGAGGCAAAGGGCCATATCCGCGTGCGCGGCCCGATTTTGGTGCGACCGGCCACCACGGCATGCGAGATTAGCTCCACGCCCTCGCCCAGTTCCACCTCCGCCCCGACATGGCAGAAGGGGCCGATGGAGACTCCCTCGCCGAGACTGGCACCGTCCTCGACGATGGCGGTGGCATGGATCGGCATCTTCAGCCCCGCCGTGCGTCTTCGGGATCGATGATCATCGCGGAGTAATCAGCCTCGGCCACTTTGGCGCCGGCGACCAGGCCCTCGCCGTGGAACTTGAAGATGTTGCCGCGTCCTTTGGTGATTTCGACATGCAGCTCGAGCACATCGCCCGGCACAACTTTTTGGCGGAATTTCGTGTTATCGATGGTCATGAAATAGACCAACAGATCCTGGTCGATCTTGCCGAGGGTCTCGACCACAAGAACTCCCGCGGTCTGGGCCATCGCCTCGACGATCAGAACGCCGG
>JBCDKL010000123.1:0-8767 GCA_038746695.1 Pseudomonadota bacterium | reverse complement strand
GGGGACGTTGCGAATATGCGTCGGCTTGATTTCGGGGGCACGAGGAGGGTCGGGGGGGTGGAGGGTCGTGTGGCGGGGGGCCGCTTGCCCCCCACCCCCCCCCCCCCCCCCAAACCCCCCCCACACCCCCCGCTTCTTCTGCGGGTGGTTCCGCGGGGAAGGGGGTGGGGATGTAGACTTACGCGCCCTTGGGCGCATGCTGCTTTAAAGCTCGCGGCCGTCGACTTCTGGCGACAGGCGGTCAATCGCTGTTTTGGCGGCTTCCATGTTCGGGTGCAGTTCGATCACGCGGCGATAGGCTGTCAGCGCGCCCGCCTTGTCTCCCGTCCGGTCGAGGATGATACCGAGTCCGGAGAGGGCGCCGAAATGCCTCGGTTCGAGGCTCAGCACCTTCTGGATGTCGGCGACCGAGGGCCCGTAGCGTCTCTGCAGAAAGAAGACTGTGGCGCGTTTGTTCCAACCTTCGGCGAAATCCGGGGCGAGCCTGGTCAGGTCGTTCAGATAGAGGAGAGCCGTAGGGTAATCCTCTTTCTCCATTGCCGAGACTGCGCGGGTCAGCAACAGATCCATGGAATCCGAGCCGCTCTGCGACCAGGCGGCCCAGATCTGCGCTTGCACGCTTTCCCAGTTTGGGTTGTCAGCTCGGCCCAGCTGGTCGAATAGCGCGTCCATATGAAGAGTCTCGGCCGAAGTCTCGACGGTTTCCCGACCGTTGGTCTCGTCCCCCCTGTCCTGTTCCACATCGGGCTCGACTGCATCGGCGGGCGGTTGCGGAACGGGGGCCTCATCGGTCTGTCCCGAAGCAGTCCCTGCTCCTGCCAGCATCAGCACTGCGGCAATCAAGAGAGCGAACGCCACGGAAGGCTTGTGTCGGATCATCTCAATCATTACGCAGAAACTAGGTCGGGGGCACCCGCTTGCAAAGTGGCCTGCCTATTTCTGAACGGGGAAGTGGAGAGAAAAATGAGCGATATGATGGCCAAGGCTCTGGAGGTTCTCGAAGCCAAGGTCGGCGAAACCGGATTTGACGGCTCGGTCAAGTTCGATATCGAGGGGCACGGGGTGATCCGAATCGAAGACGGAGCGGTGGTGACCGAGGATGGTGAGTCCGATGTCACAATCTCGGCAACGCCCGATGTGCTGCAGGAATTGCTCGAGGGTGAATTGGCGCCTACAGCGGCCTTTATGTCGGGAAAGATCAAAATCGATGGTGATATGGGCGTCGCCATGAAGATGAGCCAGCTGCTCGGCTGATCCATGGGCCCGGCCGTCGCGCTTCCGCCGGGCGGACGGGCCTGGGACCTCGGCTTCACGGTCGAAGCGCGCGACGGTGTCTCGCTTCGATGCGCTGTCTGGACCGGGGGAGAGCGTGGGTTGGTCCTGCTCTTGTCGGGCCGGACGGAATTCCTGGAAAAGATGACAGTGCCCGCCGCCAGCCTGGTCGAGCGCGGCTTTTCCGTGGCCTCATTGGACTGGCGGGGGCAAGGCTTGTCTGACCGGGTGGGCGAGCCGGCGATCATGGGTCACGTCCATGATTTCACCGATTACCACCTGGATCTCGAGGCGTTTTGCGAGGCGCCGGAGCTTGCGCATCTGACGGGTCCGCAGATCATGTTGGCGCATTCCATGGGCGGAGCGATCGGGCTTGGGGCCGTTCATAGGCGGATCATTCGGCCGAAAGCGGCGGTCTTCTCGGCGCCCATGCTGGGTGTGCAGATGTCGGGCATGCTGCGGTTTGCCAGCAACGCGGTGATCAAGGGTGCAAAGCTTTTGGGCCGAATGGACCGGCGCCCGCCCTTCGGCAATGTCGACAAGGCCTATGTGTTCGAAGGCTTCGAGAACAATGTCCTCACACACGACCGCGCTGTTTTCGACTGGATGGTCGAAGCGCTCACCGAACGGCCGCGGCTGC
The DNA here is from genome assembly GCA_038746695.1 of Pseudomonadota bacterium. Lineage (GTDB taxonomy): Bacteria > Pseudomonadota > Alphaproteobacteria > Rhodobacterales > Rhodobacteraceae > Thermohalobaculum. Next base: position 6,855 of record JBCDKL010000123.1, on the reverse strand, counting down.
AACTGGCCTCGCCCTCGATCCGCTGGTTTGATGCTGCGTTTCGCGAGATGGCCTGGTTGGCGGCGCAGCCCGCACCAGATCTGCCAAGCCTGTTCATGCGCGGCGGGGCCGAGGGTGTCGTCGATCCGAAGGCCATGGCCAAGGCCGCGGAGGTGCTTGGCGCGGAGCTGGTGGTGATCCCGGAGGCGCGCCACGAGGTGCTGATCGAATTGCCTGAGATGCGAGAGCAGGCTTGGAAAGCGATCGACCGGTTCCTGGCAGCGCAAGGCATCTGAGGCAGGTTACGTTGGTGGCACCTGTGCGAGGATTGCCAATGCCTCCGCATGCACCTTTGGATCTCCGGCTGCGATGACCCGGCCTCCCCATCTCGGATCGCCACCCTGCCAATCGGTGACAACGCCCCCGGCGGCGCGAACCAGTGCGGCTGGGGCTGCGATGTCATAGGCGGCCAGACCGGACTCTACCACCAAGTCAACCTGGCCGAGAGCGACCATCGCATAAGAGTAGCAGTCCCAGCCAAAGCGGGTCAGCTTCGCACGTTCGCGGATCGCCTCGAAAGCTGGGAGCTCGTCGGGTTCGAACAGATTTGTATCGGTGGTCATCAGGGTGGCCGCGGCGAGGCCGGGGCAAGGGAGCACGGAAATCTCGCGCCTTTGTCCCTTATGGAGCAACGCCGCGCCGCGCCCCGGGACGCCGAGAAAGCGTTCTCCAATATGTGGTTGATCGACCAGGCCCAGCCGGCCTTCCTTGCCGTCATCCAGGGCGATCAGGATCCCCCAGCTCGGCAGGCCGGAGATGAAAGCGCGGGTGCCGTCTATCGGATCCAGCACCCAGGTGAGCCCGGTTTCTCCTTGTTCGTGGCCTTCTTCCTCGCCCAGGATCCCATCACCCGGCCTTTCCTGAGTCAGAATTGCACGCATCGCGGCCTCGGAGGTGCGATCCGCCACGGTAACCGGGTCGAAACCTCCAGAACTGTCCTTGTTGTCGGCGGTCAGATCCTGGGCGCGGAAATGCGCCAAGGCTGCGGCGCCAGCAGCATCGGCCATGCGGCAGGCGGTCTCGACCATTCGGTCGAGGTCGTTGTGATCCAGGTTGGGAGAAAGCATGGCGGGTCTCCATCCGCGGGAACGGAGACCCTCTTGCCCGGTGGTTTCGTGCCGGTCAACACCCTCGCCAGCCCTGCCTCATCAGGCGGGGGACGTGTCGGCTCAGGCCGCGTCGCTGAGCACCCGGGCCAGTTCGAAAAGACGCCGGCGTTGGTTTTCCGGGATCGCGTAATAAGCGCGGACCAGCTCCAGAGCCTCCTTGTCGGTCATCACGTCTCCCCGTCCCGAGTCGGCCATCGGGCTCTCGCTTTCCAGGCCCTCGAAGAAAAAGGAGACGGGAACTTCGAGTGCTGTCGCGATATCCCATAGCCGCGAGGCGGAGATCCTGTTGGTACCGGTTTCATATTTCTGGATCTGTTGGAACTTGATGCCGACTTGATTTCCCAGTTGCTGCTGGGTCATGCCAACCATCCAGCGCCGCTGACGCACTCGCTGTCCAACATGGATATCTACGGGATGTTTCATGTGTGTCTCCGGTACCAAGAATGAGCGAAAATTTGGCGTTGTGGGGAGATCAGCAATTATCGGGCCAGTTGCATCGCGGTTCAGATAAATTTTTGAGAAACTCTCGCCTTCAGGGAAAGTATCTCGAAATGAGACAATTTTTAAGCGATTTGGAGGGGGTTTTGGATAGCTTTGACGAGATGCTGCATCGCAGGGCGCAACTTTAGGGGGGCATATTTTGCAAAATGCAAAAGATGCTATTTGCAAATTGCAATGCATTTTGCACTTTTTGCGGGAAATGAAGCGCGCAAACTCGCGAAAGAGAACATGAGACCGCCAGGCGAGGACTGGCCGGCACCAACCGTCAGAGCCAGCATATCGGAAGAAATTCACGCGGCAGGAAGGTTCAATCCGCTGCAGTTTTGTTCTAGCTAGAGGCCCTGCGCGAGGGAGGGTTCCATGAAATCGATGCGACTTCACGAAATCGGAGCGGCTCTGACCTTGGAAGAGGCTCCAATCCCCGAGCCGGGGCCGCAGCAGATCCTGGTCCGTGTCCGTGCTTGCGGAGTGAATTTCGCCGATACGCTGATGGTCACCGGGCGCTATCAAGAGAAACCCGATCTTCCCTTTGCACCGGGTTTGGAGGTCGCCGGCGTTGTCGAGGCATTGGGCGAGGGGGTCGCAAGCCCTCGGCCCGGCACAAGGGTGGCGGTGACCTGCGGGCATGGCGGCTTCGCCGAATATGCGCTCGCACCCGCTGCAGCGGCTGTGCCCGTCCCCGATCAAATGAACGATGCCGAAGCCGCGGCTTTGCAGGTCGCCTATGGAACCAGCCATGTGGCGCTCGACCATCGCGCGGGGTTGCAACCGGGCGAGACCTTGCTCGTCACGGGAGCTGCCGGGGGCGTCGGCCTGACCGCCGTGGAGATCGGTGCTCTGATGGGCGCCAATGTCATCGCGGTAGCCCGTGGAGCCGACCGGCTGGAAAAGGCGCGGGCCATGGGTGCGAGCCACCTGATCGACAGCGAAATCGCGGATCTGCGCCACGAGGTCAAGGCGCTCGGCGGCGCGGATGTGATCTATGATCCGGTCGGCGGCGCGCAATGGGAGGCGGCGGTGCGCGCCGCAAAGCCCGAAGCGCGGCTGATCCCGATCGGTTTTGCCAGCGGCGAGATCCCTCAGATCCCCGCCAATATACTACTGGTCAAGAATCTCACCGTGATCGGCCTCTATTGGGGCGCCTATTTCCGGCTGCGGCCACAGATGATGGCGGAAAGCCTGGGCCAGCTTCTCGCTTGGCATCAAGCAGGCAAGATCCGCCCGCATATCTCGCATCAGATCCCGCTCGAGCAAGCCAACGAGGCGCTGCGCCTGCTCCGCGACCGTGAGGCGACGGGCAAGGTGGTCGTGACGATTCCGGACTGAGTAGAGGCCTGAGACGCGGGCGGACCTTCAGGCTGTAAACTCGGCGATCAGGTGATCGACCACTGAGATCAGCGCCTCTTCCCGCGTAGCCCCCGCCGCGAGCGCGGCTTGCATCGCGGCCCTCTGACGATCGGCGGAGGTGCCTTCGCGCACGATCCGCCTTGCGGCTTCGACTTCGGCCGTGCTGTCCATCGCGTCGGCATCCTCGGCGATCAGCTCGAGCATCTCATCGAGGAGATCGGCATAATTGGTCATCGCCTGCTGGCCGTGATCGACCAACTCGCCCTTGGTGCCATAGCGTTGCGCCCGCCAGCGGTTCTCGTTGACCAGGATCGCGGGATAGACCCGCCAGCGCTGGTTCTGCGCCCGAAGCCGCCAGAGATAGCAAAGGATTGTCTGGAACAATGCGGCGATTGTCACCGCCTCCTCGACCCGGGAGCAGACATCGGTCACTCGCTGTTCAACGGTGGGGAATTTATCCGAAGGGCGGATATCCCACCAAATCCGGGTTGCATCCTCGATGCAGCCCGCATCGATCAGATGATCGACCAGACGGCGATACTCGGCATAGCTGGCCATCACATCAGGCAGCCCGGTCCGCGGTAGCGCATCGAAGACCGTCAGGCGATAGGAGGCGAGGCCGGTATCCTCACCCTCCCAGAACGGCGATGAACAGCTGAGCGCCAGGAGATGGGGCAGGAAATAAGCTGCCTGGTTCATCAGATCGATTCGCAGATCTGGGTCTTCGATCCCAACATGCACGTGGCAGCCACAGATCAGCATGCGCCGGACCGTGGCGCCGAGCGCTATGTTCAGCGCGTCATAACGCTCCTTGCGAGTATGGCTCTGCTGGCGCCAATGGGCGAAGGGATGGGTCGATGCGGCAATCGGCGCATAGCCATGGCACGCCGCCGCCTTGGCGATGCCCATACGTAGACGGCGCAGCTCTTCGCCCGCCGCCCGCGCGGTCTGATGCACGCCGGTGCCGATCTCGACCTGGCATTGCAGGAATTCTGGTGCGAGATGCGTGCCTGTCTCGGTGCTGCAATCGGCCAAAAACGCTTCCGACGGCTCGCGCACCAGATCGCGTGTCTCGCGATCCACGATCAGAAACTCTTCTTCGATTCCCAGAGTGAAGGTTGGCCGCTTGTTCATATTTTCAGCCTAGGCAGAGAATGCCAGCAGGACAATCTTCCGCTCGGCACTTCATGCAAAGCTGGTGAGAGCAAGCTGGGAGGGTATACATGCATCAGAGTGGCGCGCAGAGCGCGGTCAATAGCATCGAGGGTGCTGGCATGGACGATATCGGGATGAAAGATCTCAAATCCGGGGGGCAGATCCTTGTCGACTGTCTGGCGGCCCAGGGCACAACCACCGCCTTCGGGGTGCCGGGTGAAAGCTATCTCGCGGTCCTCGATGCGTTGCATGACAGCGAGATCCGTTTTGTGCTGTGCCGCCAGGAAGGCGGGGCTGCCTTTGCGGCTGAGGCTTGGGGCAAGCTGACCGGCCAGCCGGGGATCTGCTTTGTGACCCGCGGCCCGGGGGCGACGAACGCCTCGATCGGGGTGCATACGGCAATGCAAAATTCCTCTCCGATGATCCTCTTTGTCGGCCAAGTCGGGCGCGAGATGCGCGACCGCGAGGCTTTCCAGGAGATCGACTATCGCGCCATGTTCGGCACGGTCGCCAAATGGGTGACCGAAGTCGACAGCGCGGATCGGATGGCCGAGATTGTCGCCCGCGCCTATGCCATCGCTCAATCCGGCCGGCCCGGCCCGGTGGTGATCGCGCTGCCCGAGGATATGCTGGTGGAGCTCGCCGCCAGCCGCCCCGCGCCAGCGCTACGCATCGCCCGGCCCGGTGCATATTCCGGCACGCCGTCCGAGGCCGCGGTGATGCTCGACAATGCCAAGGCGCCCTTGATCTTGATCGGCGGAGGCGGCTGGCAGGGCGGGCGCGGCCTGAACGCACTGGCAGAATGGGCCGAGACGGCGGGTATCCCGATCGCCGCTGCGTTCCGTTGCCAGGATCTGATCGACAACAACGCTCCGGTCTATATCGGCGATGCCGGGGTCGGCATGCCGCCCCATGTCCGCCAATTAATCGAGGATGCGGATGTGATCTTGGCGCTGAATATCCGCTTCGGCGAGATGGTGACCGATGGCTACTCTCTCTTTGACGCACCGGTGCCGCGGCAGGCCTTGATCCATGTCCACCCCTCGGCGTCCGAGATTGGCAAGATCTATCAGGCGAAACTGCCGGTGCATTCCGATCCCGAAGAGTTCCTGCAGATTATGACCGTGCAGCCGACCTATGGCGGACCCAGCCGCAAGGTCAGGCTCGAGGAGGCGCGCGCGGCTTATGAGGAAAGCTTCCATCTGCCGCCGCAGCCTGGCAGCCTGGATATGGGTGCGGTGATGGCGCATCTGCGCGAGACGCTGCCGCCAGACGCTGTGCTCACCAATGGCGCGGGCAACTTCGCGATATGGCCGGGGCGGCTTTTCAAATATGGGGCGGAGCATCGCCTGCTCGGCCCGCAATCGGGTGCGATGGGGGCGGGTATCCCGGCGGCGATGGCGGCGAAGATTGCCGATCCCGGCCGCATGGTGGTCTGCTTTGCCGGCGATGGCGATTTCCAAATGACGATGCAGGAGCTCGGCACCGCCATGCAGGCGGACGCGCCGTTTATTGTTTTGGTCCTCAACAATGGCACCTATGGCACCATCCGCATGCATCAGGAGCGGGATTACCCAGGCCGGATCAGCGGCACCACCCTTAAGAATCCCGATTTTGTAAAGATCGGCATGGCCTATGGCATGCATGCCGAACGGGTCGAGCAGACCGAGGAGTTTCCTGAGGCGTTCCTCCGTGCGATGAAGTCGCAATCGGGCGCTCTGCTGGAGCTGATGATCGACCCGGAAGCAATCACGCCGCGCCGTACGCTCAGCCAGATCCGAGGCGGCTAGCCGCCCAGCCTCCAGGCGCTGTCCCTCTCCGCAGCGCCTGGAGGCATCCTCTCGCAAACAATCCACAGCTCCGCCAAGATATCGGCAATCCCGCGCGTCAGAGCGGAGGAGATGCTGGATAAGACAGGTGAGGCAACGCTGGCCATGCGCGCGGCGACAGGGGATGGAGAGGCCTTCGCCGAACTCCTCGCCCAAGTCTATCCCATGGTTTTTCGTCTTGGCTGCCGCTTGTTGGGCGACCGGTCCGAGGCCGAGGATCTAGCTCAGGACATCGCACTCGGCCTGGCCCGCAAGATCCGCGGTTTCCGCGGTGAGGCGGCGTTCTCCACCTGGCTCTACCGTCTGGTGGTCAATGCCGCTCATGACCGACGCCGCCGGGTAGGGCGCCAGGCGCGGCTGGCGCAGGATTTTGCGGATATCGACGCGCTCCGCCGGGCGGGCGATCAGGCGCGGGCCGCCGAGGCTGTCTGGCTCTCCGAAGCACTGGCAGCGCTTCCCGACGATCTCCGCACCACTGCCGTGCTGGTGTTGGAGGAGGATATGACCCAAGCCCAGGTGGCCCATGTGCTCGGCATTGCCGAAGGCACAGTGGCCTGGCGCATGGCCGAGATCAAACGCCGCCTGCGCGCTCTGGCCGCGCGTGAGCGAGAGGCGGAGGCAGGTGCAGAATGACGAAAATGGATGAACTCTCCCGCCTGAAAGCCGCGTTTAAAGCGGCCCCGACCGCTGCGCCGGACTCGCAGGCGATGGCGCGCGCCCTGGCCACTGCTAAGGCGGAATTTGCCTCCCCCGGCCAAGGATCGGAGGCGGTGGCACGTCCGAGAGGGTCGAGAGCCGCGCAGATGCGCGAAAGGCTCGTCAACCTGATCGGGAGCGCCAAGATGCTGCACTATCTTCCTAATCTCCGGCCCTAT
>JBCDKL010000122.1:0-8812 GCA_038746695.1 Pseudomonadota bacterium | reverse complement strand
GCTGCATAGGGGATGATCTTGACGGTCGCGAGCATCTGGCGTGGATGCACCCGGGCCATCGGATTGAGCGTGGCCAGCGTCACCGCTTCGTCGATTGCGTTCACAGTGTCGACCTGGGCGGTGTCGACCTCCAAAAGCCCCGGCCCGTCGGCATAGAGATTGACCCGGCCGGTGAAGGGCGCCGAGACGGTGATGCCCGGCCCGCCTTCGACCGAAGCGGCCACGCGGGCGGCGATCCGGGCGGCAGCGGCGTCCTCGGGCACATCTCCTGGGTCGAACCGGGCCACGGTCACTGTCTCGATCCCGGCACGGGCGAGCTGCGCCAGATCCGCCGCGCTCAGCACCCGGCCCTTCTTCAGCCGCCCTTCCGGCGTGCCGAGGGAATGGGCGAGCAAGGCGCCCTCTGCCTCCGCCAGGGTGACGGGGCCGAATTTCATGCGGCCCGGTCGGGATGCGGGCGGGGGATAGCGCCTGGGCGGGTCGCGGGGCGGCGCAGCCGCTCGATCAGTTCGGCGAGCACGGCGACGGCGATCTCGGCAGGCGATTTCGACCCGATATCGAGGCCGATCGGCGCGTCGATCCGGGCGATCTGATCGGGGCCGAACCCGGCCTCGGCCAGCCGGGCCGCCCGCTTGGCATGCGTCCGGGTCGAACCGAGCGCGCCGATATAGAAGGCGGGGCTGGCAAGCGCGACCTGCAAGGCGGGATCGTCCAGCTTCGGATCATGGGTCAGGGTGACCACCGCCGTGCGTGCATCCAGCCCATGGGCGGCCAGGGCTGCATCCGGCCAGTCCTCGATCAACCGCTCGTCCGGAAACCGGCTGGCGGAACCGAAAGCGGCGCGTGGGTCGATGATGGTGGCATCCAGTCCGAGCAAGCGGGACATCGCCGCCAAAGGTTGGGCGATATGGACCGCACCCACGATTGCGAGCCGGAGCGGGGGGTTGTGCACGGCGACGAACAGGCCCTGATCGGAGAAACCCGAACGGTCGGCATCGAAAGCCGCCGGTGCTGCGTCTGGGCCGATCAGCCGACGGGTCCAGGTGGCGGTATCGGTCTCGACCGCCACGGCGCGGCGGGCGGCGCGGGCGGTGGTGAGATCGGCCAGAAGGGCAGGGTCGATCCCCCGTCCAACAGCCACCGGTTCGACCATGATCCGGATCGTGCCGCCGCAGGCCAGACCCACGGCGAAGGCGTCATCATCGCTGACCCCAAACTCGAGGATCCTGGGGGCGCCGTCCTCGAGCACTTCCAAAGCCTCGACGACCACCGCGCCCTCGACGCAGCCGCCGGAGACCGAGCCCATCATCTCACCCGTGCCCGAGATCACCAGTTGCGAGCCCACGGGACGCGGGGCCGAGCCCCAGGTTTCGATGACAGTGGCCAAAGCCGCGCGCCGCCCCTCGCCATGCCAGGCGAGCGCGATTTCCGGGATGCCTTGCTCTGGGTTCATACCGATCCTCCGCCGCTCAATTTGGGCAATCGGCCGGGGAGAGGCAAGAGCCGAGGCGGATAGAAGCGGAAGCCCCAAGCCTTAGCCCCTTAGCCCCTCCTGCAGGTCCCGGATCAGTGAGGAGAGTTCGGAATGCGCCAGCCGCAGATCGTCCTGCACCTGGATATTACGGCGCTGGAAATCGCCGATCAGCCGGACCTGCCCTGCCTCGTCGATGAGATCTTGCAGGCTCTTGGCGAGCTCTTTCATTGACTCGATGTCAGTTGTCATACTCAGGTGCCACAACTCAAAACTCGACGCCGAGGCGCCATCGCTACGTGAGGTTTGGAAGGAGGCGTTCTGCCCTGATTTACACGCGTCCTATTTCGATACAAAACAGTTCCACAGGCGGCAAGCGTTCTTCTTGTATCGAGTGCGCTTTGCAATCAGACGTAGAAAATCATCCGGCATGATCGGCTGATGACAACGCCAGGAGGCGCGGTTTCTCGCCCTGATCGCCGGACAGGCTCAGACTATCGGCGAGTTCGGCCAGGCTTTGCACGTTATGGGCGGCGCGGAACGTATCCACATGGGGGAGCAATGCGCGCACCCCGCGGGCCTTGGCCTCGAACCCGTCCCAGCGCAGCAGCGGGTTCAGCCAGATCAGCCGGCGGCAGGAAAGGCGCAGCCGTTCCGCCTCGCGTGCCAGAAGATCCGGCGCATCGCGGTCGAGCCCGTCGGTGATCAAGAGCACCACCGCTCCCTGGCCCAGAACCCGGCGCGACCAGTCCTTGTTGAACCGCTCGAGGCAGGCGCCGATCCGCGTGCCGCCCTCCCAATCGCGCGCCTCCGATCCGGCGCGGGCGAGCGCCTCGTCGACATCCCGGTGCCGGAGATGGCGGGTGATATTGGTGAGCTGAGTTCCGAAGGTGAAGGCATGGACCTTGCTCCAGCCCGCCCCTTTGGCATTGGCGGCGGCGTGGAAGAAATGGAGCAGCATGCGCGAATAGGCGGCCATCGAGCCCGAGATATCGCAGAGCACCACCAGTGCCGGCCAGCGGATCCGCCGGGCGCGGGTTTCCAGGGCGCTGAGATCGCCCCGGCGCATGGCTTTGCGCATGCTTGCCCGCCAATCCGGCAGGCGGCCGCGCGCTGCAGGGGCGGTGCGGCGGCTGGCGATGGGTTTGACCGGCAGCGAGAGCCGGGCGATGGCGCGTTTGGCGGCGTTCTGTTCGGCGACCGTCATCTGCTCGAAATCCCGCGCGCGCAGGGTCTCTTGATCGCTGAAGGTCAGGCGGGCGTCGAACTCCACCTCCTCACCCTCGCGCGGCGGCGGTGGGGTCTTGTCTTTGGCACCTTCGGTGATCGCCTCGGCGGCGCGGTCCTCGCCCGCCTGTTTCTGCCGCTCCTCGCCCGGCAGCCGGGCTTCGGGCAGCATGAGGCCCATCATCTTCTCCAGCACCTGGGGGTTACGCCAATACATGGCGAAACAGGCATCGAAGATGGGGCGGTGCTCGGGCCGCGAGATCAGGCAGGCAGCCAGGGCATGGTAGAAATCCGTCCGATGCTCGAACCCCGCCACGGCCACGGCGCGCGCCGCCTCGATGGCCTTGCCCGGACCGACCGGGATACCCGCGACCCGAAGCGCCCGGGTGAAATGGACGATGTTCTGGGCCAGACGGCCCTCGGCCTGTTCGGCGATGCCGGTCATCCCAGGACCTGTCCCTTGCGTGACCTGGAACATCCACGGACGGCTCGAGCAGCTTCGGACACTTCGAGTCGCTCCCGGGTCACGCCCAGGACATCGCTTTGCAGCGGGAGGCGCATGTCACCCGGCCAGCGCCATGGCGTTGCGCACCTCGTCCAGGATCTTGGTCGCCTCGCCTTGCTGGAACCGGGCGATATCGTCCTGGTATTTCAACAGTGCGCCCAGCGTGTCGGAGACCATCTGCGGGTCGAGCGTCAGAGCGTTCAGCGCGGTCAGACAGCGGGCCCAGTCGATCGTCTCGGCCACACCGGGGCGTTTGAACAGATCCTCGTGACGCAGGCGCTGGACAAAGCCGACCACCTCGCGGGAGAGCTGTTCCGAGACTTCCGGCGCGCGGGCCAGCAGGATCTCGATCTCACGCTCGGCATCGGGATAGTCGACCCAGTGATAGAGACAGCGCCGCTTCAGCGCGTCATGCACTTCGCGGGTCCGGTTCGAGGTGAGGATCACGATCGGGGGCTCGGCCGCCTTGACCGTGCCAAGCTCGGGGATCGTCACCTGGAAATCGCTGAGCGCCTCGAGCAGGAAAGCCTCGAACGGCTCGTCGGTTCGGTCCAATTCGTCGATCAACAGAACCGGAGGGCCCGCCGGGTCGGGCTCCATCGCCTGAAGCAAGGGGCGGCGGGTCAGGAACCGGTCCGAGAAGAGCGATCCGGCCAGCGCCTCGCGGTCCGCCGTACCGGCCTCGGCCAGCCGGATCTCGATCATCTGCGCGGGATAGTTCCACTCATAGACCGCCGAGGCCGCATCGAGCCCCTCATAGCATTGCAGCCGGATCAGCCGCCGGCCCAGGCTTTCGGCCAGGGCTTTGGCGATCTCGGTCTTGCCGACCCCAGCTTCGCCTTCCAGACACAGCGGGCGGCCGAGCTTCAGGCTGAGAAACACCACAGTCGCCAGACCCCGCCCGCAGACATAGCCGGTCTCACCCAGAAGATTCTGGGTCGCGTCGATAGACGGGGGCAGGTAGGTCATGGCGGCTCCTCGGCTTATCGCGCTATGGAAGCCCTCAAGCGGCGGAAATCAAGGGTCTCACAGCAGAACCGCCGCGGCGAGGCCCAAAAAGGCGAAGAAGCCGACCACATCGGTGACCGTGGTCACGAAAGCCCCGGATGCCAGGGCCGGATCGGCGCCCAACCGGTCGAGCGCGATCGGGATCAGGATCCCAGCCAGCCCGGCGATCACCATATTGACCACCATTGCCGCGGCGATCACCCCGCCCAGCACGCCCGAGCCGAACCAGGCCCAGGTGACCAGCCCGATCAGCACCGCGAAGATCAGCCCGTTGATCAGACCGACCGCTGCTTCCCGCCCGACCACGCGCAACGCATTGGTCCCGGTCAAGTCACGGGTGGCCAGCGCGCGCACCGACACGGTCAGGGTCTGGGTCCCGGCATTGCCGCCCATCGAGGCGACAATCGGCATCAAAACTGCCAGCGCCACGATCTGCTCGATGGTCGCGTCGAACAGCGCGATCACCAGCGAGGCGAGGATCGCGGTCACCAGGTTGACCGCCAGCCAGGGAAAGCGGCGCTTGGTGATGGCGGCCACCTTGTCCGAGATCTCCTCGTCACCGACCCCGCCCAGGCGTTTGATGTCCTGCTCGGCCGCGTCTTCCAACACCTCCATCGCATCGTCGATGGTGATCACGCCGACGACCCGCCCATCCTCGTCGACCACGGGGCAGGAGACGAGATGGTACTGGTTGAAGGCATAGGCCACGTCCTCGGCCTTGTCATCACAGCGCAGGGTGCGGAAATCGGTCTCCATCAGGCTTTCCAGCGTCACCGGGCGGCGGTTTCCCAGGATCGCGGCCAGTGAGATCTTGCCCACCGGCCGGGCGGCGGGATCGGTGATCACGATGTCATAGAACTGCTCCGGTAGATCGTCATCAGCGCGCAGCACATCGATCATCTGGCCCACGGTCCAGAAGGCCGGCGCCTTGACGAAATCCGATTGCATCAGACGCCCGGCGCTGTCCTCGGGATATTCCAGCGATTTCTCGACCGCGGCCCGGTCCGCCGGTTCCAGCGCGTCGAGCACGACCTGCTGCTGATCCTGCTCGAGATCCTCGAGCAGATAGACCACATCATCGGTCTCGAATTCCTTGACCGCCTCGGCAAGCTCGGCGGGCTGGAGGATCTCCAGCACCTCGTCGCGCACGCCTTCTTCGAGCTCGACGATCACCTCGCTGTCGATATCGGCCCAGATCAGTTCGATCAGCGCGCGGCGGTCGTCCGAGGTGACTTGCTCGATAAGATCGGCGAGATCGGCGATATGCAGCCCGTCGACCAGGGCCAGCGCCGCCACCCGGTCGCCCACGCCGACCGATTCCACCACCGCCGCGACCAGATCCAGGTCGAGCGCAAATTCATCCTCGCGGCGCGTCTCGACCGCACCTGGTACCGCCTGTGCCTCGGTCATGTCGGGGTCTCGATTTTGGGCCGATATAGCCTCTGTCATACATCGCTTTCCCGCGCCCGCAAACCGCTGGTCTGGCTAAATTTCCGTTGTCTTCACGCCTTTGGCGCTAGACAATCGCGCCGGAATGGCAAGGCGTGAGCGGAGGTTTGGCGGGTATGGCAGTCGCACAGCAGCAGAAACGCAAGACCGTGACTCTGGGCGAATTGTTCAACGCGGCGGTGGATCTGCATCAGAAGGGCGAGATCGAGAAGGCAGCGCCGCTCTATCGCACCTATCTCGCCAAGGCGCCGGAGCATGCGCGGGGCTGGACCAATTACGGTGCTCTGCTGCGCAAGATGGGCCAGCACCGCCAGGCGATCGCGGCGCATCGCAGGGCGCTGGAGATCGATCCCGGCATGGAGAACGCGCGGAACAATCTCTCGAACGCGCTGGCCGATGCCGGGGAATATGCCGAGGCGGCCGAGCTGCGCCAGGGGATGTTCGAGGCCGCACCCGAGGATCATCTGAAGCGCCGCGATTACTGCGTCGCACTTCGCGGCCTAGGCCAGCATGAGCGAGTGATCGAGCTGGTCACCGAGGTTGAGGACAAGATCGATCTCGAAAAGGATGGCGAGCTGTTGCTGCAGCGCGCGCTGTCGCGGCTGATGCTGGGCGACTATCGGGGCGGATTTTTGGATTTCGAGGGCCGCTATGCCGGGACCGAGGTCAGCCTGCCGCAGGAGGTGCCCTGGCCGCGCTGGACCGGCCAGGAGATCTCGGGCAAGCGGGTTCTGGTGCTGCCCGAGCAGGGGTTCGGCGATGCGATCCTGATGACCCGGTTCCTGCCCGCGCTGAAGGCGATGGGCGCCGATGTGTCGATGGTGGTCAAAGCGCCGCTGCAACGGCTGTTCGAGGGGCTCGAGGGGCTGGACCGGCTGGTCAGCCATGCCCGCAAATCCGATGTCTTCGACTATTACACGCCGAATATGAGCCTGCCGCATCTGGTCGGGTTCCGTGATGGGAACACGCCTCCGCCGTTGCCGAAATTCTCGATCCCGGGCCCAAGTCGCAAACGCGCCAAGGCGTTGGCCGCCCCCTTCGCCGAGCGCCTAAAGATCGGCGTGGTCTGGACCGGTTCGCTGACCTACAAGGCCAATCACCGCCGCTCGACCGGGCCGGAGAGCTTTCTGAGCCTTGCGCAGGTGCCGGGCGTGCAGCTCTTCTCGCTCTACAAGGGGCCGGCGCGGGATGAGTTCGTAGCCTCCGGCATGGCGGGGCTCATCCTGGATGCATGTGGCGACGATCAGGATTTCGCCGACAGTGCGGCACTGATCGATGAGATGGATCTGATGATCACCACCGATACGGCGGTGGTCCATGTCGCCGCCTCGCTGGGCAAGCCGGTCTGGAACCTGCTCAGTCACGAGGGGTTCTGGCTGTACGGCCAGGGCGACACGACGCCCTGGTATCCGTCGATGAAGCTCTACCGGCAGCGCGCCACCGGCGATTGGGACGAGCTGTTCCAACGAGTCGAGGCGGATTTACGGGCCCATTTGAAGGCCAGATCGTGAGCGAGACGGTCACGGTCGAAATCGCGCCGGGCGAGCTGATCGACAAGATCACCATTCTGGAGATCAAGGCGGAGCGGATCGCCGACCCCGCAAAGCTGGCCAATGTGCGCCTGGAGCTAGAATTCCTCGCCGCAACGCGCGACGCCGCCCTGCCGGTCTCGGATGCGCTGACCCGGCTGACCGGCGATCTGAAGGCGGTGAACGAGACGCTGTGGCAGATCGAGGACGATATCCGCGATTGCGAGCGGGACGGCGATTTCGGCGAAAGATTCATCGACCTGGCCCGCGCTGTCTACAAAACCAATGACCGCCGGGCCGCATTGAAGCGCGAGATTAACACCGCGCTAGGCTCGCGCCTGGTCGAGGAGAAATCCTACCAGCCCTATTGAGACCGGCACTCACGGCACATGACGCGGTCCTGTCACCCATTGGCAGGTTTACGCGTGACCGACAAAACGATGGAGCCGTTTGGCGCAGGGCGCCGGTTCGCGCCGATGAAAGGCTCAGGCGCGGAAGGCTTGGACCAGGGCGGCATCGACCTCGTCTTTCAGGGTCAGGCGCTCGTCGGGGCTGAGAAAGGCGCCCAGTTCGATCTCGCGGCTGCCGCCGGTCAGGGTGAGGTAGTTTTCGAGACGCGCATCCTCGTGAAGGATCAGCCGCACGAGGAAGGGATCCGCGGCCCAGCGGCGGATGCGCCCGCCGGGATCGCGACGCTCGACCCGGATCTCATCGCGCCACAGGGTCAGTTCCTCAGAGAGCCTGCCATCCCGGTCGTTGCGTCGGAACCCGACCCAGAGCATCCCCATGGCGAGCAGTGGAAACGGTAACAGCCCCCAGAACGCATGCGTTCCCCAAAGCGGGATCAATGGCAGCGAAAACCCCGCCGTGGCCAGGAGGAACACCGTCTTGCGCTGACCAAGGGTCATCGAGCGGTTCGGCCAGAGGGTCACCGCATAAAGCGGCCGGTCCGCCCGATCGCGCCACTCCACCCAATCCCGTGGAAAGGACACGGCCGGAGATCGCTCTCCGGCCGTGTTCGATTGGTCTGTCATGCTCGCGCGTCGCCCGCTGATCAGTGCGAGGGCTGCTTGTCCCACATATCGCGGGTCGGCAGTTGCTCGAACGTGTGTTCCGGCGGCGGGTTGGGCAGGGTCCATTCCAGGGTGCCCAGCTCGTCCTCCCAATAATTCGGATTGGTGATCTTCTCGCCGCGGGTCACGGTGTACCACACGATGTAGAAGAACAGCAGGAACGAGGCGCCCGAGATGAACGCTCCATAAGAGGAGATCTCGTTCCAAAGCGAGAACTGCTCGGGATAGTCGATATAGCGCCGTGGCATCCCCTGGCGGCCCAGGAAGTGCTGCGGGACGAAGGTGATGTTCGCGCCGATGAACATCATCCAGAAGTGGATCTTGCCCAGCATCTCGGGATATTGCCGCCCGGTCATCTTGCCGACCCAGTAATAGACCCCGGCGAAGATGCAGAACACCGCGCCCAGGCTCATCACATAGTGGAAATGCGCCACCACGTAGTAGGTGTCGTGATAGGCGCGGTCGATCCCTGCCTGAGCCAAAACGATCCCTGTGACACCACCCACGGTAAAGAGGAACAGAAATCCAAACGCCCAGAGCATCGGGGTCT
>JBCDKL010000121.1:0-8983 GCA_038746695.1 Pseudomonadota bacterium | reverse complement strand
TTCGAGCAGCCGCTCGAGCCCCGCCATCACATCTGAGGTCAGCCCAATCGGCTCGGGCAGGGTTAGCCGGGCTGAGAAGACCGGCCGCGCCCGCAGTGGCGAGACCGGCTCGGGCTCAACACCCAGGGCCTGATCGAGCCGGCGCAGCACCGCCACGCCGAAACGCCGCGCGATTTGCCCGCGTGGGACACCGGCCATCTCGCCCAACGTGCCGAGGCCGAGCGCCATCAACCCCTCCACCGCGGCCTCGTCGAGGCGTAGTGCCGCCACCGGCAGCGGGGCGAGCATCGCCCGCAAGCGCCGCGGCGGCACGATGGCCACTGCGTCCGCGAAACCATTGGGCAGTGTGGCGGCAGGGAGAGGCTGATCTCCTCCGCTTTGCCGAGCAGGGGCAGACCGCCGCTTTGCCCCAGCGCCACGTGCGGGCTGGGTAGACGGGGTGGAAAGGGTGGATGGATTGGACGGGGCAGCAAATGCTCCGTAATGGGCCAATGCCCAGGCCGCTCCTCGGGTCTCTGCCAGCCCGGCCCGAGCAGTGAGGCTCAGCGCCGCGCACTCCGCCACCGCTTTGGCCGCCAGTTCCGCCTCGCTGCCGAAAAGATGCCCCACGCCGGTGATGTCCAGGATCAGCGTATCCGCCATGTCCAGCCCGACCAGGGGCGAGAACCGCTCGGCCCAGCGAGCGAGCGCCCGGAGCAGTGCGGTATGCCGCTCGGGCATCGCGGGCCGGGTGAGAAGACCGGGGCAAATCGCTCGCGCATCGGCCAGACCCTGCCCGGGGGCCAGCCCCGCCGCCAAGGCCGCCGCTGTGACCGAGGCGAGCCTGAGCGCCGAGCCCTGCTTCTCGACCACCGCAAACGGTGCCTGGATCCCGCGCAAACCCTCGCGCCGGAGTGCAGCCTCGGCCGCCAGATGCGGCAGGGCCAGCGCCAGGATGCGCCGCGCGGGACGGGCCTGCTGCGGCGAGGGCTGCATAGCTGCACCCTGGCTCGCTCCCCGCGTCGCTCCTGTGGCCGATCCCGGGGCCGCCGCCCCGGGCGGCACTCCGGAATGTGCCTCAAGATGCGCTCCAGAATGCGCTACGGTGCCAGGATCCGCTGACCGGCGATCATTCTCCACCGATGCCGGATGTTGTCGACTCGGCAACACCATCGCAGGGGGCTTGGCGGGATCGGAGACCCTGCGTGCCCGCCTATGGGTCCGGCCAGCCCCTATAGCGGGCGGCGCGGCCGAAAGCCGAGCGGCAGAAGGCGGCCGGGGCGCGGTCACATCACCTCCCAGGCGCCCAGCTTGCCGCGCTTGTTCTTGATCAGCTCAAAGCGCTGACCACCGGAGGGCAGAGAATGGCAGAGCCATCTTGTCTCGGCAGCGTTCGATTGCGCCGTCTCCCCCGCGATCAGGCAGAGCCCGCGCCCGCCCCCGGTGCCCGCGGCAAGCTGCAGCCGCCGGCTTTCAGTCAGATCGGGCGCGCGGGACAGCTCGCCCACCACCAGGGCGGGTGCTGGGCTGCGCAGCGCTTCCTCCATCACCTGCAACAGCGCCAGCCGGTCGGGGGGAGAGACAAGGATAAGCCGCGCCGGGTCGAAGATCGGCGCCAGCCCTTGAGGGCAAAGCTGCACCCAAGCCCGCGCTTCCTGTACCCAGAGCACCGGACCCGACAGAGCCCCCGCCAGCCGTGCCGCAAACATCCGCGCCGCTGGGCCCATTGCCTCATGCCCCCGCCCCGCCGTCACGAGGGCAGTCAGATCAAGATCTGCCCGGGGCGGCATTTCGCGGCTGGAGATTTCGGATTGCATGGCCATGGCGCTGGTGTCCGACCTCACGAGAACAGGCTCATATCAGTCCCTCGAAACTCATATGTTCTTCTAATGTTCTTATCGCGATTCGCCTCGGATGGTCCATTGGCGGTTTTGCCAGGATGCGAAAACTCCGCCACGATCTGGCGAAGGTTGTCGATTGAGAGATATCCTCGAAACTCCGTGGGACCACACCGTGAGGCCACGATACTGAGCGATGGCATCGAACCACACCGTCAGCTCAAAAGGTGCGCATCTGTAGATGCACCCGCTGTCTTTGAAGCGGGCCTAGCCCCGATCCTGGGAAGAAATCAAAAGGCTTCGCCCTTACCTCCCCGGCACCCACTCAGTCCCTGCCAGCGGGATCTGGGCCATGGCAGCGGCCTCGACTGTGAGGGCGCAGAGATCCTCCGGCTCCAGATTGTGCACGCTGGATTTGCCGCAAGCACGGGCGATGGTCTGTGCCTCCAGCGTCATGACCTTCAGGTAATTGGTCAGGCGGCGTCCTGCTGCGACCGGGTCCAGCCGGGCGGCAAGCTCTGGGTCCTGGGTCGAGATCCCAGCCGGGTCTTGCCCTTCATGCCAATCGTCATAGGCGCCCGCCGTGGTGCCGAGCGCCTGATACTCCGCCTCCCAACGCGGGTCGTTGTCTCCCAAAGCAACCAGCGCTGCGGTGCCGATGCTGACCGCATCCGCCCCAAGCGCCAGCGCCTTGGCGACATCGGCGCCGTTGCGTATCCCGCCCGAGACGATCAGTTGCACCTTTCGATGCATGCCGAGATCCTGCAATGCCTTAACCGCCGGGCGGATACAGGCAAGCGTCGGCTGGCCGACATGCTCGATGAACACCTCCTGCGTGGCCGCCGTGCCGCCCTGCATCCCGTCGACCACCACCACATCGGCGCCTGCTTTGATCGAAAGGGTGACATCGTAGTAGGGCCGCGCCCCGCCGACCTTCACATAGATCGGCTTCTCCCAATTGGTGATCTCGCGCAGCTCGCCGATCTTTATCTCGAGATCGTCGGGCCCGGTCCAATCTGGGTGGCGGCAGGCCGAGCGCTGATCGATCCCTTCGGGCAGGTTCCGCATCTCGGCCACGCGCGGCCCGATCTTCTGGCCGAGCAGCATCCCACCACCGCCCGGCTTCGCGCCTTGGCCGACCACGACTTCGATGGCATCCGCTTTGCGCAGGTCGTCCGGGTTCATGCCATAGCGCGAGGGGAGATACTGATAGACAAGATGCTTTGATTGCCCCCGTTCCTCGGGCGTCATGCCGCCATCGCCGGTTGTTGTCGAGGTCCCTGCCGCCGAAGCGCCGCGCCCCAGCGCCTCCTTCGCCTGGGCCGACAGCGAGCCAAAGCTCATCCCCGCAATCGTGATCGGGATGTCGAGATGCAGCGGCTTAGAGGCGTGGCGGTCGCCCAGTGTGACCGAGGTCGTGCAGGTCTCGCGATAGCCCTCTAGCGGATACCGGCTCATCGACGCGCCGAGAAACAGAAGATCGTCGAAATGCGGAAGCTTGCGCTTCGCCCCGCCACCCCGGATGTCATAGATGCCGGTCGCCGCTGCCCGCCGGATCTCGGACAGTGTATAGTCGTCAAACGTCGCCGATTTGCGCGGGGCGGTGCGGGGCGGCTGAGGTTTCGCGTCGTCCATCAATACGCTCCGGCATTGTCGATGTTGAAGTGATAGAGCTGTCGGGCAGAGCCGTATCGGCGGAAGTCGTTCGGCGTCAGATCAGTGATGTCCGCCTGAGCGAGGAGGGTGGCGAGGCGGTCGAGATCCTCGGCGCGCATCTCCTTCTCCTCGCAATCGGCGCCCAGTGATGCCACCTGGCCGCGCACGAAAATCTCGGCTTCATAGATCGAGTCGCCCATGGCCTCGCCCGCATCGCCGCAGACAACCAGGGTGCCCGACTGCGCCATAAAGGCGCTCATATGGCCGATATTCCCGCGGACCACGATCTCGACACCCTTCATCGAGATCCCGCAACGCGAGGAGGCGTTGCCCTTGATCACCAGCAAACCGCCATGGGCTGTGGCGCCGGCGTATTGAGAGGCATCGCCCTCGATCACCACGCGGCCCGACATCATGTTCTCGGCGACGCCGGGCCCAGCCGAGCCGTGTACGGTAATCGCCGCGTTCTTGTTCATTCCAGCGCAGTAATATCCAACCGAACCATGCAGATGGATCTCGGCATCCGTATCGGCACCGCAGGCGACCGCATGCTGGCCCTGGACATTGGCGACCTCGAACACCCCCGCATTGGTCGGTGGCAGGGCGTGGATGGTCCGGTTTAGATCGCGCAGCGTGCCGGTGGCGAGGTCGAAAGTCATGACCGCTCCCAGAAATAGACGGTGGCCGGTTCGGGTTCCCAGACTTTCGCGGTCTCGATGCCGGGAAGGCTGACCAGGGCGCGATATTCGCTGCCGAAGGCGACATAGTCATCGGTCTCGGCCATCACCGCCGGTTTGCAGGCGATCGGGTCGCGGAGCACGCCAAAACCAGTCCCGGTGCCTACCAGGAAAGTATAGAACCCGTCATAATCCTTCAGACCGTGCTGCAGCGCCTGGCCAAGATTTTCTCCCCCTGCCATGCGCCAGGAGAGATATGCGGCGGCCACTTCGGTGTCGTTCTCGGTTTCGACCGCCATGCCGGCATGGGCCAGCTCGCGGCGCATATTGTTGTGGTTCGACATCGAGCCGTTATGCACAAGGCATTGATCGGGCGCGGTCGAGAACGGATGGGCGCCCAGCGTCGTCACCGCCGATTCGGTCGCCATCCGGGTATGGCCGACCGCGTGGGTGCCCGACATCGAAGCCAGCGCGAAACGCTCGGCAACCTGTTCTGGCAGGCCGACTTCCTTGTAGATCTCGATCGCGTTGCCCCGGCTCATTACCCGGATATCGGGCCGGATCTCGGCCAGCGCCTCGCGCAGCCCCTTATCCGAGGCGAGGCGGAGAATCGCATGGGTCTCGACCTGCTCGAGCCCGAGGGTCTCGATCCCAAGGCTGGCGAGATCGCTGGCGAGGTCGGCGAAATCTGTCTCCGGATCTGGAGACTGCAGGGTCACCTTCACAGCGCCTGGCGCCGGGTCGCGATAGATCGCGAAACCCGCCGAGTCAGGCCCCCGGTCGGACATGGTGATAAGCATCGCGCTCAGATGCGCGCCCATCTCAGCCTCGACCGCAGGCGATTTAGCGAACAGACCGACGATGCCGCACATGAGACCCTCCCTCAGCGATATCTTACTTACGCCAGCAGATCGCGAAGACAAGCATCCAGGAAGGACGGAAACCTTGGGTCGCCACCGGTGACGGCACAATGGCCGTGATCGGTCTCAAAGACGCGCAACTCGGCCTGGCTCAGATGCGCAAGTTCGGCCTGATTGTCCTCAGGCCGGAAGTAGAGATCGCTGCTGCAAGGTGCCAGGATCGCCCGCGCCTGGATCCGCCCCAAGGCGGCTGCGAGATCCCCGCCCGCTGCGATGTCGTGATCCTGCCAGGCGCGGAGCATGCAGAGGAGATCGTTGGCGTCCCAGTCCTCGGCGTGCTCGCGCGCCCATTCGGCGAGCAGATCTTCCATGCTGGCGAAACGCGGGCGGTGCAGGCCCTCGCGGAAATATGTCTGGCTGAAGGCCCAACCGGCATAGACCCGCCCGAACGCTTCGAGCCCGGCGCGGGGTTGGGACGTATAGCGGCCACCGGCAAAGCTCTGATCGGCCAGGAGAGCGGCGGAGACTCCATCGAGGAACACCCAGTTATGCGGCGCGCATCGGGCGGAGGCGCAGAAGGGCAGGATCGCCGCGACCATATCGGGATGATCATGCGCCCATTGATAGCTCTGACAGCCGGCCATCGACCAGCCATAGACCAACGCGATACGCTTGACGCCCAGCGCCGTGACCAGCCGGTGCTGGGCGGCAATATTGTCGGCCAGGCTTGGCTGCGGAAAATCCGCCCCGCCACGGTTCGAGGGCGAGGCGCTGAGACCATTGCCGAACATGTTGATCCCGATGATGAAATGTCTTGCGGGGTCCACCGGGCGGCCCGGGCCGAAGAAGATCTCGTTGCGGGTATGGGTGCCGGTATAGAAGGTCGGCATCACCACTGCGTTGTCTCTCGCTTCGTTGAGGCGGCCATAGCAGCGATAGGCCAGAAACGCGCCCCTCATCACCTTGCCGGAGCGGAGCGGGAAGTCTCCGAGATCGAAGATTTGCGGATCCATGGCGTGAGGAGAGCCGGTTGATCGCGGCAGGTCAAGCGGCTCCAACGGCCACACCCCGCGGCTTTCCTGTGCCGCTGGACCTTTGGGGAGCAGGCCGCGGATCTGCGGTTTAATCGGGAGAGCTTCGCCTGCAGCCAACACCGTCCCGGGGGCGAACCCGGGGCGGTGCCTGTTGCAAGGATGGGGTTTTACTCTGCCGCACGTGTGCCGAGAAGGCCGCCGGATTGCCGCTCCCAGAAGCTCGCGTAGAGCCCGCCGGAGGCGAGCAGCACGTCATGGCTGCCTTGCTCCACGATCCGGCCCCGATCCATCACGACAATCCGGTCCATCCGCCGGATCGTGCTGAGCCGGTGGGCAATGGCAATCACCGTCTTGCCCTCCATCACGCCATAGAGCGTCTCTTGGATCGCGGCCTCCACTTCGCTGTCCAGCGCCGAGGTCGCCTCGTCCAGCACAAGGATCGGCGCGTCCTTCAGGATCACCCTGGCCAGTGCGATCCTCTGACGCTGACCGCCGGAGAGCTTCACCCCGCGTTCGCCGACCTGCGCATCATACCCGCTGCGCCCCTCGGGATCCTGCAGACCCAGGATGAAGTCATGCGCCTCGGCTCGCTCTGCCGCCGCGATCATCTCGGCCTCCGACGTGCCCGGGCGGCCATAGAGGATATTGGCCCGGATCGAGCGGTGGAGCAGCGAGCTGTCCTGGGTCACCATCCCGATCTGGGCACGCAGACTGTCCTGGGTCACGCCTGCGATATCCTGCCCGTCGATCAGGATCCGGCCCCGTTCGACATCGCGGAAGCGCAGCAGCAGATTGACCAGCGAGGACTTGCCCGCGCCGGAGCGGCCGACCAGACCGACCCGCTCGCCACCCTGAATCGCCAGGCTGACAGCGTCGAGTCCGCCCTCGTCCTTGCCATAATGATGGCTCAGCGCTTCGAAGCGGATTTCGGCCTGCGAAACTGCCAGCAGCCCCGCACCTGGCTTGTCGGTCACATCATGCTCGACAGCGATCGATTGCAGACCCTCGCGGATCTCTCCGGCATGTTCGAAGAGCTGGATCGTCACCCACATGATCCAACCGCTCATCCCGTTCAGCCGGATGCAGAGCGCCGATGCCGCCGCCACTTCGCCCACCGTGAGCTCGCCAGATTGCCAAAGCAGGATCGCCGGGGTCAGTACGCCGATGATCAAAAGCCCGTTGATCGCCGTCAGTCCCAGCGCCAATTCGGTCATCAGCCGGAGAAATCGCTGGAATCTCAGCCGCAGGCGGCGCATCGCACCCAGGACATAGGCTTCCTCGCGACCGTCCTGGGCGAAGAGCTTCACCGTCTCGATGTTCGCATAGGCATCGACCACCCGACCGGCCACCATCGAGCGCGCATCCGACCACTTCTCGGAAGCCACCGCGACCCGCACTGCGACCGAGCGGACATAAGCGCCATAGATGACGAGCCAGAGTAGCAAAGGCACGGCCAGCCGCCAGTCGATCTGGGCCAGCAGGAAAGCCGCGCCCAGCGCATAGGTCCCGGCGAACCAGACCCCCTCGAAGGCCATATAAGCCGAGTCTTCCATTGCAGGCCCGGTCTGCATCACCCGGTTCGAGAGGCGCCCGGCGAAGTCGGACTGGAAGAAGCCGACCGACTGGCCCAGCATATGGCGATGCGAGCGCCAGCGGACCTGCTCCTGCATATTGCTTGCGAGCGTTTGCTCCAGGAACAGATGGCTGAGGCCGAAGGCGAGCGGGCGGATGAACAGGATCAGAGCGGCGACCACCAGAACCTCGGTGCCGTGCAGATCCCAGAACGTCTCGACCCCCGTCTCGCTCATCAGATCGATCAGCCGGCCGGAATAGAAGATCAGCCCGCTTTCGATCAGGGCGGCCACCAGCCCGGTGAGCATGATCAGAGGGATCCAGCGGCCAAAGGGTGCCAGATGATGGAGATAGAATTTCCAGAGATCGCTGGGTGGCGTCTCGGCCTTATGCGGCCCAAACGGGTCGATCAGGGATTCAAAAAGGCGGAACATCTGGAAGGTCCTCGAAACCGGGGGAACAGGGTGGATGGAGATATTGCCAACGGGCGCCGGCGGAGCGCGGGCGCAGCATGAGGGGACGCTGGGGTCGCGTCAGCTCGGCATTATTGTCGGCGAATACCTTCTCATCGGAACCTCCGGTTGCGGTGAGGGCTCGATACTGCGAATCACGTGACGGGTCGAGGGGCGGGGACAATGGCCGAGGCGCAGAGTGCCGGTCTGGTGCAGGGGGGCAACAGGGTCTGCGATTGGGCGTTGAGACGCCGGGCGTTCAATCTTCGATTTTCGCGCGGTCTTTCTCTTCTTCCTTAACGCGATCCCAAAGCGCGTCCATCTCGGCCAATGTGGCCTGCTCTGGGCTTCGGCCTTGGGCTTTGAGATGCTGCTCGACCCCGCGGAACCGGCGTTCGAATTTCGCGTTCGCGCGGCGGAGTGCTGTTTCAGGGTCGACCTTCAGATGCCGCGCGAGATTGGTCATGACGAAGAGGAGATCGCCATACTCCTCCTCGATCAGGGCCGGATCACCACCGATCTCCTCGGTCAGCTCCGCGGCCTCCTCGGCCACCTTCGACAGCACATCGCGCGGATCCGACCAGTCGAAACCTACCTTTGCCGCCCGCTTGGTCAGGGCCAGCGCGCGGGTGAGGCCTGAGAGGGTGGTCGGCACACCGTCGAGGACGCTGTCGCGGGTCTCGCCCTTCGCGGCACGCTCGGCAGCCTTGATCGCCTCCCAATCAACCTGCTCCGGATCGGTCTTCGGACCGCCAGGCTCGGTGCCGAACACATGTGGGTGGCGGCGGAGCATTTTGTCGGAGATCGCGCGTGCCACATCCTCGAAGGAGAAGCTGCCCTCCTCCTCGGCGATACGGGCGTGATAGATCACTTGCAGCAGCAGATCGCCCAGCTCATCGCAAATCTCGGGACGGT
>JBCDKL010000120.1:0-9016 GCA_038746695.1 Pseudomonadota bacterium | reverse complement strand
CGCCGAGACCGCGATCCAGAGCGCGCAGATCAAGGGGCTCGAAGTGCTCTCGCTCACCCCGCTCTACCATCTCCACGATCAGATCACCGGGCTGTGCGAGGAATTCGGCGCCAAGCTGGTGCGCGATTATGAGGGGACCAGCCTGGACGCGCTGCGCATCATGGTTGGGATGGAGATGGGGGTCACATTCGTGCCAGCGCTTTATGCCCGGTCCGAGATCGAAGGCCAGGGCGAGGTGGTGGTGCGCCCGATCAAAAGCCACGCGATCACCCGCTCGGTCGGCCTTGTCTGGCGCAAAACTGCCGGACGGGCCTCGGCCTATCGCCAGATCGCCAGGACCATCAAAGACGTTGTGGCCCGCGACTTCAAAGCGCTGACCATCGAAGCCTGAACATCTGGGACGGACGGCGTGGGCGCGATAGGCCCATCCTATCGAAACTCTCTCAAAACACGGGTTGCACCGGGCATCTCCGGCATAATTTCGAAGGTATCAACCGGAGGTCGCCCATGTTCTTCTTCAACCCCCTCGCCCTTGAAACGATCCAGCTCTTCCACTCGCCCAACGCGTTCGAGATGCTGGAAAAAGATGAAAATCCGGCCGAGGCCGCCATTGCCGAAACGGCCCAGGCGCAACCCGAACTGGACGTTGTCGAGGAAGCCCTCGAGCAAGGCCCGGGCGAGGCGCTCGACCGCGCCGCCTGATCACGTCCTGCGGGCAGAGAAGGCAGTTTGCAGACGGGCGGGGGAGCGACGCCCCCCGCCTAATGCACCATCATGACCGGCAAATGCGCCTCGCGCAGCACCGTGTCGGTCACCCCGCCGAACACGTCTTCGGCCAGCTTGGCATGTTCATAGGCGCCCATCACCAGGAGATCGGCGCCGCTCTCCTTACATGCATCCAGCAGGGTCTTGCCGATCCCGCCGAATTGGCTGGCCAGGGCGACAGCCTCGGCCTCGATCCCATGGCGCAGGAGATGCCTGGCGACCCGGTCGGCATGCGCCTCGTCCACCGAGCCGACAGTCACGATGCTCACCGCCTCGGCACTGGCCATCAGCGGCAAAGCGGCCGAGAGCGCATGCGCGGCCGCGGGCTTGCCATCCCAGGCCAGAACGATCCGCTTCGGCCCGCCCTCCGTCACCGGAGCCTTGGCGGGGACCACCATTAAGGGCCCGCCGCAATGCGCCGCCAGCTCGTGCATATTGACCGAGAAATGGCTTGGCCCCGGCGCGGTGCCGCCGCGGCCGACCACAAGAAGGTCATAGAAGCGCGCCGTCTCGCCCAGCACGGCCTCGGGCCGCCCGGCCAGATCGATGAAATGGATACGATCCGACAAACCGCCAGTCGCCGCTTCAAAGCCTGCGCGGATCTCGGTGCGTCTGGCATCGTCCTGGCCGCGGATCACCTGCTCGATCGACTCGGTGATCCAGGGGCCGAGCTGGGCAATCAGGGCCGAGACGCCATGGACCACCGCGCCGGTCAAATGCGCCTCGCCGCCCCGCGTCAGAGCGATGGCATGGGCCAGCGCCCTATCGGCGGCATCGCCGCCATTGCAGGCGACCAGGATATCCTTGATGGGCATGGGGGCCTCCTCCGTCAGATTTGGCATAATATGCCATATCCTGGCCGCCACCGCCTTGATCTGGATCAGGGAGCGTCGAGGCGCCAGCGCAGCTCGGTCATCAACCCGGCGCTTAACGTGGCAGGAACCGGGCTTGCCGGCAGGCCCGCGACACGCAGCAGCCCTGCCACCCAATGGTTGCAGGTCCTGAACAGGTGATAACGGGTCGGCGAGGGATAGAACGCCCCATCCCCGTAAAGGCTTGGGCCGAGCGCCCGCGCCGACACGGGATCGCCCGGCGGATCGTTGGGCGGAGGAACCGGCAAACCAGTCGACGGATCATTCTGCGCGTCGATTGCGGGACCGGGCAGCGAGGCCGCGAGCGCTTCTGCGAGGCTTTGGAACGCCTGGGGCGAGAGAATGATTGCGATCTGGTCCGAGCGGCGGAAGGCCTCCGCCGGGTGCTGAGCCAGAGGCACGGCCTGCACAACCCCCTCGGTCGGCCACGCCAGCGCCCGGACCGCCAGCCACGGATCGATATCTCCAACTCCGGTCGTCGCCTGGTAAAACGCCGCATCGCCCCATCCGATCTCGACCCAGCCCGCATCCGGGTACAGTCCGGCCAGCCAGGCGAGACGCTCCCCGGCCCCGGACGGCGCATTCTCGGCGGCGGCGGCCAGGGCGGGCAGCGGCAGGGCCAGCCCGCTATGCCAGCCATGGTCGAGCAGCGCGATCTCCACCCCGGGATCGCCGGGCGCGGGGCTTTGCCATTGGTTCGGAGCCCAGGTGGCCAGCCAGAGCAGCGCCAGGGCCACCATCCCAACGGCGAAGGATTTGAGGACCAGCCGCATCGCCTCTCCCGTCAAACCCGGTCAGACGCCGCCCGCTTGCAAAAGCTTGGCCCGGACCAGCGGACCCTGGGCCCGGTCAGCCCTTGGGCGGGATCGCATAGGTCGCCTGGGCATGGGCCACTGGGCGCGGATCTCCCATCGAGGTCAGCGTCACATCCCCGGTCGCCAGAAGCCTGCCCAGCTTGAGGATCCGCGCCGTACCTATCAGATCGCCCGGCGCCGGTTTGCGCATGAAATTGATGTTGAGATTGATGGTCACCGTCAAAGGCTCGCGCCCGATCATCGCCAGCACCGCGGCATAGAAGGCCAGATCCGCCACCGTGAACATGGTGGGGCCGGACACCGTGCCGCCCGGGCGCAGATGATCCGCGTTTACGTAGTAGCGCATCGTCGCCTGCATCGGCGCAAGCTCGGTGATCTCGTAACTTCCCGCGGTCTGCGGGAAGACCTCGGTCAGGAACGTGGTCAGTTCCGGGATGGTCAGCGCCAGATCGCTCACAGGCCCTGCATCCCGGTGCCATCGCCGAAACGCGCATCCTGTCCGACCAGGGAGATGCGCCAAAGATCGCCCTCGGGCTCCACGAACAAGGCCATGGCGTTCGGCATACGGTCGATATCGGGCTCCATCCGGAACAGGCTGCGCGCCGCGTACCAGAGCCCGCCATGGGCGACGATCAGCCGGTTCGGCCCTTGGGCCACAATCGCGCGCATCGCCGGGATCACCCGGGCGCGGAAACGCCAGAAATCCTCGCCGCCCTCGGGCGCGTAATCGCCGGTCCAGTAATCGGGCAGCCAGTCCTGATAGGGTTCTCCCTGGTGGACGCCCAGATGGCATTCCATCAGGCCGGGATCGGTGGCGATCTCCTCGCCCCTGGCATCGGCCACTTTCTCGGCGGTGATCCGGGCACGGCTGAGCGGGCTGGCGACGATCGCCGCGATCGGCTGATCGCGCAGTGTCTCGGCCGCGGTGGCGGCCTGGGCGAGGCCGGTCTCGTTCAGGCGGCTGTCGGTCTGGCCCTGAAACCGGCCCGCATGGTTGTAATCCGTCTCGCCATGGCGGAGGAAATAGAACGGGTTCGGGAAGGGCGTGGCGAGGGTCATGGCTCTCTCTCGCCCGGGTACGCGCGGAAGGCAAGGCTGGAAATGGACGAGGTGGAGACGGTTGTCATCGGCGCCGGGGTGGTCGGCCTGGCAGTGGCGCGGGCGCTCGCGATGGCGGGCCGCGAAGTGGTGATCCTCGAGGCGGAGGATCAGATCGGCGCCGTGACCTCCTCGCGCAATTCCGAGGTGATCCATGCCGGGATCTATTATCCGCCGGGGTCGCTGAAGGCGCGGCTCTGCGTCGAGGGGCGCGATGCGCTCTATCGCTATTGCGCCAAGCGCCACATCCCGCATCGGCGCTGCGGCAAGCTGATCGTGGCAGTGGAAGAGGCCGAGACCGACGCCCTGTCCGATCTCGCCCGCCGGGCCTGGGCCAATGGCGTGGATGATCTGGAGGAGATCTCTGGCCAGGCGGCGCGCGAGATGGAGCCGGAGCTGGCCTGCGTGGCCGCGTTGCATTCGCCCTCGACCGGGATCGTCGACAGCCATTCCCTCATGCTGAGCCTTCTGGGCGAGGCCGAGGCGGCGGGCGCGATGCTGGCGCTGGCCACCGAGGTAACGGCTGTGGAGCCGGGGTTTCTGCTGACCACTGGCGGCGAGGCGCCTATGCAGCTCCGCGCGCGGGAAGTGGTGAATGCGGGCGGGCATGGGGCGCCGGGACTCTCGGCGGCGCTGACCGGGGCGCCGCCGCGGGGCTATCTCGCCAAAGGCTGCTATTTCACCCTGTCCGGACGGGCGCCGTTCGAGCGGCTGATCTATCCCGCGCCGGTGCCGGGCGGGCTCGGCACCCATCTGACGCTGGATCTGGCGGGCCAGGCCCGGTTCGGGCCGGATGTCGAATGGGTCGACGAGTTCGATTACGAGGTCGACCCGGCCCGCGGGGAGAAATTCTATGCGGATATCCGCCGCTATTGGCCGGGCCTGCCGGAGGGCTCGTTGGCTCCGGGCTATTCCGGCATCCGCCCGAAGATCGTACCCAAGGGCGCCCCGGCTGGAGACTTCCGGATCGAAAGCCATGGGATCCCGGGCTATTGCGCGCTCTACGGGATCGAGAGCCCGGGGCTGACCGCCTGCCTGACCCTGGCCGGGGCCGTCACAGAGATGCTGCAATGCCCCCGCTGACTGTCCCGCAAGCGCTCGCGCCAAGGCAAGGCATGCGCCCGGCGAACCGCTTCCCATAATCATGCATGAAGTCCTGGAAATTCTGTCGGATTCTGGCCATCAATGGATGCCATCGGGGGCATCGGAGACAGATCGACAGAATGATCCATCAATTCGGTGAATTCGAGATCGATACGGATCTCATGGTCGTCAAACGTGCCGGAGCACCCGTGACCCTCCGCCCCCGGCCCTACGCTTTGTTCGAATATCTGGTCGAGAACCAAGACCGGGTGGTCTCGAAGGACGAGATGATCGCCACGGTTTGGCAGGGCAAGGCGGTCTCGGATGCCGCCCTGACCAGCGCCGTGCGCGAGCTGCGCAAGGCGATCGGCGATCCCGGCGGGCCAGATGGGCTGATCCGCACCTTCTATGGCCGCGGCATGCGCTTTGTCGCACCGAGGACCGGAGAGACCGCCCCAGCGGCGCCAATCGCCCCCGGCCAGGCCGCGTCCAGGGCGCAATCGGTGGTGGCGGTCCTGCCGCTCTCGGTTATCTCGGCCGATCCCGATGACAAGTACATTGCCGAGGGGATTTCGGACGAGATCATCGCCAAACTCTCGCGCTTCGGGCTGATCGGGGTCCTGTCGCGCTCGTCCTCCCATGCGCTCGGCCATCAGGCGCTGTCGGCCAGGGAGATCGGCGACCGGCTGGCCGCGCACTACGTGCTCGAGGGCAGCCTGCGCCGGAACGGCAATGCGCTCCGCCTGACCACCCATCTGGTGGATGTCGAAAGCGAGACCCATGTCTGGACCGAGACCTTCGACATAGACCAGGCCGAAGATCGCCCGTCCACAAGCCAACCGCCCGCAACGGTCGATCCCGAGACCGCGACCACCACCGTGGCCACCTCGACGATCACCGTGATCTATGAATGCGACAACCGTCGCGCCCAGGCCAAACCGGCCGAGGAATTGACCGCCTGGGAGAATTAC
Organism: Pseudomonadota bacterium; assembly: GCA_038746695.1. Lineage (GTDB taxonomy): Bacteria > Pseudomonadota > Alphaproteobacteria > Rhodobacterales > Rhodobacteraceae > Thermohalobaculum. The sequence continues at coordinate 3,412 of JBCDKL010000120.1, read as the reverse complement.
TGCCGCGGCTATGCCGTGTTCTGCACCCTCGACCCCGAGCGGCAATGGGCGGCCCGGGACTACTTCACAGCAGCCATCCGCCAGCGCCCGGATTTCGGCGAGGCCTATGCCACGCTGGCCTATTCGATCTGTGTGCGCACGATGACCCCGGGCGCCGATCCCGGCAATACCGACCTGCGCGGCACCTGCCTCAAAGCGCTGGAACTGGCCCGCAAAGCGTTGTCGATCGACGCCAGAGTGCCCTTTGCCTGGGTCGCGCTCGGGCGGTGTTTCTTTGCGCTGGGCGAGCTTGAAGAGGCGATCTCGGCCACCCGCAAGGCGATCGAACTCAACCCCCATCTCGGCTGGGCGCATATCAGGCTCGGCATGTGCCTGATCGACCGCAACGCCCCGAGCGAGGCTTTGGCGCATTTCGACCAAGGCCTGCGCACCAGCCCGCAGGACTCGCTGCGGGTCCTGGCAATCGGCGGCAAATCCATCGCCATGGTCCTGCTGGAGCGCTACGAGGAGGCGATCGCCCTGTCGCGCGCGGCGCAATTGCTGCCGGATGCCGGGCTGACCGCGCATCTGGGCGAGGTCTGCGCGCTCGGCCATCTCAAACGCTGCCCCGAAGCGCTGGACGCGGTGCGCCGGGCGCGCAAGGCCTACAAATATTTCGGCATCCGCGCTGTGAAGCGGCAAAAACCCTTCGTCAACGAGACGGTGCACCGGCATCTGATCGAAGGCCTGGAACTGGCCGGTCTGGGCGATGAAACGGCGCTGTGATACTGACAACCCGCCGCTAGCATGAGTTTCTTGCAGGGTCTAAGCTCCGACCCGCGCGGAGTACTGGAGCACCCGACCAATCTCCGCCCCGCGCGATGACAGGTATCGCTTCCGACTGGGAAACGGATAGGGTGGTAGCTTGGAAAGCCTGCCTTCAACAGCCGCTGCCTCGCAACGAGATTGGTAACGCTGCAAGATCTGGGGCACTCGGCTGGTCGCTCTCTAGACTAGGTCGAGTTAGCGCTCACGCAGCCTCTCAGGGGGTCGAACCTGAAGAGAAACTCGGAGTTTTAGTCTATGGTTTCAGCGACCCCTGTGAGGCAGATTTAAACATCCAGGAAACCACCCAAGCCCGTTGCCCTTACTTCCTGCAACACGCTCACTGCCCGCATGCACAGGAACGCTGCACCAAAGCGCCGTAGAGGGGAGAGCCAAGACTGCGCAGGTCTTGCCGTCTCATGGGTTCTTGCGCTCCTCAAAACGACAGGTGAGCATGCGAAGTGAAGGACAGGAGCACTGTTAAACCTGGACAGGTTACGACGCACCAATCGGATCGAGAATGCTGGTACGGCGACTCGATCCTGCCAAAGAGCTTTCTATGCCGCTCATGGGCACGGGCCCTTGCCACTCTTGTTGGTGCGTTGTTTTGGGCGGCAGGGCCAAGCGCGGCGGCCATTCTGGAACTTGTAGTGACGGGGAGTGTTTTTGAATCCGGCGCCCCTTTTGCAAGCGTAAATGGCGACGGCGTTACTGCGGGTGCTCTTACAAGAACGATGATAGCACCCTCGGCAGGAAGTCCCTTCGGGATCGCTTGCCCGTTCCTTAGCCTCTCGGTTGACGGGGTGTTTTTCCTCAGTCCGTATATCAGAGTTGATAATCAACCTTCTGAGTTCATGACCCTTTCCAGCCTGATGCCTGCCAGCCCGATACCGTAGTTCTTTTAAACGTCGACTCTTGGAACAGCGCTTCCGCGTTCTCCGGAGATGGGGTCGATCAATTTGCTGCGGTTGACTTCAGCGGTTTCAGCGAAGGCTTCGCTTCGATCATCGGCACCCCGTTTGGTTCACTCACCTGAGCCGCCGGACGCGCGCAGGGTCAAAGCGAGACCGCCACCTTATGAGGCTCCACCCAGCCGCTTGAATTTATGGGAACTCCGTTGGCTCCCTGGCCGGTAGCGCCGAGGATACTCCCCGTCGAAATCAGCCGCGGCGCGGGCGGGACGTTCGCCAGGTTTGAAGCTTCTCAGGCAAATTGTTGAAGGCCGTAGCCCAATGCCCCATGCGCGGGATCTTGGAGTACTACGGAGGCGAGTTGCAAGTCGCAGCGGTGCAAAAACAGACCCTCGGCGAGTGGTTCTCACTGCAGCGCCAACACGCCCGCTCAACCCATCTCAGGCGGCCATATCGTCGAGGAGATAGAGTTTCTGGACATCCACGAACAGGCCGTCGGCCAGGGTTGCGCGCAGATCGGCCCAGGGACCGTCGAGCATCTTGACCTGCTCGAGCATGCCACGATCGACGCTCTGCATCGATTTGGCCCCCTCGGTCCGGCGATCGATCCAAGCGATGGTCAGACTGTCCTCGCCCACATCGACCAGACGGCCTTCGATCCCCTCGCCCAGAGTGGCGCCCGGAGCACTTCGCAGCATCAGCAGCTTGAGCAGTTCCAGATCCACATCGTCGATGCCGTTGACCCGCGCCAGAAGCTTCTCGCGCACCGCCTGCCAGCCGAAAGTGACGCGAACATCCAAGGTCTCGCCGACCTCCCGCGCCCCGCTGGGCGCGCGGGCGCCGTAGCTTTCGGCAAAAGTCTGGGTCGCCATCGCGATCTCGGTCGCGTGCTCGGGCAGTTTGTCGGGCGGCAGCGCCGCGATCCACAGCCGGTTGCCCACATCGAGATAGTTGAAATTCGGCACCAGCCGGAACGCGCCGCCGCAGGCATGGCAGGTGACGATCTGGAACGTATCGTTCAGGATCGCATCGCGCAGATCGCCGCGCCGGTCGGCATTGACACTGCCGACCGCATCCATGGTCACGGTCGCATCGCAATGGGGGCAGGCGATATGCATCGGGACGAAAAGGGACATGCCGGACCTCCTGTCGGATCAGATCAAAGATCGGAGAGCCATTTGACGGCCGGGTGCGACTCGTTCTTCAGCTTGTCCGAGCGATAGGCCGCATAGAGCTCGGAGAACCACTCGCCCGGCGCCCGCCACTGATACCCGGTGATCGCCTGCTTGCGGGCGTTGAGCTCATAGCTGACCCAATGGTTGGGATAGGCTTCGTGATAGACCCGGCCGCTGTCGAGCTTCAGCCGCTGGGCCCGTCCGGCCGCCTGCCAAGGCTGGTTGCCGACCCGGGCCTCGTCGATATGGCGGCGCACTTGGAGGCGGCGGTTCTCCCACTCACCGGCATCGACGCCATCTGTGGGGGGAGGGATCTCTGGCTCCTTGGTGCCGCCGAGATATCGCGCCGCATAGCCGCGGTCGAACTTGTACTGTTTCGAGATCTCGGCAGCCACTTCCGAGACATCGTTCTTGTGATCGCGCCAGCCGCCATAATCGCCGCCGCTGCCGAACCGGCCCATGAAATTGTTGGCATCATCGACCGCATGGCCGACCTCGTGCAGCGTGTTCCAGGTGAAACTG
>JBCDKL010000119.1:0-9033 GCA_038746695.1 Pseudomonadota bacterium | reverse complement strand
TTTGCGCGCGCGTAATGGGTCGGCAAATGCGCCCGACGCGAGCATAGCCTGCATCGCGAACCCGCCCAGCATGCCCAGCATGACCGCGAAGATCACTTTCGCAACGGCGAATTCCAGCCCCAAAGCCCCCCAGGTGATCATGAATTGCGGCGGATCCATCACCGGTGAGGCGAGCCAGAAGGCCATCACCGCCGACAATGGAGTGCCCGCGGCCAGCAGAGCCGCGACGAACGGGATCACCTCGCAGGAGCAGAAGGGCGCCAGTCCGCCCAGCATGGCGGCCAGCACGATCATCCGGCTTTCCTTGCCCTTGAACGCCTCGGCCAGAACGCCCTCGGCGCCCGTGGCCTTCAGATAGCCGATCAGGCAGATCGCTATGGTGATGTAGGGAAGCGTTCTGAGAAAGGCCGTGAGCGAAAAGCCCAGAACGGATCCGGCATCCCCTGGCAGCAGGGCCCAGATTACCAGCGGGATCAGGGCAACCAGCAGCCAAACCGTGTCAACCGTACGCATGCGCTGCCACAATGCCCCGCCGCGCGAAAGTATGAGATCGGTCATGTCACGTATCCTCCGGGGCTGCCGTGCCTGGCAGCATGGTGATGCCCTGATAAAGCGGCAGACTCAGCGCGGCGATGACCGCGAGTGTAATCTCAGCCCCGAACTGCATGCCCAGCATCCTCCGCGCTGTCCGCGCAGCATTCGGTGAGCAGAAATGCCGCAAGGCCGCGCAGCCGGTCATACTGCGCCGAGCAGATCAGGCTCCTCCCCTCGCGCCGCTGCAACACCACGCCACAGCCGGTAAGGGCACGCAGATGATGGCTGAGGGTCGAGGCGGGCAGAGCCAGCCGCGCCTGCAGCGCACCCACGGTCATCCCCGCCTCGCCCGCGCGGACCAGAGCGCGCAGGATCTCCAAACGCACCGGCGCACCTAGGGCCGAGAATGCGTCAGCCGCATCCGCCGTCAGGGGTGTGGCCTCGGTATCGATTCTTATTTCCATAATTCTAGAAATATAGAATTATCCCGGACAATGCAAGCCTTGGCCACGCGGTGAAACTGTCACAGGGCAGTTGTTTGACTTTTAACGCCTTTTGGGCAAGAAGGCGCGCAATCGAAGGTGCCAATACGGGCGCCAGGCCGCGGAGGATAGCGGCCAAGCCGCAACCCCATGATCCGCAGCTGACCCAGACAGGACCGTATGCAATTCAGTGATCTCGACCTCGACACCAAAGTTCTCAAAGCCGTCGAAGAGGCAGGCTATACCACCCCTACCCCGATCCAGGAGCAGGCTATCCCCCACGCGCTGACAGGGCGCGATGTTTTGGGAATTGCTCAGACTGGCACCGGCAAGACCGCCAGCTTCACGCTACCGATGATCTCGCTTCTGGCCAAGGGTCGGGCACGGGCGCGGATGCCGCGCAGTCTTATCCTCTGCCCGACACGTGAGCTGGCCGCTCAAGTTTCTGAGAATTTCGAGACCTACGGGAAATACCATAAACTCTCGATGGCCCTTCTGATCGGAGGCGTGAATTTCAACGCCCAGGACAAACTGATCGACCGCGGGGTGGATGTTCTGATTGCCACACCGGGCCGGCTGCTCGACCATTTCGAGCGTGGCAAGCTGATGCTGACCGGCATCCAGATCATGGTCGTCGACGAAGCCGACCGGATGCTCGATATGGGTTTCATCCCGGATATCGAACGAATCTTCTCACTGACGCCCTTCACCCGGCAGACGCTGTTCTTCTCGGCAACCATGCCGCCGGAGATCACCCGCCTGACCCAGACATTCCTCTCCAATCCTGAAAGGGTAGAGGTCGCACGCCAGGCGACGACGGCCGAGACAGTGACGCAAGGTGTCTGCCAATTCCGCGCCTCCTCGCGCGACCGGGCAGATAAGGAAAAGCGCGACTGCCTGCGCGGGCTGATGGCGCGCGAGGGCGAGAACCTCACAAACGCGATCATCTTCTGCAACCGCAAGCGCGATGTCGGCATCCTGCAAAAATCGCTGGTCAAACATGGGCTGAATGCGGGCGCTTTGCATGGCGATCTCGACCAATCGGTGCGGATGGCGACGCTGGACGGGTTCCGTAATGGCGAGATCACGCTGCTGGTGGCCTCGGACGTGGCTGCGCGGGGGCTCGATATACCGTCGGTCAGCCATGTCTTCAATTTCGACGTGCCGATCCACTCCGAAGATTACGTCCATCGCATCGGCCGCACCGGCAGGGCCGGGCGCGAGGGTACTGCGATCACCATCTGCCAGCCGCACGAGAAGAAGTATCTCGAAAAAATCGAGGAACTGGTCTCCAAGGAGATCCCACGCATTGAGCTGCCGGATAGTGTCGCCACTGACGAGGTGCCGGCAGAACAAGACCGTCCATCATCGCGTGGCCGCTCGGACCGCCGGCGGGACGGGCGGAGCTCGGGTCGTGGAGACGGCAGGGGCGAAAACCGCTCCGAAAGCCGAGAGGCCGCACGCAGTGACAAACGCGGCGAGGAGCGGTCGAGCGAACGGCGCGAGGGCCGCGGGCGCCGGGGCCGCGGCGGCGACCGGCATGACGACAAACCGGTGATCGGCATGGGCGATCACATGCCCGCCTTCCTGTTGATCGAGATGCGCCCGAAGAAATCCCAAAAGGCCGAAGACGACCTTCAGGCCGATGGGTCGGGCGTGGCGGAGATCGTCGAGCCGCCGGAGGAAAGCAGCGAAGCTGCCTGACGACAATGGAGCCTTCCACCGGCTCCGCCTCTATTCCTCCAGCCGCTGCACCATCACGGTGATGACCGGGCGTTTGCCCCAGAACTTCTGGGTCACGTTTCTAAGCGCCCTTGTCGCCACTTCCTCGACATCGCGGTCCGAGCGGCGGGCGCGGGCGGGCATCGCCTCGACCGCGTCATCCACTGCATTGGCGATCATTTCATCCAGAGGCGCGGTCCAACCCGGCCCGTCCTTGGGGGCACCGAGACAGCGCACATCCGGATCGGCGATCAACTCGCCATCCTCATCAACGATCAGACTCACAATGACATGGCCCTGGCGCGCCATCTTAAGCCGCTCGCGGATCACGCCGTCCAGCGCGCCGACATGGGCAATGCCGTCGAGATAGACCCGCCCGGTATCGACATAGTCGACCACCTCGGGCGCATTCCCGTCGAGCCTCGCAACCGAGCCGTTCGGCGCCAGAACCGGCCGAGCGCCCCAGGTGCCGGCCCAGTCGGAATGCTCGACCAGATGCCGGTGCTCGCCATGGATCGGGACCGAGACCTGAGGTTTCAGCACGGAATAGAACCGCTCGAGATCCCCGCGCCGGGCATGGCCCGAGACATGGACGGGCTCCATATCGTTATCGACCACCCGGATCCCCTGCTCACTGAGCCGGTTATAGATCTTATAGACTGCGGTCTCGTTGCCCGGAATGGTCTTTGACGAGAACAGCACCATGTCGCCCTCGCGCAGTTTGATCGAGGGATGCGAGCCATTGGCAATCCGTGCCACCGCAGCGCGGCCCTCGCCCTGGCTGCCGGTCACCAGATAGAACTGGTTCTCGCGCGGGATGCTGTCGGCATCCTCCTCTCGGGTGACTGTGGGAAAATCGGTGAGCTGTCCGGTTTCGACCGCTACTTCGATCATCCGGCGCATGGCCCGGCCAGCGATGACGATCGAGCGGTCGCACTCCCGCGCTGCCAGTGCCAGAGTACGCAGCCGCGCCACGTTCGAGGCGAAGGAAGTCGCCGCCACAGCCCCTTTGGCGCCGGAGATCACCTGCTTCAGCTTGGGGATGATCTCCTCCTCCGAGCGGCTGATCCCTTCGAGGAACACATTCGTCGAGTCGCAAGCGAACGCCAGCACGCCTTCCTTGCCCAGCCGCTCATAGGGGCCGAGATCGACCGGTTCGCCCAGCCCCGGCGAAGGATCCAGCTTGAAGTCCCCCGAATGCACGACCGTGCCGCTTGGAGAGCGGATCGCCAGCATCGACGCCTCGGGGATCGAATGGGTAATCGGCAGGAACTCGACCTCGAAATCGCCGGCCGGCACGCGTTCGCCCAAGGCGACATCGGTCACCACCGAGGGGTCGATGCTGGTCTCGGCCAGCTTCCTCCGCAGGACCTCCGCCGTGAAACGCCGCGCATAGATCGGGGTCTTCAAGCGCCCCCATAGATGCGGGATCGCACCGATATGGTCCTCATGGGCATGGGTCAGAAAGATCCCGCGCAAGCGGCCATGCTGGCTGGCGATGAAATCGATATCCGGCAGCACCAGTTCCACGCCCGGCGCGCTCTCCATATCTCCGAATCCGATGCCAAGATCGACCATAATCCAGTCGCGCTTCTCGGCGCTGCCCAGACCATAGAGATAGCAATTCATCCCGATCTCGCCTGCGCCACCCAGCGCCAGATAGACCAATTCGTTCGTGTTATCCGCCATGAGGCTCCGTCTTGTTATAGCGGTGAATATGGACCAGGCCGCGCATTGTCAGGTCGGGGTCCACATGTTTGATCACATCGGTCGAGCGGGCGAACAGAGGCGACAGACCTCCGGTGCCGATCACCGTCATCTCCCGCTCCCGTTCGACCGAGATGCGCGCACAAACCCCCTCGATCAGCGCGGTATAGCCCCAGAAGGCCCCCGATTGCATGCAGTGAACCGTGTTCGTGCCCACCACTTTCTGCGGCATAGTGACGTCGATATGAGGCAGGTTCGCAGCGGCAGCCTTCAGCGCCTCGATCGAGAGATTGATCCCCGGCGCGATCACCCCGCCGACATAGGCGCCATCGGTATCGACCACATCGAAGGTGGTCGCAGTGCCGAAGTCGAGCACGATCAGATCGGGGCCATAGGTTTCGAACGCCGCCGCCGTGTTGACCAGCCGGTCGGCACCCACCTCCGCCGGATTATCGACGCGCACCGGCACCGGCAGGCGACAGTCCGGCTTGCCCACCACCAATGGGCGGCAGTTGAAATACCGGTCGCAGAGAACGCGGAGATTGAAGAGCGTCGCGGGCGCCACATTCGAAATCACCACCTCGTCGATGATTTTCGGATCCAGCCCGCCATGGCGCATTAATTGGTTCAGCCAGACGAAATACTGATCCGCCGTGCGCACACCTTCGGTGTTGCAGCGCCATTCGTCGAGAAAGCCTTCGCCGTCATGCAGCGCGAAGACGGTGTTGGTATTGCCCACATCGATGGCGAGAAGCATGCGCTACTCCGCAAAGAAAACATCGGCCGCAGCGATGCGCCGCTGGCCGGTGGGGGTTCTTAGAACAAGGCTGCCATCCGCGTCCACTCCGTCGAAGACGCCGGTGAGAGTGTTGTTGGGGAGCCTCGCTTCGATCCGTTGTCCCAGGCCATGGAGCCGGTCACGCCAGGCGCCGTGCCGGATCTCGACCGGAACCGCGAGCCAATGAGAGAGGCGGTCGGCGAGGATGGCGAGCGCGGTTTCGGGACTGGGAGGCACAGCACCCTCGGCAGCTAGTGAGGTGGCGGGCCAGCGCTGCACTTCAGGTGGCGGGGCGTGGCGGAGATTGATCCCGATCCCGACGATCACGCTCAGCGCGCCATCCGCCCCAGGTCCCAGATTCTCGATCAGAATGCCCGCGACCTTGCGGCCGTTCACCAGCACGTCATTGGGCCATTTGAGCGTGATACCCCCTGCAGGAGCGCAAAGATCCGCGACCGCCAGGCCTGCTGCCTGAACAAAACAAGTCGCCGCCTCGGCAGGGGTCGCTCGTGTCCGAGTGAGATAGGAGGCGGCGAGATTGCCCTCCTCCATTGACCAGCCACGGCCCTGACGGCCTCTTCCCGCGGTCTGGCGCTTTGCCATAATCCAGGCGGGGCCTGTGGCACCGGTTGCGGCGACTCGGGCGGCTTCGGCATTCGTGCTGTCGGTTTCGGCCAGGATGTGGCGCGCGACCCCCTGGGGCCAGGCAGAGGTCTCCACGTCAGCGCAACAGGGATTCGGCGGCAGCAGCAGTCATCTCCGGAACGCCGAACCCATTGACGAAAGGCAGCCAGCCAAAGGCCATCACAGCGGCCGAGCCCGCGACCGCCGCGCGGTGGATCAGGCCGAAGCGCAGATCCAGCGGCTCTTTCTGCTCGGTCAGATACATGATGCGCACGATGTTGAGATAGTAATAGGCTCCGATCACCGAGGCGATGGCCCCCGCCACAGCCAGAGCCGCGAGCCCCGCATCTACCGCGGCTTTGAATACGAAGAATTTTGCGAAGAACCCGACAAGCGGCGGCAGGCCCGCCAGCGAGAACATCAGGATCGCAATCGCCAGTGCCTGGCCCGGTCGGCTGAGCGCCAGTCCAGACAGATCTTGGATCGAAACCACCGGGCTGCCATCGCGCTCCATGCAGAGGATAAAGGCGAAGACCCCGATATTCATCACCACATATATCGAGAGATAGAGCAGCAGACTATCCGCCCCCGCTTCGGTCCCCGCGGCAAGACCGACCAGCGCAAAGCCCATATGGCCGATCGAGGAATACGCCATCAGACGCTTCATATTGCTTTGCCCGATGGCCGCAATCGAGCCTAGGAACATCGAAGCGATGGCGACGAAGACCAAGACCTGCTGCCAATCGCCGACCGCGCTGCCAAACCCGTCGAACAAGGCCCGGGCGAAGAGGACGCCCGCGGCGACTTTGGGCGCAGTGGCGAAGAAGGCGGTAACGGGGGTGGGCGAGCCTTCATAGACATCCGGCGTCCACATATGGAAGGGCGCGGCCGAGATCTTGAAGGCCAGGGCTGCGCAAAGGAAAACCAGCCCGAAAGTCAGACCAAGTGAGACCCCCTCGGCAGCGATCACCTCGCCGATCACTTCAAACCGGGTCGAGCCGGTATAGCCATAGATCAGCGAGGCCCCATAAAGCAGCATGCCCGAGGAAAGCGCGCCAAGGACGAAATACTTGAGCCCGGCCTCGGTCGAACGCGCTGAGTCGCGGTTGAAGGCGGCCACGACGTAAAGCGCCAGCGACTGCAGTTCGAGCCCCATATAGAGCGAGATCAGCCCGCCCGAGGAGACCATCATCATCATCCCCAGCACCGCCAGCACGATCAGCACCGGATATTCGAACTTCAAGATCCCGCGCCGGTCGAGATAGCCCTGCCCGATCAGCAGCATTGCAGCGGCTGAGAGAAGTATCAGGATCTTGGCATAGCGGGCATAGGCATCCGTGACGAAAGCGCCGTTAAAGGCGCTGGCCTCACCGCCGTCTCCGGTGCCAATCATCAGGGCGACCAGCACCATCAGCCCGGCGGAGAGCTGGGTGATCAACTCTTTCTGCCGGTCCTCACCCCCATAGGCGCCGAACATGAGCAGCACCATCGCGCCCACGGCCATCGAGATTTCTGGCAGGACAAGCAGGTAGTCGGCACTCATGGCGAGATCCTTCTCACTGGGACGCGAGGCTTACTGCCGCCGCCGCTTCCTGGGCATCGGCCACGCCTATCAGAAGCGCCTCGACCGTCGGCGCAAAGAGATCGAGCGCCAGGGAGGGATAGACGCCAAGCAGAATTGTCAGGACTACCAGCGGTGCGATCACCGCCTGCTCGCGCGGGGTCATGTCCTCGATGGATTTGAGACTTTCCTTGATCAGGTCGCCAAACACTACGCGCCGATACAGCCAAAGCGCATAGCCTGCCGAAAGGATCACACCGGTCGCGGCACCGAAGACAGCCCAGGTCGAGACCTGAAAGGCGCCGGCCATGGTCAGGAACTCTCCGACAAAGCCTGAAGTCCCCGGCAGACCGACATTGCCCATGGTGAACAGCATCATCACCATGGCATAGATCGGCATCCGGTTGGCCAGCCCGCCATAGGCCGCGATCTCGCGGGTATGCATCCGGTCATAGACCACGCCGACACAGAGAAAGAGCGCGCCCGAGATGAAGCCGTGGCTGATCATCTGGAACATCGCCCCATCGACCCCTTGCTGGTTGGCCGCGAAGATCCCCATGGTCACAAAGCCCATATGGGCGACAGAGGAATAAGCGATCAGCTTCTTGATATCCTCCTGCATCAGCGCGACCAGCGAGGTGTAGATGATCGCCACCACGCTCAGGAAGAAGACAAAGCCGATCATCAGCTCCGATGCTACCGGGAACATCGGCAGGGAGAACCGCAGAAAGCCATAACCGCCCATCTTCAGCAGGATCGCCGCCAGAACCACCGACCCTGCGGTCGGCGCCTGGACATGGGCGTCCGGCAGCCAGGTATGGACTGGCCACATCGGCATCTTCACGGCGAAGCTGGCGAAGAAGGCCAGCCACATCAGGGTCTGCGCGCCGCCGACGATATGCCAACCGAGCAGCTCGATCTCGGCATGGCTGAACTGGTGGTTCAACAGCGCCACCATATCGGTCGTGCCCGCATCGAAATACATGTAGATCATCGCCACCAGCATCAGCAGCGAGCCGAGCAGCGTGTAGAGGAAGAATTTGAACGCGGCATAGATCCGCTCTTTCCCACCCCAGATGCCAATGATCAGGAACATCGGGATCAGGCCGCCCTCGAAGAACAGGTAGAAGAGGATCATGTCGAGCGCGGTGAAAACGCCGAGGATCAGCGTCTCGAGCAGCAGGAAGCAGGCCATGTATTCTCGGACACGGGTGCTGACATCCCAGCTCGCCAGGATCACCAGCGGAAAGAAGAAGGTGGTAAGCATCACGAAGGGTAGCGAGATGCCGTCGACCCCCATCTTATAGCCAAGCCCCGCCAGCCAGGTGCCTTCTTCGACGAATTGGAACCCAGGATCGCTTGCGTCAAATCCCGTCAGGATCGGCAGTGACAACAGAAAAGTCGCCGAGGTCACCAGAAGCGCGAGGCGTTTCGCATTCAGCACCGCCGCCTCGTCCTCTCCCTTGAGGAAAAGCAAGAACAAGGCGCCCACCAGAGGAAAGAAGGTGATGATCGACAGCAGATTTTCCATCACTCGCCCCCGCCGCCGATCGTGAACCAGGTGATCATCAGCGAAAGCCCGATCAGCATCACAAAGGCATAGTGATAGAGATATCCGCTCTGCA
>JBCDKL010000118.1:0-9146 GCA_038746695.1 Pseudomonadota bacterium | reverse complement strand
GTCTCCGCGGGATCTGGTCAACCTCTCCCGTCCGGTATACTCCAGAACCAGTGATCCTGGGGAGCCATCCATGCAGGTCTATGGCATTGTCGGTTGGAAGAATGCAGGCAAGACAACCCTTGTCGAACGTCTGGTGGCGGAACTTTGCGGGCGTGGCTATTCGATCTCGACAGTAAAGCATACGCATCACCTTGTGGATATCGATCAGCCTGGCAAGGACAGCCACCGCCATCGCCAGGCCGGAGCGCATCAGGTGATCCTCTCCTCCTCCTCGCGTTGGGCTGTGATGACCGAGCTGCGCGGCGCGCCCGAAGCTCCGCTCGAGGCGCTCTTGATCCATCTCGCCCCAGTGGATCTGGTGATCGTCGAGGGCTACAAGCGCGACAGCCATCCTAAGGTCGAGGCGTGGCGGGCCGAAACCGGCCAGCCGCTGATCGCCCGCGAGGACCCGACCGTGCGCGCCGTCGCGTCCAACGACCGGCCAGCGACAGAGAAACCGGTGATCGCGCTCGACGATATCCCCGCCATAGCCGACTTCATTCTGGCTGATCTCGGCATGATCCTGAACCCCGCCCGCTGATGGTCGAGCGGCTGCCGGACGATTGTTTCGCCCTGCCGCCAGGGGTCGACTGGACACCGGTGGACGATGCGTTGGCACTGCTCCGCACAGCACTCCGCCCCGTCGCGGGGGAAGAGATCGTCCCTCTGACCAGGGAGGCGGCGGGCCGCATCCTGGCGCGACCAGTGACGGCACTCCGCGACAACCCGCCCGCCGCCAATTCAGCGGTGGACGGATATGCCTTCGCCCATGCGTCGCTGAGCGGTGCCGGAGATCTCACCTTGCGCGAAGGCAGGGCAGCCGCGGGGCACCCATTTCCCGGAACGCTGGATCCAGGAGAAGCGCTGCGCATCCTCACCGGCGCCGATCTACCCGCAGGCGCCGACACGGTGGTGCTGCAAGAGGACGTCACCCTGGCGGGTGGCCGGATCCGCTTTCCACCCCCCCGCAAACCGGGCGCCAATAGCCGCCCAAGGGGCGAGGATGCCCGTGCGGGCGACCAAGTTTTTCCCAAAGGTCGGCGCCTCACCCCGGCCGATCTGGCGCGCGGCGTGGCGGCCGGGGTGGCTGAGGTTAGCTTGCACAAGCCGCTCCGCGTCGCAGTGCTCTCGACCGGGGACGAGTTGATCCAGCCGGGCAGCACAGGCCACGGGATTTTCGATGCCAACCGCCCGATGCTGCTCGCCCTGACCGAGCGGCTTGGGTTTCGTGCGATTGATCTCGGTGTCGCCCGCGACCGGGAAGACGCGGTCCGCCAGGCTTTCGACCGCGCAGCGGCGGAGGCCGATGCGCTGATCACCACCGGCGGAGCGTCAACCGGCGACGAGGATCATGTCTCGCGACTGCTGACCCGCGAGGGTCATGTCACCACCTGGCGTATTGCAGTCAAACCGGGCCGGCCGCTGGCGCTCGGCCAATGGCGCGGCGTCCCGGTCTTCGGTCTGCCTGGCAACCCGGTGGCGGCCTTTGTCTGCGCCTTGATCTTTGTGCGCCCCGCACTCGGACTTCTGGCCGGGGAAGGCTGGGTCGAGCCCGAAGCCTTCCAGATCCCGGCCGGTTTCGAGAAATCCAAGAAACCCGGGCGTCGAGAATTCCTCCGCGCCCGCATCCGCGACGGTCGGGCCGAGATTTTCCATTCCGAAGGCTCGGGCCTTGTCGGCGGGTTGAGTTGGGCCGAGGGACTGGTCGATCTTCCCGAACCCGGGCTGACCGTCAGGCCTGGAGATTTGGTGCGGTACCTCCCCTTCTCTGGCTTCGGCTTGTGAGCGGCTGGGCCGCGCTGGCTGGCCGCGCCGGCATCCTCACCTCAGCCTTCTACGCGGCCCTGTTCTTCGGGCTGGGCGCGCATCTGCCCTATTGGCCGCTTTGGCTGGCGGATTGGGGGTTGGATCAGGCGGCGATAGGCTGGCTTATGGGTCTGGCGGTCCTCGCAAGGGTGGCGGGCGGCACCCTGTTGCCAGCGCTGGCCGATCAATTGGCGGCACGGCGGCTGATGCTGGCGCTCTGTGGTGCGGCGGCGGGGGTGGCCGCACTGCTCCATGCGCTGGCCGAGAGCATGGCGGCGCTCACCCTCCTGACCGTCACAATGGGCTTCGCGTCCTCGCCGCTGATCGGCCTCGGCGAGGCATTGGGCCTGCGCGCAGCCAATCAGCATGGTTTTGCCTATGCCCATGCCCGCGCGGTCGGTTCGCTGAGCTTTCTCGCCATGGTCTGGGGGCTCGGCGCACTGATCGGAGTGGTGGGGAGCGGATCTGTGCTGACGGTGATCGCGCTCTGCTTTTTCGCCGCCGCGGCGCTGGGGCTGATACATCCGGGCGGTGGCGCGCCGCCGGGCCAGTCTGACCGCGCCACGATGGCCGAAGCCGCCACTTTGCTCCGCAGCCGGTTGTTCCAGGTCTTCGCGCTGTCGGCAGCACTGGGGCACGCGGCGCATGCGGTCTATTACACTTACAGCGTCGTGGCCTGGCGCGAGGCTGGGATCGCTGCCTTTTGGGTCGGAGCGCTTTGGGCCTCGGGCGTGCTGGCCGAGATCGTGCTGATGCTGGGGCCAGGGCGGCGCTGGATCGCGACGATCGGCCCTGCCCGGGGATTGGCGCTCGCCGGGCTGGCGGGACTGCTGCGCTGGTCGGCCATGACACTCGAGCCGGTCGGCCCGCTGCTTTGGGTGGCCCAGATCCTCCATGCGGGGAGTTTTGGGATCGCCCACCTCGCGGCGATGGCCTTTATCGCGGCAGCGGTGCCCGCCCGTCTGGGCGGCACGGCACAAGGGCTGGCCAATGGATTGATCGGTGGGCTGACACTGGCTGGGGCAACCATGTTGGCCGGGATCGGCGTGCCCTATCTGGGCCTTGGAGGGATTTATTGGATCGCCGCTGCCCTGGCCCTGACAGCCACGATCTTCGCTTTGGTTTTGGCCCTTAGCTGGCGCGGCGGGCGGATCCTGGATTAGACGTCAGCTCGCCGCGCGAGCGGTCATCGAAGCCCGGCGCATTTGCAGCCCAAACTCCACCATCATGACCGAGGTGGCAGGTCCTTCGGCAATGATCACCGCATAGGCTTCTGGCAGGTCGGAATGGGGCAGCAGCCAGTCCTCGCCGTAATTCGGAAACCCGGCATGGGCGGTCCCGCGAATGCAGGAGACCGGGACTCCATGCAAGGCCCCTGACATCGGCAGATGCAAATGGCCGTGGAAGATATGTGCGATCCGATCGCGATGGCGGGCAACCGCCGCCTGAAAACCCGCGGGCTCCTGCAGCATGATCCGGTCAAGCGGGGCGAGATGGCAGGGCACCGGGTTGTGATGCATGAACACCCAGAACGGCCCAGGGCCGGAAGCAAGCTCCGCCTCGAACCAATCCAGCCGCTCGGCACAGAGCCGCCCGCCATGACCGCTCTCATCCATCGTATCGAGAAAGATCGCCTGGCCCTGGCTGAGCGGATACCCGCCTTGCACAAAACCATGATCCGTCTGGCGTTCTGGAAAGACCTTGGCAAAGGACGCGCGGTTGTCATGATTGCCAAGCAGCAGCCCGACCGGGATCTGCACCGGCGCAAGGATCTGACGCAGGGTGTCGTAGGAGGCCACGCTGCCATCGTCTGAGAGATCGCCGGTGATCACAATCATCTCGGCATCGCCATGGCGGTGGAGAATGTCGTCGAGCGCTGCGCGCAGGCTCTCACCGGGATCGCGGCCAGCAACCCGCTCGCCCCGCGCGCGCAGATGACAATCGGTCAATTGGATCAGTTTCATCGGGCATGCACCAGGTGGATGGGTGGTGTTACTTCGATAGCCGCGAATCCGCGCCTTTCCTGGGCGGATTCTGGGCAATTATCCATGCCTAGAGGGGTCACGGCGCCAAAATGGGGCGATCTCGCCCAATTCCTGCCATCTGGTTTGGGCGATCAGCCACATAGCCTCGGCCCTAGCCAAGCGCGCGCCGATCAGCCGACCGACCGCACGTTGCGCCAAAGGATCTTCTGCGACCACGGCGTCTTCGCCCAGCAAATGCGCCTCGGCCATTGCCACATCGTTGAGATCTCCAAACACCGCCTGAAGCCGTTTGAGCGGTTTCAGGAAGGGTTTGAGCACGGCATCGGGATAGAGGTTGCGGAGATATTCGATGGCGTAGCGGAGCTTTTTCAGCTCTTTGCGCAGCTCGTGCCGCGCCTCGATATCCATCTCCGCCATGCCGCGGGCGCGTTTGCGCGCCTTGCGCCAGCGCCGATCGAGCGCTCGCTGCGCCACCTCGGGGACAGGAGCGGCAAGCCTGCGGGTCTGGGTCAGATCACCTGAATCCAGCCAGCCGCGTGTTTCGGTAAAAGCAATCAGGTCGATCACGAAGCAGTCGACCCGGTGAGTGCCCAGGATCGCGGCGAGCGCCTGGCGCGCAACCTCCCGGCGCGCGCTGAGCGCTTCGCGTAAGCGTTCGAATCCAGGATCACCGGTGGCGGCGAGTTCCGGCGCGATCAACTCGTCGAGAATCACATCGTAGTCGCGCACCCGTCCGGCGGCACCGGCAAGCCAGCGGGCCTCCTCTGCAAGTGCGGCCGCCGGTTCTCCCCCGATCTCGGCATCGAAAACCTTAAACGACGCGCGCAAGCGGCGCAGCCCGACACGGAGCTGTTTGAGCCCCTCCGGATCCATCCGCCCCGCCTCGCTGGCCAACCATGCGAGATTGCCCGAGATCTGCGCCGCCGCCTCGCGGAGCACGTCGCGGGCGGCTTCTTCGGCGGTTTGCCCGGGGGAGAGCGCGACAGGCGCAGCCCGGCGCACGCGACCGGGCTCCAAGGGCTGCGTCTCGCCATCGGCCAACCGCATGCCACGGGCCGCCTTGGAACAGGGCGAGAATCGCAGCGCTCCGGGCGGAAGGATCCGGCGCAATAGATCGTAAAGCCCGGAGACATCTCCTTCGAGCAACTCAAGCTCCAGCTCTCCCAGCGCCTGCACCTTGTCGCCGGCCACGATCTCACCACGGTCAAGTGCCATTTCTATAACCGCATCAGGCACTTCAAGAATTCTGGTGATGCGGCGGATCCGGGTCTCGAAAACAGGGCTGAGGGCCAGACCACCGATCCGCTCGTGGAGCAATCTGGCAGTTGCGGGATCGGAGATACCCTCAAGAACCAAACGCCCCCCCGGGGCGGGGCAGACATGCTCCTCGGCCCGCGAAAGGCCACCCTGCATCTCCTGCGACAGTTTGATGGTTTGGGTCCAGACCCGCCCCTCCTTGCGCAGGCGTAGCCCCATCCCGGCCCGTGCAAGATCGCGCCCCGCCGTATCGAAATAGATCGAACGCAGCATACGCCGGGTCGCCCGGCCGCGGGCCAGAGCACCGAGCCTTCGGTCGCGGAGCAGACGCTGTTCGGTCTCGCGGTCGAGATCCAGCTTGAGTTCGGTTTCGATCACCGTACCACTGTGACGCAGATCAACCCGGCGATGCAATCCAGGCGTTAAGAAATTCCTTAACATCTCGGGGCATTCTGCGGGTCAAGGTCCGCTGTGCGGCCATGCCCTGCGGCGAGCCCCTGCGCAACCTGTCCCCGGTGTTCTCATGCTGTCTGCCCACCCCGAGACTTTAGAGCTCCCATCTCCCGTCACCGTTAAGCCATCAAAGATTGCCAGCCCGGCCCCCCCGGTCAGCATCGCCGACACCGGCATAGAAGAAGGGTTCCTGGTCCAGCTCCTCGTGAAAACGATTTACCGCCAAGGGCAGGAAAAGGTCAGCGAGATGGCCCCCGCGCTCTGCCTGCCGCCTGTGGTGATCGAGAAACTCGTGCAAGTCGCGCGCGATCAGCTTTTGGTCGAGACGCTCGGCCAATTGGGCGCATCGATGTCGGCCGAGATGCGCTATGGCCTCACCGAGAAAGGCAAGTCCTGGGCGCTCGACGCGCTTGCGCAATCGGAGTGGATCGGCCCCTGCCCGATCACGCTGGAGCAATTCCGCGCCCAAGCCACCCGCCAGGCGATCCGCAAAGAGGTACTCACCCGGCCGATGCTCGAGCGGGTTTTCTCCGGCCTGACCCTCGCGCCGCATCTGATGGAGCAACTCGGCCCGGCAGTGAATTCAGGCGCCTCGATGCTGCTCTACGGTCCTCCCGGCAATGGCAAGTCCTCAATCGCCACAGCGGTTTGCGAGGCGTTCTACGACCGGATCTACATCCCCCATGCCATCCTGATCGACAAAGCGGTGATCGCCGTCTTCGACCCGACTGTGCACCGCAGACTGGACGCCGAGGAGATCCAGGACGAGGGCTTGCGCCGCGGCAGCAAATCCTACGACACTCGGTTCACCATTTGCCTGCGTCCCACGGTCGAGACCGGCGGCGAACTGACCATCGACATGCTGGATCTGCGCCATAACCCGGTCAGCCGGATTTATGAGGCACCGATGCAGATGAAAGCCTCGGGCGGGGTGCTGGTGATCGACGATTTCGGCCGCCAGCGTGAAGCGCCACAGGATATTATCAACCGGATGATCATCCCGCTCGAGAAACAGGTCGACTATCTCAGCCTGACAACGGGCCGAAAATTCGAAGTGGCCTTCGACGCGCTTATCGTATTCTCGACAAATATCCCGCCGAAGCAACTGGTGGATGAGGCTGCGCTGCGCCGGTTGCGCTACAAGATCTTGGTCGACCGTCCGGACCGCGAGACCTATGTTCGAATTTTCCTCAAAACCGCTGAACGCTTCGGCTTGGAAGTTGGCGAGGATGTCCTGCCCCATCTCTTACTCGAACTCTATCCAAAGACCGAAGGGGCTGAATTGCAGGCGTTCCACCCGCGATTTCTGATCGATCAGACCCGCTCGATCTGCGCCTACGAACAAGTGGACCCGCAATTGCGACCCGACTTCTTGGACAAGGCCTGGCGGAATCTATTCACCAGCGAATGAAAAAATCCGATCCGCCCGCTCCCAGAAAGTGGTAAGGATCACCCAGGCCAAGACTCCAAAGCCCGACCAGCGCAGGAATGACGCCCAGCCGGAAGAGCCGGGCGCCACGAGCGGCTCCGGAGGAGACGCGCAACACAAGCTATGTGAGCCCGAAAGGGCGAACGCAGTTTTGAATGCCAGCCTCAGGGGGCAGCCGATTGGGCCAGTCGGACCAAGGTGAGAAACTCGGCCCGATACCCCCAGCGGTCCGGCCCTTTCGCCGCCTCGGCGGCCTCAAGCACATCCTCATACCCATAATCGCCAAGATACCGTCCACCCCGCAGAATCTGGGCAAATCCCGCCACCGCAGCCGCGAACCGGGCCTCACGACCGGGCTCTGCCGCCTCCACGGCGAGAACCGGCCGCTCGATTAGGCGCGAGCGGGTCTCGCCCGGAACTTTATACCGTAGCTTCAGAAAGCCGATCTCGCCCGCGCGGTCGCCCTCACGGCCAGCCAATCGATCTCCCGCCTCCTCCACTTCGGGCGCCCTCTTGCTATACCGCAAGGCGTCGACCCTGCTCTTGGCGCCGGCAGGCGTGATCTCATAGAGCGCCGTCACCCGATGCCCGGCGCCGATCTCACCTGCATCGACCCTGTCATTGTTGAAATCCTCCCGCGCCAGCGCCCGGGTCTCATAGCCGATCAGCCGATAATCCGAGATCTCGTCGGGATTGAACTCGATCTGGATCTTAACATCCTGCGCGATCGGGTAGAGCGCAGCCGATGCCTCCTCGACCAGCACCTTACGCGCCTCCGCCAGCGTATCGATATAGGCCGCCTGCCCGTTCCCGTTCTGCGCCAGGCGCTGCATCAGCGCATCATTGTAATTGCCCTGCCCGAAGCCCAGCACCGAGAGCATAACTCCGCTGTCGCGCTTGCGCTCGACATAGCCGGTGAGCTGGTCGAGATCGGTCAGCCCCACATTGAAATCGCCATCGGTGGCCAGGATCACCCGGTTGACCCCATCCTCGATGAAAGCGTCCTCGGCCAGGTCATACGCGGCCTCGATCCCCGCCGCTCCAGCGGTCGAGCCGCCAGCGCCCAGCCCGTTCAACACCCTGCGGATCTTGCCCGCATCGGCCACGGGCGTCGGTGCCAGGGCCACGCCCGCCTGCCCGGCATAGGTGACGATGCCCACCGTATCCTCGGGCTCCAGACTATCGAGCAACATCTTGAGCGCATTGATCAAAAGCGGCAGCTTGTCCTGGCTTTGCATCGAACCCGATGTGTCGACCAGAAAGACCAGATTACTGCGCGGTTTCGGCCCAGTAACAACCTCACCCTGCAACGCAATGCGCAGAAGCTGGGTCTCAGGGTTCCAGGGCGTCGGCATCAGTTCCGGATGAACCGCAAAAGGATGCGCGCCCTGTGGCGGCGCATAGTCGTAGGCGAAGTAGTTCACCATCTCCTCGATCCGCACCGATTGCTTGGGCGGCAAACGGCCCTGCATGAGAGCGCGGCGGACAAAGGCATAAGACGCAGTGTCGACATCCACCGAGAAGGTCGAAACCGGATGCTCCTCGGTGCGTCTCACCGGGTTCTCCGCCGGGGCCTCGAACCTGTCTCGCGCCTCTTGCTCGGGCGGCGCGATCACTGGATCGATATCGACCGCATAGCGGCGCTCAAAGTCTCCGACCATTGCGCGCGGGGATATGCCCTGCTCGCACCCAGCCGCTAGCGTCGAGCAAGCCGCGGCCCTCATCATCCGATTTTGACGGAGGACCTTTCCCCCGGCGACCGCTTTAGATTCGGCCAGAAGCGGCGCCGGTATCACCGGTTGCAGGCTGTCCACCGCCATCTCAGCGGCGATCTCGGGCACCGGCGAAAGGCTTGGCTGCGATGGCGCGGGCCGCGTGTCGATCATGCCAAGTTCAATCCGTTCAGCCTCCCCGCCCTGAGCGACGAGCGGCCGTTCAGCGGATGTGGGAGGCAACAGAGCCTCGATGCCCCGATGATGAATCCCGGTGGCGAAGATCGCCAGCGTTATGGCAGCCAGACTGGCCCCGCCATAGTAATAGGGCCGGAGATTAGGAAGATAGTGCAGCATCTTGGCGCTCCCGATCAGGTTGACGAGCCTTTCGCGCATCTGCGCGGCTCTCGACCCTCTCGGACGTGCCACCGCCTCCGATCCTTGGCCGGGGGAGGCAAATTCCGC
>JBCDKL010000117.1:0-9155 GCA_038746695.1 Pseudomonadota bacterium | reverse complement strand
TGGGGGCATTACGAGAAAACCGTGAATCTGGCGCTGCAGGGCGGCGGTGCACATGGTGCCTTTACCTGGGGCGCGCTGGACCGGCTTCTGGACGAACCTCGACTGGGTTTCGAGGCGATCACCGGCACCTCGGCAGGCGCGATGAATGCCGCCATGGTCAAGACCGGTGCGGTCGATGGAGGCAATGCTGGCGCTCGGGCCCAGCTTGATGCCTATTGGGGCGAGATCCGGCGCCAATCGGTCATGAACATTAACCCGGTGCGCGATTGGCTAAAGCTGTTCTCTCCCAACGCTGGGGCGATCGCCGAGATGATCTATGCCTCGCCCAGCTTTGCCGCACAGGAGTTCTTGCAGCGCAATTTCTCACCCTATGACTGGAATCTTCTCGACATCAATCCGCTGCGCGATCTGCTGGAGCGATTGATCGATTTCGACGTGGTCTGCCGGGTTTGCAATCCACATCTGCATATCTGCGCCACCAATGTGCGCACCGGCAAGATCAAGGTCTTCGCCGATGAGGAGCTCTCGGTTGATGTGATCCTGGCCTCCGCCGCCCTGCCTTTTCTGTTCAAGGCGGTGGAGATCGATGGCGAGGCGTATTGGGACGGCGGCTACATGGGCAACCCGGCGCTTTATCCGTTGGTCGCTTCGGACAGCCGGGATATTCTCATCGTCCATGTCAACCCGATCGAGCGGCCGGATGTGCCGACCAGCGCGCGGGATATTCTCAACCGGGTGAATGAGATCAGCTTCAACGCGACCCTGCTGCGCGAGCTTCGCGCCATCGACTTCGTCAAGCGGTTGATCGAGGAGGGGCACCTAACCTCCTCGGAAAAGCGCGATCTGCTTATCCACTCGATCCGCAACGATCAGGTGATGGCCGATCTCAACGTCGCGACCAAGCTGAGCCCGGAGCCAGAACTGATCGATTATCTCAAGTCCGAGGGCCAGCAAGCAGCCGACAGGTTCCTGACCGATCACTGGGGCGACCTCGACGAGCGTTCGACAGTCGACCTGAGGGCGATGTTCCAGTAATGCAACGCCGTTAGCGGCACGCTGTGGGGGAAACATGGCCCAGATCCTGGTTCTGTGCACCGGCAATTCGGTGCGCTCGATCCTGGCCGAGGCGGCGTTTCGCCGGGACGGGGCGGGGCGGCTGCGCGTCTGGTCGGCGGGGACAAACCCGACCGGCCGGGTGAACCCCGCGGTGCTGGCCTTTCTGGCGCGTAAGGGGATGCCGGCCCAAGGTTTGCGCTCGAAGTCATTGGCTGAATTCGCAGCCCCCGCCGCGCCGCGGATCGATCTGGTTCTGACGCTCTGCACCGCCGCTGCGACCGAAGCGGGGCCAGATTTGCCGGGATCACCCGTCGCGGTGCTGTGGGATATGGCCGATCCGTCGCTGGTGGCCCCGGATCAGCTCGATCTCTCGATCCAACAGGCGTTCCACCAGCTCTCGGCCAGGGTAAACGGGTTCCTCGCCCTGCCAGTCGAGCGAATGTCACCCCCGGCCATGGCCGAAGCGCTCGAGAGGCTCGCATGATCGCTCCCCGCCCCCTCGCTGCCGAGATGCTGGGCACCGCTTTCCTGCTGGCCACGATTGTCGGCTCAGGTGTCATGGGCGACACATTGTCGGGCGGTTTGCCGGGTCTCGCGCTCTTCCCTCATGCGGTGGCGATCGGCGCCATGCTCTTCGTGCTTATCACCCTGTTCGGACCGATCTCGGGGGCGCATTTCAACCCAGCGGTGACGATGGTGTTTGCGCTGCGAGGTGAGATTTCTCCCCGTCTCGCCATCGCCTTTGCCGCAGCACAGATCCTAGGCGCGGTGTTGGGCGTTTGGGCGGCACATCTGATGTTCGACCTCTCGATCCTGCAAGTCTCTGGCAAACTGCGTTCGAGCGCCGGACAGTGGAGCGCCGAAGTGATCGCCACCTTTGGCCTTCTGATGGTGATCCTGGCCGGGCTTCGCGTGCGGGCCGAGGCGGTGCCCGCGCTGGTCGGCCTCTACATCATGGCCGCCCTCTGGTTCACCGCTTCGACCAGTTTCGCCAATCCCGCAGTGACTATCGCGCGCAGCATGACCGACACGTTCAGCGGCATCGAACCGGCCCATGTCCCAGCCTTCCTGGCGGCCCAAATCGCCGGTGCATTACTAGCCTGGCGGCTCGTGCCATGGCTCTGGCCCGAAAGCGAGGGGAAGGATTAAAGCGAGGTCACCCATAGGATCACCGCATCCTCGGCAGAGATCGACACCACGCAATGGCCCATTGCCCCGTCGTAGTAGGCGCTGTCGCCCGATGCGAGATCCACCGGTTCGTAGAACTCGGTCAACAGCCGCACAGCACCCGAGAGGACCAGCAAAAACTCCTCACCATCATGGCGAACCCAATCCGAAAAGTCCTCGAACCCCCGCGCACGGATGGTGGTGCGGTAGGGGAGCATCCGCTTGCGGCTAATCTCGCCGGCCAGCAATTCATGCTCATAGGTCGTGGTGATGTGCTCGCGTCCCTCGCGTTGGCGGGTGATCGCCCGACGTCCGGTGATCTTGTCCGAGACCGGCGGCGTGAAAAGCTGGGGCACGTCGATGCCGAGACCATGGGCGAGCTTCTGCACCGCGTCATAGGTCGGCGACATCTGCTCGTTCTCGATCTTCGAAAGGGTCGAGCGGGCGAGGCCGGCGCGTCTCGCCGCCTCCTCCAGCGTCCATTCCCGTTGCTGGCGGAGCTGGCGCACCCGTTCGCCCAGCTTGAGGGGCTGTACCGCGACCTGGCTTTCGCTCCCCCGGGCAAGGCGTAGTAGGCTCTCGCCCGGCTCTTCGCGTCTCTCTTCGCTCATCCGCAACGCTCCTGTCGGGATTGGCAGACTTGTTGTGCCGCGCCGAAACTGGCACGAAGTGCGTCCATCGCATAGCGGGGCGACCACGTCCAGATGCCCGATCCGACCCTCTCGCTGATCCATGAAGCGGCGCCCGAGCCCTGCCCTGCCCGATTCAATGCCGCCGATTACGTGATGGCTGCAGGACGGCAGGAGCCCCAGAAGATCGCACTGACCGTACTGAGCGGTGAGGCCGAGATTGCGGAGACCTGGCGCTTTGCCGATCTCGAACGCGCGATCCTGGGTGTCGCCGGTGCGCTCAAGGCGCGCGGGCTGGCGCGTGGCGAGAGGGTCGCGCTGCGCCTCGGCAATGTCTCGGCCTTTCCTGTGCTGTTCTTCGGCATCCAGGCGGCGGGCGGAGTGGCGGTGCCGACCTCAGCCCAGTTGACCGAGAGCGAATTTCTACGCCTCGCCGAGGACATGCGCCCGCGCTTTGCCGCGATCGCCGACGATCTGGTGCTGACCGCGCAGCTGGAGGGGGTGGAGCTTCTGCCCGAAGCGATCTGGCCCGATCTGATGGCGCACCCTCCGGGCGTGTTCGAGGATATGGCAGCCGAGGATCCGGCAGTCCTCATCTACACCTCCGGCACTTCCGGGCGGCCAAAAGGGGTGCTGCACGCGCATCGCGCAGCCTGGGCGCGACGGATGATGTGGCGGGGCTGGTATGGATTGGGTGCCGAGGATGTCATGCTCCATGCCGGCGCCTTCAATTGGACCTACACGCTGGGCACCGGGTTGACCGACCCCTGGGCGGCGGGCGCGGCGAGCGTGATCCATTCTGCGCCCTGGGGGCCGGAGACCTGGCCCGAAGCCGCTTCCGCCCATGGTGCAACGCTGTTCGCCGCGGTGCCCGCGATCTATCGCCAGATTTTGCGCAGCGAGCGGGACCTGACCACCGCCTTCGCCACGCTGCGCCATGGGCTGGTGGCAGGAGAGCGGTTGGCGGCGGGCCTGCATTGCGACTGGGTCGCGCGCAGCGGCAAACCACTTTACGAGGCATTGGGCATGTCCGAGATCTCGACTTTCATCTCCTCGGGCCCCGACACTCCAACCCGACCGGGCCATGCCGGCCGGCCACAGCGCGGGCGTCGGGTGGCCGTGCTGGAGGCGGGAGAGCCGGTGCCGCGGGGGATGCCGGGAGACCTTGCCGTCTCGACCGACGATCCTGGGCTGATGCTCGGCTATCTGAACCGGGAGGAGGAGACCGCTCACGCCCTTTCAGGCCCCTGGTTTCTCACCGGCGACCGGGCCGTGATGGACGCCGATGGCTATATCTCTCATCTCGGCCGGGGCGATGATGTGATGACCGCCCAAGGCTATCGGATCAGCCCGCAGGAGGTCGAGGAGGCGCTCGCCACCCATCCGGCCATTGCCGAGATAGCCGTCACCCAGATCCGCATGCGCGAGGATCTGGCCCTGATCGGCGCCTTTATCGTGACGAGGAGCGACTGGCCGGGAGATGAGGCGCTTGCCGCCCATGCGCGGGAGCACCTGGCCCCCTATAAGTGCCCCCATATCTGGCAGCCGGTCGAGGCCCTGCCCCGCACCGCCAATGGTAAACTCCTCCGACGCAGGCTGGCCGAGCAATATGTCGAGCGCGTGAACCTCGATTGAGCCCCCTTTCCCTTCGCCGCGCGGACGCTTATCTTCGGTCCATGATCTCGCTCGACATAATCTCGGATCCGATCTGCCCGTGGTGCTATATTGGCAAAGCCGGTCTTGACCGCGCGTTGGCCGCCACGGGGCAAAACCCGTTCACGCCCTCCTGGAGGATCTTCCAGCTCAATCCGGACATGCCTCCGGAAGGCATCGACCGGCGGCATTATCTCGAATGGAAATTCGGCGGACCGGAGGGCGCGGCCCAAGTCTATGGCCGGATCGCCCAGGCGGCGGAGAACGCGGGGCTCGAGGTCCATTTTGACAAGATCTCGCGGACGCCCAACACATTCGATGCACATCGCCTGATCCGCTGGTCGCAATCGACCGGGGCACAGGGCGCGGTCGTGGACCAGCTCTTCCACCGATATTTCGTGGAAGGCGAGGATATCGGCAGCCATGACGTCCTGCTGGATGTCGCCGAGACCGCAGGCATGGAAGGCGAGGTCGTCGCTCGCCTGCTGAAGGGAGATGCCGAGATCGAGGCATTGAAGGCCGAGGAGGCACAAGCCCGCCAGATGGGTGTCACCGGCGTGCCCTGTTTCATCGTCAACGGCCGCCATGTTGTGCAAGGTGCTCAAGACCAGCCGACATGGGAGAAAATCATCACCGAACTTACCGAGGCGCTCGACCAGCGCGCGGACAGCGAGGAGACACTGCAATGAACATGCTCGCCGAAACTTTGGCCGGGATCTCATCTTCACCCTATGCGTGGTGTGCAGTCGCCGTTCTGGCAGCGATTTCGATCTACTCGGTCGTGGCCTGGCGGATCTGCCCGGTGCTGAACAATGCCGACGACATCTCAATCGAGGAAGCCGAGAAGGCTTTGAACCGCCCGGTAACTGCCGGGCCACGCTTTCTCCTGATGATGCTGGCCGGTATAGCGGCGCTGATCGCCGGGCTCTACATGGTCTACCGTGCCGCCGATCCGGGGATCGCCTTCGTGCTGGTGGTCACCGGTCTGGTGGTCACTCAAACCGAGCCAGCCCGGTTGATGCTGCGCGAAACCACCAATCGGGTGGTCGCCGCCCGCACCAGCGACGAGATGGTGCAACAGGCGGCGATGCATCGGCTCGCGACCAACCATCTCTGGCTGATGGCGACCCATTTCATCATTCTTGTCAGCGTGATCGCCGCCCTTCTCGTGTTCTGATCCGCGATGCTGGGCGGGCCTTAAGCCGCGCTCAGCACCTCGCGGCCATGGGGCACGGTCAAATCGATCGCTGGTCCCTTTGGCACGATCCCAGTCGGATTGATCGACTCGTGGCTGGCGTAGTAATGGAACTTGATGTGGTCGAGATCGGTGGTCTCGGCAACACCGGGCCACTGATAGAGCTCCAACATGTAAGCCCAAAGCGCCGGGTAATCCTGAAGCCGCCGGATATTGCATTTGAAATGCCCGACATAGACCGGATCGAACCGGATCAGCGTGGTCCAAAGCCGCCAATCCGCCTCGGTCACCCGTTCGCCCATCAGATAGCGATGGCGGTTCAGATGTGCCTCGAGCTTGTCCAGCGTTGCAAAGAGCGCGGTCACCGCCTCTTCATAAGCGTTCTGCGTCGTCGCGAAACCTGACTTGTAGACCCCGTTATTGACTGCGTCATAGATCTCGGCATTCCAGGTGTCGATGCCTGGGCGCAGCGCCTCGGGATAGAAATCCTGGGTATCGCCGGTCAGCCCGTTGAAAGCCGAGTTGAACATACGGATGATCTCGGAGCTTTCGTTCGAGACGATCTGGCCTCTCGCCCGGTCCCACAGCACCGGCACGGTCACCCGCCCGGTCGCATCGGGTGTCGATGCGGTATAGACTTGATGCATGAACCGGTGACCTTGCAGCCGATCTCCTGTTGCCCCTGCGTAATCGGTGCCGAATTCCCAGCCGTTTTCCTTCATCAAGGGGTGGACCACCGAGACATCGATATGGGCTTCCAGCCCCTTCAACACCCGGAAGATCAGCGTTCGATGCGCCCAAGGGCAAGCCAGTGAGACATAGAGGTGATAGCGCCCGCTCTCAGCCGCGAACCCGCCGTCTGCGCTAGGCCCCGGCGCGCCGTCCGGCGTCACCCAATTGCGAAACCGGGCTGCGTCGCGTTTAAAACGTCCATCGGTCTTGGCACTGTCGTACCAGCGGTCATGCCAGACCCCGTCGATCAGAAGGCCCATTGCCATCTCCTAAATTGATTTTTTGGAGAGTACGCTGCCCTCGCCCTGCAGGCCAGCGCCTCGGGCGCAACAGACTTCTCTCGCATGCGCAATGATCCTGGGCTATGGCCTGGAGATGCGAAGTTCCCGGCTCATCCAGATTGTCTCGGCCCATGCGGAGGGCGAAGTTGGCGATGTCATTACCTCTGGCGTACCGATACCTCCTGGCGAAACCCTTTGGGAGCAGTCTCGCTGGATCGCCAGAGATGGGGTCTTGCGCGACTTCGTGCTGAACGAGCCTCGCGGCGGGGTGTTCCGGCATGTCAATCTCCTGGTCCCGCCCAAGGATCCTTCGGCCGATGCCGGTTTCATCATCATGGAGCCCGCGGACACCCCGCCGATGTCCGGTTCCAACACGATCTGCGTGGCGACCGTGCTGGTCGAATGCGGTCTGGTTCCGGTCACCGAGCCGGTGACGCATCTTGTCCTCGAAGCGCCGGGCGGGCTGATCCCGGTGGAAGTCGATGTGACCGATGGCAGGGCGACGCGGGTGCGGCTCGTGAATCTGCCGAGTTTCGCCGATCGTCTGGATGCCATGATCGAAGTGCCGGGACTGGGCACGGTGTCGGTCGATACGGCCTTTGGCGGAGACACGTTCGCGATTGTGGATGCTGCAGCGCTCGGTTTTTCGTTGGATCCGTCCGAAGCGCGGGATCTGGCGGAGACGGGGATCCGGATCTCCCGCGCTGCCTCCGAACAGATCGGGTTTCGCCATCCCGAGCAACCTGAGATCTCCGGGATTTCCTTCTGCCTCTTCACCGGGCCATCGAGACGGACGGCGGAGGGGTTTTCCTGCCGCCACGCCGTGGCGATCCGGCCGGGTAAGATCGACCGCTCACCCACCGGCACCGGCTGCTCCGCCCGGCTGGCGGTGCTGCACGCGCGGGGAGAAATCGCTCCCGGCACGGGCTATACCGCACAATCGCTCATCGGATCGAGCTTTCACTGCGAGATCGTCGAGACGTGCGGCCTGTCCGGACGCCCAGCGATCCGGCCACAGATCGCGGGACGGGCCTGGATTACCGGCACGCACCAGCTCATGCTGGACCCGGAAGACCAGTTTCCGGCTGGATACAGGCTAAGCGACACCTGGCCCGATCTCTCTTGACCAACCGTTCCAACGTCTGCTCGAAACACAACTGCCCGCAGAGTTCGTTCCGTTTCGCTACCGATGGAACTCCTTTAGCATTCTCGTAACAAGCTCCCGCCTAGGTTTTTTGCGGAAGGCCAGACGACTCTAGGGGGTTGGAATGCAGGGGTTAATCATCGAGGACGACGCGGCGCTGCGCGACTTGTGGCGGATCGCGTTGGAGCGAGAGGGGCATCAGATCGACACGGCGGCGAATGTCGCGGAGGCGACCAATATGCTCCGCTTCAACAGCTATGATGCGATCCTGCTGGATCTCTGGCTTGACGGGGTGAATGCGCTCGAACTCGCGGCGTTCATTGGCTATACCTCGCCTGCCGCACGGATCGTGGTGATCACCGGATCGAACATGTACCCCCGAGGCGAGATCTTCCGCGATGTCGCAAATGTCGCCTATGTCCTGCGCAAACCCGTGCCGATTAAAGATGTCACGACCTGTATCGCCCATTTGGAGCGGACCAGCGCCCGACGGCTCAGCGCGGTAGGTCTCTGATCTGCGAGAGGATCTGTTCGCTGCAATAGGGTTTCGTGATGCATGAGGACATGCCCGCACGGCGATAATCCGCCGTGCTCGTTCGGTTCGAGTTCGCCGTCACCGCAACGATTGGGGCATTCTGGTTGGGCCCGTCGCGTTCTCGGATCCAGCGGCTGGCGGCCACGCCGTCCATCCGGGGCATTCGGATATCCATAAAGATGATATCGAAACAGATGTCGCGGGCGCGCTCGATTGCCTCCTGGCCATCGCGGGCGAAGACCGTCTCACAGCCCTCCCGATTCAAAATCGCGCCAAGGAGATGAGCGTTCTCGACATTGTCCTCGGCGATTAGACAGTTCAACGGTGTCCTACGGGTCAGATGCGGCGCGGAGGGTTGATCCTGCATCGTCGCGCGGGTTTCGGCTACGAGCGGATCCTGGGCGGCAAATACCGGTGACGCAATCTGCTCGCGCGGCGCTGCGATCACCAGTTCGAGGAAGAACAATGCTCCGCCCCCTGCAGGGCGTTCATAGCCGATCTCGGCCCCCAACATATCGGCCAAACGGCGGACGATTGCGAGGCCGAGCCCCCAGCCTTGGCGCGAGCCATCCGACGCTTCTTCCTTCTCGAATGCCTGAAAAAGTTGATCGACCACGCCTTCCGGGACGCCCATGCCAGTATCCTCGACCTCAAAGCGGACCACCTGCCCGTTGGGCCAGGTCCCGACGCGCCGAGCCGAAAGACGGATCGACCCGCCCTCGGTAAACTTCACCGAATTGGCGATGTAGTTGGTCAGCACCTG
>JBCDKL010000116.1:0-9281 GCA_038746695.1 Pseudomonadota bacterium | reverse complement strand
GCCAGGGTCGATAGACTCCAATCCGAGGGGTCCATTGACATGCCCGGCATGTCCATCGCCATGCCGCCCATATCCATGGTCTCGGACATATTCATAGTGTCGGACATGCCGCCCATCGTGTCCGAGGGCATCGTCTCCATGTCGCCCGCCATGTCCTCCGCCGGCATTGCAGCCAAATCGCCTGCGCTGCCTTCGGCCGACATCCCGGTCACGCCGACTTCCCCATCGCCCTTCATTCCTGGCATCGGCGCTTGGCCGATCTCACCGTCACCCATCTGCATGCCGCCCATTTGCATGCCGCCCATATCCATACGGGCCATGTCCATCTGACCCATGGTCGAGAAGGTGGCGATCCAGAGCGCGGCCGAGATCAGCGCGGCCACCACAAGGGTCACCGCCCTGGGATCGTCGACATAATCCAGAAGCCGCATTGTTCAGGCGCCCCGCTTGGCCAGCCGTGCGGCCTGTGCCTCGCGGACGAGGCGCGCGGTGTCTTCGCTGAGGGCGGCAAGTTCAGCGATCATTCCCGCAGAATCCCGGGCAGTAAGGCAATCGAGCAGGCGGCCATGGCGCCTTGCAATCTCGGCCCGGTCGCGGGCGCGATAGATGATCATGTTCAGGAGCGGTTGAATGGCCTCGATCACCCCGGCCATCTGCAGGGATAGCATCGGGTTTTTCGCCCCGTCCACCAGTGCGCGGTAGAAGCGGATATCGGAGGCGCAGAACGCCTCGTCGGACAGATCGCCCTGCTGTGCGCTTACTTCGGCCTGCATCGCCGCAAGGGTCGCTTGATCGCGCCGTTCGGCTGCCAGGGGTGCGCAGGCGGTCAGCAGCGTCAGCCGCGCCTCGGCGAGAACATCAGGGTCGATCCCGCCCAGGACGATCAGCATGGTGGCGTTCGCCTCCAACTGCTCCTGCGCTTGTGCGAGGCCGAGGCGGTTCACGAAGTTACCCCCCGCCGCGCCGCGTCTTGTCCGGATCAAGTTTTGCGCCGCCAGACGTTTAAGCGCCTCGCGGATCGAGGGGCGCGAGACGCCAAAACGGGTCGCCAGTTCCTGCTCGCCCGGCAGCCGGTCGTCGGCGCCAAGATCGCCATCCAGGATCATCCGCCGGATTTCCTCGGCGATCTGATGGCCTACGCTGGGGAAGATTTGCCGCTCGGCGTCTGTCATGGTTGGCCCCCGGGTTTCGCGCGACCATGCCCCAGCGGGATTTGTTTGACAATTCAATTCTCCCCGCGCCACAAGCCGAGAAGATCTGGGAAAGGGACGCGCCATGCCACTCGATTTCGACTTTGTCCGGAGCCAGTTCCCCGCATTCTCCGAGCCGGATCTGGATGGCTGGACATTTTTCGAGAATGCCGGTGGCTCCTATCTCTGTCGTCAGGTTGTCGAGCGCATGGCCGAGGTCTATGGCAAGCTGAAAATGCAGCCCTACTGGCCCTATCCTGCCTCGACCCGGCTGGGGGAGATGATGGATGAGAGCCGCACCCGCCTGGCCGCCGCCATGGGTGTGAGCGAGGATGAGGTGCATTTCGGCCCGTCGACCACTCAGAACGCCTATGTCCTGGCGCAGGCGTTCCGGCAGACCCTTGAGCCCGGCGACGAGATTGTAGTGACCGACCAGGACCACGAGGCAAATACTGGCGCTTGGCGCAGGTTAGGCGGCGAGGGACTGGTAGTCCGGGTCTGGCCCATCGACCACGAGACGGGTCATCTTGATCCCGCCGACTTGGACGATCTCCTGACCGAGCGGACCAAGCTCGTCACTCTGACCCATGCCTCGAATATCGTGGCCGAGATCAATCCGGTGGCCGAGATCGCGGCCAAGGCCCATGCGGCGGGGGCGGTGGTTTGTGTCGACGGGGTCTCTTATGCGCCCCATGGCCTGCCGGATGTCGGGACTCTGGGGGCGGATATCTATCTGTTCTCGAGCTACAAGACCTATGGCCCGCATCAGGGGGTGATGGTGATCCGCCGCGCCCTGGCCGAGCGGCTTGCGAACCAGGGGCATTACTTCAACGAAAAGTCTCTGACCGCGAGGTTTACTCCGGCGGGGCCGGATCATGCGCAGGTCGCAGCGCTGGCCGGGATGTGCGACTATTGGGATGCGTTGAGTGCGCATCATGGCGGTGCTTCTGCGGCGGGGCTGATGCGCCAGGCTGAGATCGAGGTGATGCAGCCGCTGCTCGATTACCTCAACGGGCGCAATGATATCCGCCTAGTCGGACCGGCCAATGCCGAGGCCCGCGCCCCGACATTTGCGATAGACCATGCGCGCCCGGGCGAGGCCCTGGCGACCGATCTGGCCCAGCTGGGGATTATGGCGGGGGGAGGCGACTTTTATTCGCGCCGGACGGTCGAGGCGCTGGGGATCGATCCGGCCAAGGGCGTGCTCCGGGTCTCGGCCCTGCATTACACGACGCCGGAGGAAGTGACCCGCCTGATCGTCGCCCTTGACCGCGTGTTGTGAGGATCATCGGCGGGCAGTTTCGCGGTGCTCGCCTGGCCGCCCCGGGTGCGGATGGTGGAGGGTCGGCGCATTTGCGCCCGACCTCGGACCGGGTGCGCGAGGCGCTATTCAATCTGCTGGCCCATGGCGATTATCCTGCCATCGAAGGCGCGCGGGTCCTGGACCTTTTCGCTGGGACCGGGGCCTTGGGGCTCGAGGCGCTGTCTCGCGGTGCGGCGCGGGCGGTGTTTGTCGATGATTTCGCCGCTTCCCGTGCTCTGATCCGGCGGAATATCGAGGCTCTGGGGGTGATCGGGCAGACTAAGCTCTGGCGCCGGGATGCAACCAGGCTAGGTCCATGCCGGGGCGAGCCATTTGATCTGATCTTCGCCGACCCACCTTATCGCAGCGGGTTTGGCGCCAAAGCGCTGGGCTCGGCCGGGGCAGGGGGGTGGATCGCACCCGGTGCCCTGGTGGTGCTTGAGCTGGCCGCGGATGAGGAGGTGATGGCGCTGCCCGGCCTTCTGGAAAGCGACCAGCGGGTTTATGGCGAGACAAGGGTGGTGATCCTGCGCGCTTGACCGCGCCCCCTTGCCGCATCGGCGGGTGCGGAATATGGTCCGTGCCCGACACTCCCACCACCACCCCGGAAGGAACCTCTCCCATGGCCTCGATTGGCGATAAAATCCCTGCGACGACACTTTTTGAACTGACTGAAGACGGGCCCTCGAAGGTCGAGAGCGGGGCGCTGTTCGATGGGCGAAAAGTTGCTCTGTTTGGCGTGCCGGGGGCTTTCACGCCAACCTGCCATCTGAAGCATTTGCCGAGCTTCATGGAGGCTTCGGACGATCTGAAAGCAAAGGGTGCGGATGAGATCATCTGCATCGCGGTCAATGACCCGTTCGTGATGGGCAAATGGGGCGAGGTCAGCGGGGCTGCGGCGGCGGGTATCAGGATGATTGCAGATTCCGATGGCACGCTGGTCAAGGCGCTCGGCCTGGATTTCGATGGTTCGGCCGTTGGTCTGGGTGTTCGAGCGAAGCGGTTCTCGGCCCTGGTCGAGAATGGCGAGATCAAAGTGTTGAATGTCGAGGACAATCCGGGCGAGGCGGTGGCCACATTGGGCGCGGCGCTGGCCGGGCAGATCTGAGCGGCGCAGATCTGCGGGCCTCGCGCCCCTGGTTCACACCAAGGACGACGCTTAACTCAGCGGATGACCAGTTCGGTCAGCCGCTTTTCTTGAATGGCGTCATTTCGACCAGGGCTGCGTTTTCGCTGGCGATCGCCGCGCGTTCCTGGTCGAGATAGCGTGCGACTGCCTGGCGGAACCCGGGATCTGGCAGGTAATGCAGCGAGCGGGTCGTGACCGGACCGTAGCCTCTGGCGAGTTTATGGCCCCCCTGGGCGCCTGCCTCGACCCGCTTCAAGCCATGCTGGATGGCGTAGTCGATGGCCTGGTAATAGCAGGTCTCGAAATGCAGGCAGGGATGATCCTCGCTGGCGCCCCAATAGCGGCCGAAAAGGGTCTCGCGGCCGATGAAATTGAGCGCTCCGGCGATCCAGCGCCCATTGCGCTGGCATAGGATCAGGAGGATCCGGTCTCCCATCGCATCCGAGATCTGGTCGAAAAATGCGCGGGTCAGGTAGGGGCGGCCCCATTTGCGCAGCCCGGTGTCTTGATAGAAGCGCCAGAACGCCTCCCAATGCTCGTCTTGGATATCGCTGCCTGTGAGCCAGTGGATCGAGATGCCGTTCTCGACCGCCTTGAGACGTTCCTTGCGCAGGGTCTTGCGTTTGCGTGAGGCGAGCGCGTCGAGGAAATCGTCGAAACTGTTATACTCCGCGTTCTCCCAGTGGAATTGCTGGTCGGTGCGCTGGAGCAGGCCGAGCTCGCCGCCGAAGTTCCATTCCTCATCAGTGCAGAAGGTGAGATGGAGCGAGGAAAGCTCGTGCCGGTCGCAAAGGGCGATGGCGCCCTCGATCAGCCCCGCGCGGATCGTGTCCGCGGGCAGGGCGGCATCGGTCCTGGCCAGCAGACGGCGCCCGGTTGCGGGCGTGAAAGGGACGGCAGCCTGGAGCTTGGGATAATAGTCTCCGCCGGCCCGGTGCCAGGCATCTGCCCAGGCATAGTCGAAGACATATTCGCCCTGGCTGTGACCCTTGAGGTAAAGCGGCATGGCCCCGAGGACCTGGCCGCCGAACCGAGCGACCAAGTGATGCGGCGCCCAGCCGGTTTTCGCTGTTGCTGAGCCCGAACTCTCGAGCGTGGTCAGAAAGGCATGGCTGGTGAAGGGATCGATCGCGAGGCCGCCATCTGAGGCCTCAGGAGCTGCGCAGGCATCCCATTCGGCTGCGGGGATGTCCGAAAGATCGGAGAGGATCTCGATCTCGAGCGGCAGGGGCGGGGTGGCGTTCATCATCTGGCCTGCCTTGATCGGTTGCCGTCCCAAGGGCAGATGGCGGGCCGGGCGGTCGGGTCAAGGGTAGGGGAGGCAGGGCGAGGCAAAAGGAAGGCGGGCCAGAGCCCGCATGCATGGTGTTGGCAGCTCCATCCGGAGCTGCGTCCCCTCCCCAGCCCTCCCCAGGGGGAGGGGGCGGTCCCTTGACCGGTGATGCTCTGCGGAGAAGTTATTCTTCTCGGAGCGCGCGGGAGAAGTAGTCGGTGATCGGGCGCATCAGATAGTTGATCGGGGTGCGCTCACCGGTCTGGATGTAGACTTCAACCGGCATGCCTGCGACCAGTTCGGCGCCCGCAAGCTTGTCGATCTCACCGTCATTGAGCACCACTTCGGCGCTGAAATAGGTCAGGCCCGAGGCTTCGTCCATCAGCGTGTCCGACGAGACTTTGCTCACTCGACCGAACAGTTCCGGTGTGGTCCGGGTGTTAAAGGCCGAGAAGCGCAGGACCACATCCTGGGCCGGGCTGACCTGATCGCGATGGAGCGGCTCGACCCGGGCATCCACGATCATATCGGTGTCGGAGGGCACGACATACAGGATCGGTTCTGCCGAGCGGATCACCGATTTCAGCGCGAAGACGGTCATGTCATGGATCACGCCGGGGCGTGGCGCTCGGATCTCCAAGCGGTTGAGCTGTTCGAGCAAGGCGATGCGGCGCTCGGTCATCTCGAGCTCGCGATAGCCGAGTTCGCGTTCCTGGGTGATCGCTTCTTCGCGGCGGCCATCCGCCATGCGGAGTTCCTCGGTCTTCAACTCGGAGATCTGCCCCTTGAGCTGGCCGATTTGGCCCAAGATCTGGCCGATCTGGCCGAGCAGACGGGCCGCTTCGCGCTCGAGCGAGAGGATCCGGTCCTGGGTCGCCAGTCCCTTGGCGGCCAGTTGGCGCATCCCGACCAGTTCCTGATCGATCAGCTCAGATTGACGCTTCAGCGCGGTTTGCTCGGCTTCGGCGCCCTGAATCTGTTCGTTGAGCTGGGCGCGGCGTTCGGCCATCACCGCAAGCTCGGAATCCATGCTTTGCAGCCGGGCGAGAAAAAGATTCTGCTGGCCATCGATCAGGGTTTGGACATCGGGCCGGCCGGTGGTGGCCTCGAGCAGTGCGGGGCGGAATTTTATCTCTGGAAGATCGAACTGCTCGGCGAGCAGACGGTCGCGCCGTGCCATGATCTCGAAGAGCTGGCTTTCGAGCACGTTGAGTTCGGATTTCAGGGTTGTGTCGTCGAGACGAATTAGGACATCGCCGCCCTGGACGACGTCTCCATTGCTGGCATGGATCTGCCCGACCACGCCGCCATCGGGGTGCTGGACCACCTGGCGCTGGGCCTCGACCCGGATTTGGCCGGTGGCGATCACGGCGCCCGCCAGTTTCGCCGTGGCCGACCAGCCGCCCAGACCGCCGGCCAGCAGGATGACGCAGATCAGGCCAAAGCGGATATGGCCGCGGGCGGCCCAGCCATCGTCGGGCTGGGCAGTGGCGGCTTTCTGATCGGGTTTGGGAAGCTGAAGGTTCATTTGCCTTTCCCCTGTGATGCGGTGCTGGGGGTGGTTTTAGCACCTGAGCTTTGTGCCGCGGCGGTGCTGCCAGTCTTCGCGGCAGGTGAGCGCGCACCTGCGGGCTCGGGCACCCTGGTTGGGCCGAGGCCGGTCGTCGTGGTTGTCACGGTTGTCGAGACCGGACTGCTGACTGCAGCACCCATCGTGCCACCCATTGCGGTACCCATCGTGGCACCGGCTTGTGTGGCGACGCCTTGGGCCGCGGCTCCACCGCTGACCGGGCCGCTCTGCGTTCCTTGCTTGATACTGGCGGCGGGAACGGTCTGCACCTGTGCGGGTTGCGGTTTTGGTTGCGGTTGGGCTGGGCGCTGCGCCGCCGTCACACCTTGGGCGCTGTTGGCACCCTGGTTGAGCTGCTGATAGTTCTTGGTGCGCTTCTTCAGCACCTCGTCGCGCGGGCCGAAATCGACCTGCTGTCCTTTGTCGATCATCAGCAGGAGATCACAAGCGGCAATCGCGGAGGGTCTATGGGCCATGATGATCACGGTGCGACCGCGTGATTTGGCGTCGCGGATCGCGTCCACCAGCGCCTGCTCGCCCTGGGCATCGAGATTGGCATTCGGTTCGTCCAGCACGAGAAGCGGGGGATCGTCATAGAGGGCCCGCGCCAGCGCCACCCGCTGTCGTTGGCCGCCCGAGAGCCGTTGCCCTCCCGCACCGATATCGGTGTCATAGCCTTGGGGCAGATGCAGCAGAAGGTCGTGCGCGCCGGCCCGTTTGGCGGCCTCGATCACCTTGGCATCGTCGGGTTCCTCGGCCATCCGGGCAATGTTCTGCGCGACCGAACCGGCGAAGAGCCCGATCTCCTGCGGCAGGTACCCGATATAGCGCCCCAGCGTGGCATCGGGCCATTGGTCCAAGGCTGCTCCGTCGAGACGAACATTGCCTGCGGCGGGTTGCCAGATACCGGTCAGGACTTTGGCGAGCGTGGTCTTGCCCGCGCCTGAGGGGCCGATCACACCCATGGCCTGGCCGGGTTCGATCGCAAAGTCCACGCCGCGCAGGGCGGGCACCTGCTCGCCCGGGGCGAGAACTGCGACCGCCTGGGCGCGGACATAGCCTTTGGGGGTGGGAAGCTGGGTCTTTTCCTGCTCTGGCGGCGTTTTCTCGAGCAACTCACCCAGCATCTTCCAGCCACGGTGAGCGCGCTGGCCGAGGGCCCACTGCGCGATGGCCTGCTCGATCGGGGCAAGCGCGCGGCCCATCAGGATCGATCCCGCTATCATCATCCCAGGGGAGATGAGTTGCTGCAGCGCCAGCCAAGCGCCGACCGCCAGCATGATCGATTGCAGATAAAATCGCATCGCCTTGGAGGAGGAGGAATAGCTGCCGGTCCGGTCCGAGGCGAGAAGCTGTTTCTCCAGTGCCGAGCGGCGGAATTTCCGCCAGCGGTTCATGCCGACATCGCGCATGCCGAGGCCCTGGACGACTTCGGCGTTCTGGCGCATCTCCTCCGAGAGGTTCTCGGCCTCGGCGCTGGCCTGCTGTGCCTCGGCATTGGGTTTATGCGAGCGATACTGGTTGAGCGCGGTCAGAACGATCAGGATCGCCCCGCCGCCAACGGCGACCCAGCCCATCAGCGGATGGACGATGAAAATTGCCGTCAAGAAGATCGGCGTCCACGGAATATCCACAAGCGCGAAAGGTGCGGGCCCCGCCAGGAGCTGCTTGATCGAGTCGAGATCGCGGGCGGCTGTATTGGGTCGCGCCCGCTCCTGCGGGGCGACCGAGCGACGCATCACCGCGATGAAGACGCGATTGTCCATCAGCTCGGCAAAGCGCGCACCAGCGCGGGACAAGACCCTGCCGCGGGCGAATTCCAGAAGACCGTAGAAGGCAAAGAGGGCGGTGATCAGCACCACAAGGGCGACAAGCGTCTCCTCCGACCGGCTCGACAGGACCCGGTCATAGGTTTGCAACATGAACAGAGGGCCCGTCAGCATCAGCAGATTGACGAAGATCGAAAAGACGAAGACGGCCGTGAAATGCGACCGGCAGCGGCCCATCGCTGCGCGCATCTCGTCGTGACCCATCGGTTTTTTCATGAAACGCCCCGTTCCCTTGGCTTTAACGGCGCCGGATCGGACCCCGTCGAGACGCGTTGTGGACGCGATGCTTTAAAATCCCGTTTGCCATTTTGCGCCAGACGCGCAGGATTCAATTCGCCATCACCCCAAATCAACGGCCTTGTGAGCCAGAGTTTACCATGCTCCGAGGCGCCTGTTAGCGTTTTCCTCATGATTTCACAACTTTCCCAGCGACGGAGGCCATGCTCTCGCCCGTTTCCTGGCAGATAGGTGCAATTGAGGTGCAGCGTCACCTATATCACGCGATATAGATGCATTTTGATGCGTTCAGGAGATGGCGAGGATGACCACGAGACGTGTGCTGTTGCAGGGGCTGACCGTTGGCGTTGCGGCACTGACAGTGCCGATGCGGGCGCTGGCGCTGGATTCCGGGGTGGCCGAGGGACATGTCGAGGCGACAGTGGCCGAATTGCTGAGCATCGTACGCGGCGGCGGCAATGACCGGGCCAAGGCGGATGCGCTGAAACAGGTGATGCAAGCCCGCGCCGCCATGCCGCAGATTGCGCGTTTCGTCGCCGGGCGGTCCTGGCGGGATATGAGCGATGCCCAGCAGGCGGCCTTTGGCAAGGCGCTGCTGCATTCGGTCTCTACCATCTACGCGCGGCGGTTCCAGGCCTATGCGGGCGAGACAATCACCCTTGGCGGCAGCACCGATGAGGGACGCAAGGGGATCCTGGTAAGAAGTCAAGTGAGCCAAACCTCCGGCTCGCCGGTTTTGGTCGAGTGGCT
>JBCDKL010000115.1:0-9310 GCA_038746695.1 Pseudomonadota bacterium | reverse complement strand
TTCACCCCCATGCATTCCAGATTGGCACCATCGATCGTCCCACCTTTTGGAAAGAACAAGAAGTCGTTCTCGGCCTGGAACGTTGTCGGCATGAAGTCGCTGCCATCATAGAAATAGGGCGCCATCGGCGTGTTGTTCATGTGCTCGAATGTGGCCCAGACGAATTCCGGATGGTTATGTACCGTGGCGACGATATGCATTCCCACCAGGGCCAGCGAAAGGTCTTGAGATCCCGACTGGGTCCACAACGTGTCGGAGGTCTGTTCGAAAGCCGGGACGGTTCCTTCGATGATCACATATCCGGTCTGGTCGGCCAGCGTGGACGCATCGACCCAAGAGGTCTTCAGCTCCAGCACCAAGACATCCTCATCTGGCACAGTGTCCACGCCCAGATGGTCCTTGGCGAAGGTGACCACCGCATCCAAATGCCCCTGATCATATGGGAAGTTCTTGGTTTGGAGATACGGGGTCGCCGGGTCGGTGCAATTGGCCTGGCCATTCTCGGCCCCGCATTTCTGACCGGTTAGGAAATAGCCATAGACGTCGTTCACATGCACTCCGTAGTAAACCAGCGATCCGGCCTGCGACATCAAAACGCCAGCTTGGCTGTCGGTCTGGCTGATGCCGCCGATATCGTCATCCTTCTCTTGCCTTGTCGCCATCTGCATCGGCTGATCGCCATCGGCAAAGAGGGTCCAATCCGAGGTGTTCACGGTGAAGATACTGTCTCCCTCCAGAACCGT
Source organism: Pseudomonadota bacterium (assembly GCA_038746695.1). Taxonomy (GTDB): domain Bacteria; phylum Pseudomonadota; class Alphaproteobacteria; order Rhodobacterales; family Rhodobacteraceae; genus Thermohalobaculum. Next base: position 8,567 of record JBCDKL010000115.1, on the reverse strand, counting down.
GCCGGCGCCATCGGGCGAGGTCAGCCAAAGGAACATCTGCGCGCCCCAGATGTAGAAATCGCAGACCGAGCTGTTCGTGTCGATCTGGGTGAAGGCTGGCGGTGAGACGGCGCCGCCTGCGGTGATGGTCCCGCCAAACCAGCCCGCGACCTCAGTCTCGGTGACCGTGCAGTCACTTTGCGCATTGGTCGGCAGGACGATCTGTGCGTTGGCCTCATGGGCGATCGGAGCGAAAAGTGCGACGAGCGGGAGCGTTCGGTGAAGTATTTTGCCTATCATGGCTTCCCTTTCCAGTGATGGGGGCGAATTCAACCCCCAGAGGAAAGAGTCTCCCACGCATCACCCTGAAGCCAAAGCGCCTTGGGCCTTATGCCGGTCCAGGTCCGCTCTGATTGCACATTCCAAATCTGTGTTTTGTCCTTATATTGAAGGAAAATCGCATCTGTGGAGGATAGGATGACACCCGAGGTGACCGCCTTTTTCGACGAGCCGACCAATTGCGCCTCCTACATCCTGCGCGATCCGGACAGCGAGGCTTGTGCGATCATCGACTCGGTGCTGGATTTCGACCATGCCTCGGGGCGCACCTCTACGCGCTCGGCCGATGCGCTGATCGGGCATATCAAGGCCGAGGGCCTACGCTGTGACTGGATCCTCGAGACCCATGTCCATGCCGATCACCTCTCCGCCGCCCCGTATCTTCAAGAGCAACTCGGCGGCAAGATCGGGATTGGGGCAGAGATCTGCACAGTGCAGGAGGTCTTCGGCAAGGTCTTCAACGAAGGGACCGAGTTCCAACGCGATGGAAGCCAATTCGACGCTCTGTTCCGCGAGCAGGACCGGTTCGAGATCGGCGGGCTCGCGGCCCATGTGCTGCACACACCGGGGCATACGCCCGCCTGCATGACCTATGTGATCGGCGATGCTGCTTTTGTGGGGGATACGCTGTTCATGCCGGATTTCGGCACGGCGCGCTGCGACTTCCCGGGCGGATCGGCGCGCGAGCTTTATCATTCGATCCAGAAGATCCTGTCACTGCCGGACGAGACGCGGATCTTCACCGCCCATGATTACAAAGCGCCGGGGCGGGATCAGTTCGCCTGGGAGAGCACGGTGGGAGAGCAGAAGGCGCGGAACAAACATGTCCGCGATGGGGTTTCGGAGGATGAATTCGTCGAGATGCGCGAGACCCGCGACGCGCAGCTCTCGATGCCCAAACTGATCATACCCTCGATCCAGGTGAATATGCGCGCCGGCCAGATGCCGGAGCCCGAGGAGAACGGGCAGGTCTATCTCAAGGTCCCGATCAACGGGCTTTGAGGTCGCGACGAGGCGATCAGATCACGGAGCGCTCCGACCCCTCACCATCGTAGGTTCCAGCGACCAGCAGATGCAGGCGCCACTTAAGCTTCGGGCTCTGCCACCCGGCAACCGTCGAATGCTCAAAGCTTCGGACCGTGGGTCTGGCGCTGTGCTCATCTGTTAGCACAGCGCCTTTGGCTGACGATCAGACCAAACCCCACAAATCCGCCTCTTCCAGGCGGGTGAAGCCCAGCGTGGTCAGATCCTCGCGGCTATCGAGGAAGACGATGTTCTCAATCGAGTCGGTCGTCAGCCCGAGTGTTGTAAGGTCCTGCGCCCGGGCGCCATCGACCACCTCGGCCATCACAGCAGCCTCGGTCGCATCGCTCAACACCAAGAACAGAGTATCTGTGCCGAGACCTCCCTTGAACAGATCGCTGTCCGTCCCTGTGGTGCCTCCGAGCAGCACCGCCTCGGTATAGAGGAACGCGTCATCGCCATCTAGCCCGATCAAACGGTCCGAACCCAGACCGTCGATCAGCACGTCATCGCCGCGGCCCGCCAAGACCCGATCATCGCCTTCGCCGCCAGCGACAATATCATCACCATCCTGACCGCGTACGATATCGTTGCCCGAGCCGCCATTCGCGATGTCATTGCCGATGAAGCCGCGTAGATCGTCATTGCCCAGCCCGCCCAGCAAGATGTCGTCATTGAAGCCGCCGCGCAGCAGGTCGTTGCCGCCTGATCCGAACAGAAGATCGTCGCCCGCCCCGCTTGAAATCGTATCCGCACTGGCAGTACCGAAGATCACCTCATTGGTCAGCGCCTCGGCCTGGAACGCCCCGATGATCCCATGGGTGGACGTGGTCGGGTGCAGAAGATCAATAAAGGCGATCTGATCGGCATCTAGGTCGGGTTGCGTAGTGTTTGACGGGAAGGCCGGGAAGAACCCACCCACTCCATCCGACAGAATTGCCGGATCCGAGCCAAAGCCCAGGAAGATTGACTCGGCAAAATCGGCGACGAAGCCGAAACTGGTCGGATCCGCCTCGATCTCGGCGGCCAACGCCGCCAGATCCACCAACCGCGCATCAATGCCCGAGCCCTGCAGCACCTGCACCGCAAGATCCAAGTTGAAATTGTAGAGCGGGATGATCTGTTCGCCCAAGGCGATCTGCTCGGGCGAGACAAAGGCGGAAGAGGGGAAGAAGGTCGCCCCCGGCAGCGTGTTCAGAATGATCGTCTCGACCCCGGCAAAGGCCACCTGGAACGCGTTGGACAAGGTCTCGAACAGGATCGTACCGGAAAGCGCGAGTGCTTCCTGCACGATGATGTCGGTATCGGTGCTGGTCGGCGCGAAGTTGTTGAGATCGTTCAACCCGATCAAAAACGACGCCGCCGAGCCCGGGATCGGAGCGCCCCGAGCGGCCTCGGAGGCGAGGAACCGGTCGACCTGGGCATTCAAGTTGATGTCGAAGCTGAGTTGGTCATCGGTCGGCACCGCGACGAACGGATTGAACCCGTCCGGCGCTTGAGAATTGCCCGGAAAGAACCCGGCCAGCGGGATCGTGCCAATCGCCCGTGCCCCGCCGACGCCGAAATTCTCGACATTGGTGCCCAGAAGCGCGGGCGCGATATCGGCATAGACATTACCGTTGGAGAATTGGCCGTCATAGCCAAGTTCGGCCGGAGGGACCGGGATGGTCAGAACCTCGCTGGTCAGATCGAAAATAGTGCCGCTATCTGTCAGGCTGTCGCCAAAATAGATAATGCGGCTGAAAGGGCTTATCGCCGTCATAGTGCTTCCTCCCGTTCTGTTTTGCAGGAGTTAAAGCAACATTCTCTTGAGTATGCCAACTCAATTTTACATGACGTTGGGGAAGGTGACTAAAAGCTTTTCAGCCCTTCGATGTCCAATGCTTCGAAATAGGACAGTTTATCTTCGGTGCTTCCATCACCTTCGATCTGCACCATCACTCTGCCATTGATCAGGGCCTGAACGTCACCCTCGGGCGTTACGATCAACTTCTGTCGGTTGATCCGCCGGACCTCACCCATGGCCCCCATCAGAGCCGCATTGCCAAAGGCGGTACCCATAGCGACGACCATCGGATTGTCGGCCATCAGGCGCAGCCCTATCTCGGAAGCGCCGTTCGAATATGTAGCCTCGGCAAGCAGACCACCGCCGAACATCGCGGCTCCCGCCGCCTGGGTGGATGGCTCGGATTTCTCCCACCCATCGAGCGGCGCCGGCAAGAACCCGGTCAGCCCTTGCGCCTTGAGTTGGCTGAGAAGCTGGCCGGCATAGTCCAACTCCTCCTTCGCCAGGGCGATATCGCCGGCGCGATAGGCCTCCAGCGCGGCCTCGAGCGTATCGGAAATTTCATCCGCTCCCGCCGGGGCGGCGAGCAGGGTGATGACGGTGGCGGCGGTAAACAAGCGCATGGGAACTCCTCCGGTCAGGTGCGGAGAGTGTACCCCGGCCCAGGGGCCGGATCAAAGCTGGCGGGCGATGATCAGCTTTTGGATGTCGTTCGTACCCTCGTAGATCTGACAGACCTTTTGATCGCGATACATGCGCTCGACCTCATAGTCGGCGAGATAGCCATAGCCGCCTAAAACCTGGATCGCCTCCGAGGTGATCCGCTCAGCCGCCTGGGCGCAGAAGAGTTTCGCCATGCACGCCTCGCGCAAACACGGCTCGCCCCGGTCCTTCATCGCAGCGGCGTTGAGCACCATATTGCGCGCGCATTCCAGATCGGTCGCCATGTCGGAAAGCCGGAACTGCACGGCCTGCAAGTCGAAGATCGGTTTGCCGAATGCCTCGCGCTCGCGGGCATAGGCGAGCGCCCGGTCGAACGCTGCCTGCGCCAGCCCGGTCGCCTGAGCGGCAATGCCGATCCGCCCGGCCTCGAGACTGGAGAGCGCGATGGCATAGCCCTGCCCCTCCTCGCCGATCCGGTCCTCGAAGGCGATCTTCAGATCTTCAAAAGCCAGAGCGCAACTGTCGGAGGCCTTCTGCCCCAGCTTCTCCTCGACCCGTACCACCTCGAAACCGGGCGCATCATTGGTGGTGACAAAGCAGGACATTCCTTTCTTGCCCGCCACCGGATCGGTCATGGCAAACAGAACCGTCGCCTTGCCAATCCGGGCTGAGGAGATGAATTGCTTCGCACCATTGACGGTATAGCCTTCATTGGTCCGCATCGCCTTGGTCTTGAGGTTGGATGCGTCCGAGCCCGCCTGCGGCTCGGTCAAGGCGAAGGAGCCGATATGCTGTCCTTCGGCCATCGGGCGCAGCCAGCGTTCCTTCTGGTCATCATTGCCGAACCGGTCGAGGACCGCACAGACCGGCGCGTTATGGACCGAGACCATGGTCGAGACCGATCCATCCCCCGCCGCGATCTCGATCAGCGCCAGAGCATAGGAGACATAATCCGCCCCCGCCCCGCCCCAATCCGGCGAAATAGTCATGCCGAGCAGCCCAAGCTCGCCCAGCTCGCCCACGATCTCGGGCTCGATCGCGCCTGCCTTCTCGCGCGCATGGGCCGAGGGCGCCAGCCGCTCCTGCGCATAGGACCGGACGGTATCGCGGATCAGGATCTGTTCTTCGGTCAGCATAGCGGTGCCTTTTCTTTGCGGGTCTTGGCGGCCCGGCGGCGCGGCGCGAACCATCGCCCCGGCGAAATAGGCTGCCCCAGCACCTCTGCCAGCACTGCGGCCACCGAACCGTCACGATTCCAGTGCGTGGCAAGGGCCGAGATCTCAGCCTCGCTCCCCCCGGTGCAAAGCGAAATCAACTCCGCATCGGGCGCTTCCCCGGCATCGGATTTCGCAACGGCGATCGCATAAAGCAGCTCGGTTCTGCGGCGCCCCATCAACAACGCATATCCCTGTCGCGGCGCAAGCGGGAACCGGTGCGCCGACCCACCCAGCCAGAGGGTTAGGATCAATTCCCCCGCATCGCGCGCCAGCCGATATCGGCCGGGGAAATGGAAGATCTCCTCGCTCACCCCTTCTTCGCCGGTTTCTCGCCGACCGGGCCACCGGCCTTCTTCCAGCCGCCGAAACCATCGGTGATGTGGGAGACGTTTTCGAGGCCCATCTCCTGCGCAGTCTGTGCCGACAGAGCCGAGCGCCAGCCAGAGGCACAGTAGAAGACGAAGCGGTTGCCGGTCTGGAACTGCTCCTTGGCATAGGGGCTTTCCGGATCGATCCAGAACTCCAGCATTCCCCTGGGGCAGTGGAAGGCGCCCGGGATCATGCCCTCACGCTCCAGCTCACGCGGATCGCGCAGATCCACGAAGGTCACTCCTTCGGCACCGTGCTTGTCGAGCATTTCCGCCGCCGGCGCATGGTCCACGACCTCATTGGCCGCCGCCACCATATCCTTGACATGTTTCATGCCCGCCTCCCTTTCGCTGCCTTGCCGGTTTTGAAGCAGAATAGCAGATCTCTCAACCTGCAGAACCGGCTTTCAACGACGGCTTATCTGGACCTTTTGAAGCTCATCTTCTGATTGGAAAGTTTGTCTTTCGACCCATGCCATGCATAGACCAGGAGCGCGGGCTCGGTGTCGCTGACCGTGATCCGGTGCATCCGGCCGGGCGGGTTGAAAATCAGCGAGCCCGGTGCGTAGACGCCATCATCGTTTTCGCTGACAGCGCCTGACAGGACATAATAGCTCTCCGTCAGCCCGTCATGGGAATGGGCCGGATAGGTGCATTTCGGGCCGAACAGAACCATGCCGAGGATCAGTTCCTCGGCCACGACCGGCCCTTGCGGCCCGGCAAACTCGGCATAGGCGTATTTCTTCGAGAGCCCACGGGGCACTTTTTCATAGCCATAGAGCCAGCTTACCTCGGTCAGAACGCTCTCGATCGCGCGCACGAAGCTTTCCGTCCGCTCGGGCCTGCCATTGTCGAGCGCGCGTTTGAGATGGGCGGTGACCGGTTTGTCCTCGATCGGGCGAGGCTGCATCGGCGGGTTGGCTTCGAGGATCTTCGAGATCGCCTCACTCACCTTGCGCTGATGGCTGCGGATCTTGACGCTGCCCCCTGCCTTGCGTCGGCGATAGAAATCCTGGAACTCGCGGAGCAGATAGACCCAAGCCGGGCAGTCGTTCAATTTTTGATCGGTCATGCGGCAAGGGTCTCCAAGCGCGACAGCGCTTTGCAGTGCAGATCGGAACCGGCGCGATAGGCGATGCTGTGCGGATCGAGCTGCGACAGCGCCTGGCCGAGTGCGGCAGCCTCGGCGGGGCTCAGCGCCTCCAGCGGACAGATCGAGGTTTTGATCGCGAATACGACCGAGCCCGGGGCAATCCGGGTCATCGTCTGGCGCTCAGTTCGCAGATAAAGCGGGCCGGAGAGATCGTCTGGCTCTTTGGCTTTCTCGGCGCTGCCAAGCGGCAAATGCAGCTCGGCCACCGCATGGACCAGCCAATTCACCCGTACCAGAGGGCGGCCCGGGCGCACGGCTTCGAACATCCGGTTGACGCGCCTCGCAAGCGTGTCGTCATAGTCCGGTACCGGCTCATGAATTACCGTCAGCGGACGGCCGAGTTTCTCGGATAAGAGCCAGCGCGATGGGAAGCAGAGCGTGGCGGCAACGAGCCGGTATTCTCCGCCGGTCCCAGGCTGCTCCATCAGGCAGAGATCCTCGGCGATCAGCCGGCCCAGCGTGGCGAGGGGGTTGGTCTCATCCAGCGGCACAATTGCGCCGTCAGGACGGCGGGCGGCTTTTTCTTCGAAGTCGTAAAGACCCCCAGCGCGGAGGTGATCGAGGATCCGATCATAGAGCGCCCGAACGTTCTGAGCCCCAGGATCGGCCGCCAGTACCAACTCGGGCAGCTCCGTGATCAGCGCCTCGCGCTCCGACATCTGGGCCGTGAAATCCGGGTCGATCCGGAACCAATCCGCCGGTTCGAGCGGCGACAGCCCTGGTGGAGAGACCATGCGCGGATCAGTGAACGGCGTGTAGGGCGCATGGTCGAGAAGCCATGGCGCGCTCATCGCCGCCCGCCTTGGCTGTAGTGCAACAGATTGAAACCGGTCAGAGCCTGGCTCACCGCGCCCCAATGCTGCAAGAACACGATCCAGTCGAGTCCGGCCAATTCGGCGATTTCTCCCAAGGCTCTTTTGCCGTCGATCCCGCCGATCAGAGGGGCCGCACCACGCGGTAGGGAGACGCGATACTCCAACCCTTCAGAGGTCAAGGTGAAGCCCGACTTCTCGCGCACCTGCTTGGCGAGCGCCAGCGGGACCACCCCGTTCAGATGCGGCACGGCATTGGGGCCGGCTGGCCGGGCCTCTGCTTGCTCAACCCGGTTTAGGGGAGCGGCATAGGCCACATGGGTCTTCATGTTTCCAGACAGCCGCTCGGCCAGCGCCGCACGCTCAACCGGTGCCAGCGCCTCTATCCGAAGACGGAAGGCCGGGTCCCGAGGCAGATAATGCATGGGGTCGTAACGTGCCCGTTCGACGAAAGAGACAAGGCCAAGCCCGGCCTGCTCGAGTGCCGCGAACAGGTCCCCGACGCTGTAGGGACGGTCCTGGCTGTGGAGCAGCAGGTCATAGAGCCCGGCATCCCCGGTCTGATGATCCCCAACCAGTGTATTGCGCGCGAACGGATGTGTCGGTGCCAGCCGGTCGAGCGCCTGACGGGCCAACCGGGTCTTTTGTTCGGGTGGATCTTCGGCCAAGAGGCTGCCAAACGCCTCCTGAAGCGGATAGACCCCTGTGCGGCCGAGCGGAGCATAGACCATCAACCCGATCCCGCCCTCAGGGCTGAGCGCGGCGGCAAGCGCCCGGAATCCGGCATCGGGATCGGGCAGATGATGCAACACACCGCAACAATCGATGTAATCGAACGGTCCAAGATCCGGCGCTTGCAAGAGATCGCCAGTGATCCAGCGGATGCCCGTGAGGCCACGCGCCGCGGCCCGGGACTCGGCGATCTGGCGGCTGGCGATGGAAAGGTCGATATATGTGATCTCGGCCGGGCAGCCCATGTCCTTGAGCCGCTGTGCGAGCAGGATCAGAGCGTCTCCGGTACCGCCGCCCGCCACCAGCACCCGAAACGGCTTCGACCAGTCTCGTTTGCCCTGAAAGAGGTAGTGATCAACCTCCACAGGATCCGATGGCGAGCCTGCAATCAGCCGCTTTGCCTCATCCGCCGGGTCGCGGGCGGGATAGGGATAAGCCTCGTACTGGTCCTTCACGCTGGTCATAGGGGAGGGTTGTGCGGCGCAGCAGAGGTAA